>NZ_JAHFVJ010000020.1:0-18400 GCF_018599165.1 Dyella sp. LX-66
GTGAGCCGCAGGCGAACCCCAACACCGGGTTCCTGGGACACGCCACATTGTTGGGGTTCGCCTGCGGCTCACCCCAACCTACGCCGGATGTCTGGTCCCGACAAAAAAAGCGCCGCAGCGTAATCACGCTGCGGCGCTTCGTTTTTCCAGACTTTCAGGCTGCGAACAACATCACTTCAGCTCGAACCGATCCAGCTCCATCACCTTGCCCCACGCCGCCACAAAGTCGCGCACGAACTTCGCCTGGGCGTCCGCGCTGCCGTAGACCTCGGCGACCGCGCGCAGGATCGAATTGGAACCGAACACCAGGTCCGAACGCGTGGCGGTCCACTTCAGTTCGCCGCTCTTGCGGTCGCGGCCTTCGAAGGTTTCCTTCGACACCGCCTTCCACTCCGTGCCCATGTCCAGCAGGTTGACGAAGAAGTCGTTGCTCAGCGTGCCGGGGCGCTGGGTGAACACACCGTGGCGGCTGTGGCCGACGTTGGTGTCCAGCACGCGCAGGCCGCCGACCAGCACGGTCATCTCCGGCGCGCTCAGGGTCAGCAGCTGGGCCCTGTCGACCAGCAGCACCTCGGACGGCACGCTGTAGCTCTGCTTGAGGAAGTTGCGGAAGCCGTCGGCCACCGGTTCCAGCACGGAGAAAGACTCGACGTCGGTCTGCTCCTGCGAGGCATCCATGCGGCCCGGCGCGAACGGCACCGTGGCCTCGACGCCGGCCTGCTTCGCCGCCTGTTCGACCGCGGCATTGCCGCCCAGCACGATCAGGTCGGCCAGCGAGACGCGTTTGTCGCCGGACTGCGCCGCGTTGAACTCGTGCTTGATGCGCTCCAGCGCCTTCAGCACCTTGGCCAGCTGTTCCGGCTGATTCGCCGCCCAGTCCTTCTGCGGGGCCAGGCGGATGCGCGCGCCGTTGGCGCCGCCGCGCTTGTCCGAGCCGCGGAAGGTTGAAGCCGAAGCCCAGGCGGTGGAGACCAGCTCGGCGGTCGACAGGCCCGATGCAAGCACCTTTGCCTTCAGCGCGGCGATGTCCTTGGCGTCGATCGGCTGGTGGTCGACGGCGGGGATCGGGTCCTGCCACAGCAGCGCTTCGGCCGGCACTTCCGGGCCGAGGTAGCGGGCGCGCGGGCCCATGTCGCGATGGGTGAGCTTGAACCAGGCGCGGGCGAAAGCGTCGGCGAACTCCTCGGGGTGCTGATGGAATCGGCGCGAGATCTTTTCGTAGGCCGGATCGATACGCAGCGAAAGATCGGTGGTGAGCATGGTCGGGCGATGCTTCTTCGAGGCGTCGTGCGCATCGGGGATCACGTCGCCCGAGTCTTTCGCCACCCACTGGTGCGCGCCTGCCGGGCTCTTGCTCAGTTCCCACTCGTAGCCGAACAGGTTGTCGAAGAAGCCGTTGCCCCACTTCGTCGGAGTGGTGGTCCAGGTCACTTCCAGGCCGCTGGTGATGGCGTGCGAACCCTTGCCGCTGTTGAAGCTGCTGCGCCAGCCCAGGCCCATTTCCTCGATGTTGGCGCCTTCCGGTTCCACGCCCACGTGGTCGGCCGGGCCGGCGCCATGGGTCTTGCCGAAGGTGTGGCCGCCGGCGATCAGGGCGACGGTCTCCTCGTCGTTCATGGCCATGCGGCCGAAGGTCTCGCGGATGTCCTTCGCGGCGGCGAGCGGATCGGGCTTGCCTTCCGGGCCTTCCGGATTGACGTAGATCAGGCCCATCTGCACCGCGGCCAGCGGATTCTCCAGATCGCGTTCGCCGGAGTAGCGCTTGTCGCCGCCCAGCCAGGTGGTCTCGGTGCCCCAGTAGACGTCTTCCTCCGGCTCCCACACGTCCGGACGGCCGCCGGCGAAGCCGAAGGTCTTGAAGCCCATCGATTCCAGCGCGACGTTGCCGGCCAGGATCATCAGGTCGGCCCAGGAGATGTTGCGCCCGTACTTCTGCTTCAGCGGCCACAGCAGTCGGCGCGCCTTGTCCAGGTTGCCGTTGTCCGGCCAGCTGTTGAGCGGCGCGAAACGCTGCTGGCCCGCACCGGCGCCGCCACGGCCGTCGCCGGTGCGGTAGGTGCCGGCGCTATGCCAGGCCATGCGGATGAACAGCGGACCGTAGTGGCCGAAGTCGGCCGGCCACCAGTCCTGCGAATCGGTCATCAGTGCGTGCAGGTCGCGCTTGAGCGCGTCGTAATCGAGTTCGCCGAAGGCCTTGGCGTAGTCGAAATCGCCATCCATCGGATCAGTCACCGGCGAATGCTGGTGAAGAATTTTCAGATTGAGCTGGTTGGGCCACCAATCCTTGTTGGCGGTGCCGCTCTTGCCAGCATGGTGGACGGGGCACTTCGACGCTTCGGAAGTGGGTGTCGTGCTGTGGGGATCTTGGGTCACGAGGAAAGTCCTTCTGGTCGGAGTGGCTGGCGTCGGCTGGCTTGCCGTTCCCAATCTACGCAGATGGGTTCTTTAGGTGAACTAGATTGTTCTGATCTTTCCGATAGTTTCAGACTATGACTTAGGCGGCCTCGGGGCCGATCAGCTTCAAGGCCATCTCGCGCGCCGCCAGCCGCACCTCCTCGACGAAGGCCGGGTCGTCGATGGTGCGCGCCAGCACCATGCCGCCCACGCACAGCGCGGTGATGGCCAGGCCGCGCTTGCGCGCCTCCTCGCCCTCGCAGCCTTCCAGGCCGCCGCTGAGCATGCCGGCCATGTGCTCGACCAGCTTGCAGTAGGCCATGCGCGCCTGCGGCCCGGCGCGCGCCGCATCGGCGGGCAGGGCGACCAGCGGGCAATGGCCTTCGACGTCTTCAAGGTGCGCGGTGGACAGGTAGATGTTCACCATCTGCTGCGCGCAGGCGGTGCCCTTGGCGTCCGGATCGAACTCGATGCCGCTCCAGCGCTGCGACGGGTCGAAGTGCATATAGGCCGCGACCGTCTCGGCATACAGCTCTTCCTTGGCCTTGAAGTGGTTGTAGAAGCCGCCGCGGGTCAGCCCCGCCTGCCGCATGATTTCGTCGATGGACACATCGGAAAAGCCGCGGCGATTGAACAGCTCGCGCGCGGATTCGACGATGCGCTCGCGGGTTTTCTGCTTGTGTTCGGCGGTATAGGGCATGGCGGCGTCATGCAGGGGAAGGGCAGCCGCGCAAGCGTACTCCCGCCGCAGAATATGTTCTTGAACATATGTAGTTCGCCGGCAGACTTCGTGGCCATCCCCCCGGGGCAGGAGCCCCTTACCTATGGAGGCACGACCATGAAGCTGTACTACGCAGAGACCATGAACCCGCGCAAGGTCTGCGCGGTGGCGAAGTACCTGGGATCGCCGGTGGAATTCATCCGAGTGGATCTGAGCAAGGGCGAGCACCGCGCGCCGGCCTTCCTGGAGCAGAACCCGAACGGCAAGGTGCCGCTGCTGGTCGACGGCGAACTGCGCCTGTGGGAAAGCACCGCGATCATGGCGCACCTGGCGGTGAAGGCCGGTTCCGACCTGTGGCCTTCGGATGCGGCCAGCCAGGTGGAAGTGCTGCGCTGGCTGTCCTGGGACATGGTGCATTTCTCGCGCCACGGCAGCTCGCTGTACTTCGAGCACATCATCAAGCCCTGGGCCGGCCTGGGCGAGCCCAATGCCGCCGCGGTGGAAGAGGCGACCGGCTTCTTCAAGCGCTTCGCCGCGGTGCTCGATGCGCATCTGGCGACGCGTGATTACCTCGTAGGCAACCAGCTCAGCATCGCCGACTTCGGCGCCGGCGTGCTGCTGCCGTGGGCGAAGGAAGCGCACCTGCCGGTGGCAGGCTTCGCCAACATCGAACGCTGGCATGAGCGCCTGATGGCCTTGCCGGGCTGGCGCGATCCGTTCCCGGCGCCGGTGCCGGCGGCCGCTTAAGACAGCGCGGCGTACCGTCTCAAAGCAGGGCTTTGAGACGGTACAGAACCTCCAGCGCCTCGCGCGGCGTCAGCGCATCCGGGTCCACTTCGTCCAGCGCACGCTCCGCCGCCGACGGTTCCGCCGGTGCGAACAGGCCCAGCTGCGGCGAGCTGTCCGCTTTCGGCTTCGCCGCCGATGCCTGCTGGTGCATGCCGCGCTCCAGCTCCGCCAGCGTGCGCCGCGCATCGGCGATCACCGACTTCGGCAGGCCGGCCAGCGCGGCCACCTGCAGGCCGAAGCTGCGGTTGGCCGGGCCTTCCTTCACCGCGTGCATGAAGACCAGCTGGTCGCCGTATTCCACCGCGTCCAGATGCACGTTCGCGATGGTCGGATATTCGTTGGCCAGTTCGGTCAGCTCAAAATAATGCGTGGCGAACAGCGTGTACGCGCGGCTGCTCGCCGCCAAGTGCACCGCCGCCGCACGCGCCAGCGCCAGGCCGTCGTAGGTGCTGGTGCCGCGGCCGACTTCGTCCATCAGCACCAGGCTCGACGCCGTGGCGTTGTGCAGGATATTGGCCGTCTCGCTCATCTCCACCATGAAGGTGGACTGGCCGCGCGACAGATCGTCGCCCGCGCCGATGCGGGTAAAGATGCGGTCGACCGGACCGATCGCCGCCGCGCTGGCCGGCACGTAGCTGCCGATATGCGCGAGCAGCACGATCAGTGCGTTCTGGCGCATGTAAGTGGACTTACCGCCCATGTTCGGGCCGGTGATCACCAGCATGCGGCGCGCGTCGTCGAGATTCAGGTCGTTCGGCTCGAACGGTTCGGCGCGCACTTTCTCCACCACCGGATGGCGGCCGCGCTCGATCTGCAGGCCGGGCTCGTCGGTGAGCATGGGCGCGCTCCAGTCCAGCGTGGCGGCGCGTTCGGCCAGGGTGGACAGCACGTCCAGCTCGGCGATCGCGGCGGCGGCGGATTTCAGCGGTTCCAGGCGCTGGGTGAGCGTGTCGAGCAGCGCCTCGTACAGCGCGCGCTCGCGCATCAGCGAGCGCTCCTTGGCCGAGAGCACCTTGTCCTCGAAGGTTTTCAATTCTTCGGTGATGTAGCGCTCGGCGTTCTTGGTAGTCTGGCGGCGCGTGTAGTGCGTGGGCGCTTTTTCCGACTGCGCCTTGCTGATCTCGATGTAGTAGCCGTGCACGCGGTTGTAGCCGACCTTGAGCGTCGCGATGCCGCTGGCGGCTTTCTCGCGTTCTTCCAGTTCGACCAGGTACTGGTCGGCATGCGTGGACAGGCGGCGCAGTTCGTCCAGCTCCGCGTCGTAGCCGTCGGCGATGACGCCGCCGTCGCGCTGCAGCACCGGCGGCTGCGGCACCACGGCGGAGGCGAGCAGGGCGGCGTTGTCGGCGTGGTCGCCGATGCGTTCGACCAGCGCGTGCAGCAGCGGGCTGTCCAGCGCGGCGATTTCCGCGCGCAGCAGCGGCGCGGCGGCGAGACCGTCGCGCAGCGTCGAGAGATCGCGCGGACGCGCCGAGCGCAGCGCCACGCGGGCCAGGATGCGTTCCAGGTCGCCGATGCCGCGCAGGCGTTCGCGCAGGCTTTCGTAACCGCGGCCGTTCATTGACGCGTTGTCGAGCAGCGCGCCGATCGCCTGGTGGCGCCGGCGCAGCGCTTCGCGCGAGCGCAGCGGGCGGTTGAGCCAGCGGCGCAGCAGGCGCGCGCCCATCGGCGTCACGCTTTCGTCCAGCACGCCGAGCAGGGTGTGTTCGGTGCGGCCGCTGGGGTGCGTGTCCAGTTCAAGATTGCGGCGCGTGGCGGCGTCCATCGCGATGGTTTCGCCGGCGCTTTCCACCGACATGCCGGAGACGTGCGGCAGTGCGCTCTTCTGCGTTTCTTCCACGTAGCCGAGCAGGCAGCCGGCCGCGGCGATCGCCAGCGGCAGGTTGTCCACGCCGAAGCCACCGAGGTCGCGCGTGCCGAAGAAGCGGTTCAGTTCGCGCCGCGCGGCATCGCTGTCGAAATGCCACGGCGGGCGCCGGCGCAGGCCAGGCAGGCCGCTGACCAGCTTGGGCCAGGCCACGGCTTCGTCGACCAGGGTCTCGGCCGGCTGCAGCCGCGCCAGCTCCGCGGCGAGGGCTTCGGCGCTGGGCACTTCGCTGAGCAGGAAGCGGCCGCTGCCCAGGTCCACCCAGGCCAGGCCGTAGCTCGCCTGCGGACCGGCAGCGATGGCCAGCAGCAGGTTGTCGCGGCGTTCTTCCAGCAGGGCGGCGTCGGTGACCGTGCCCGGCGTGACGATGCGCACCACCTTGCGCTCGACGATGCCCTTGGCCAGCGCCGGATCGCCGATCTGCTCGCAGATCGCCACCGACTCGCCCAGGCGCACCAGCTTGGCCAGGTAATTCTCCACCGCGTGATACGGCACGCCCGCCATCGGAATCGGCTGGCCGGCCGACTGGCCGCGCTGGGTCAGGGTGATATCGAGCAGCCGCGCAGCCTTGCGCGCGTCGTCGTAGAACAGCTCGTAGAAATCGCCCATGCGAAAGAACAGCAGCACCTCGGGGTGCGCGGCCTTGGCCGTCAGGTACTGGCGCATGAGCGGGGTGTGTTCGAGATGCGTGTCCGTCATCGGTGTCCGTGCAATCCGGTGGCTCTTCCGGCTGGCGCTGGCGAGCAGGCGTGGGCCGCGAAGGGCGCGGCGGCCGGGGAAGATGGAGCGAAAGCGCCGAAGCATACGGCCTGGGGCAGCTTCGATCCATGCCGCTGCCGGGCGCCTTGCCGCAAGCCCGCCGTAAGCCCCTGACGCGGCAGCTATCCGCCGCATGCACGGCCCGATCCCCGGGCATTTCAAAAACGCCGCGCGAGTTCGTCCTCCGGGGGTCTTTGGTCACTCGCGAGCTTTCCGCTTGAACATCCGTCTCACCGTCTCCGATGGCGGCGCCTTGAAGCTGGCGCCGGGCTTGCGCCGCTCTGCGCCCGCCGTGCCGGCACGCGGCTGGCTGGCCTCGCTGCGGCAGCGCCAGGATTGGCCGCGGGCACCGCGCGCCCGCCTGCGCGAAGCGGCCAAGTACCTGGTGCGCGCGCTGTGCCTGCCGCTGCTGCATACCGGCTATCTGCGCTTCCTGCAGGGCGATGCGCGCATGCATGCCTGCTGCCGCCGCGATCCGCGCCTGTTCGAGCGCCATCTGCACCGCTTCGTCAACGACCAGTGGCGCCGCCGCGAACGCCTGCGCGCGCTGCTCTCGCACTACCGCTTCATGCTGGCGCGGCTGCCGGGGCCGCTGTTCGATGCCATCTATGTCGAAGGCGGCGTGCCGATCGGCCTGCTGGCGCTGAAGGACGGCAGCGAGCTGCTGCTGAGCCTGCGCCCCTCGATCGACAAGGGCTGCGAAGGCGAGCTCGGCATCCACCTGGAGGAAATCGGCGGGCGCACGCTCTATCGCGTGGTGTGCACGGTGATCGACGACGGCCGCACACTCGCCATCGGCTGCCTGCAGGGGCCGGGCGGCGACGATGCGCGCGAGCTGGTGCGCGACCTGACCAAGCAGATGCACGGCCTGCGCCCGAAGCAGCTGATGCTGAGCCTGGCCTGCGCGTTCGCGCGCCACGCCGGTATCTCCCGCGTGGTCGGCATCGCCAATCGCGCCCACCCGCTGAACCGCCGCCGCGCCGGGCAGTTCCAGGCGGATTACGATGCGTTCTGGACGGAACAGCATGGCGTGGCCGAGGACGGCTGGTTCGCGTTGCCGGTGGAGCCGCCGCGCAAGAGCGAGGCCGACGTACCCAGCCACCACCGTGCCGCGTTCCGGCGCCGCGAGGCGGTGCGCATGGCCGCGGAAGGTGTGCTGACCGCCGCGCTCGGGCGCGCGGCGCCGCAGGCCGAAGCTGTTGCCGCACCCGCACCCGCGCCGCGCGCCGCCGCACCGTTCATGCCCTTTTTGCCGCAGGAGCCCGCGTGGATACCGTGAGCCCCCCCACCGACCAGCCCGGCACCCGCACGGCGGCGCACGTCGCGCGCCTGGAGGAGCTGTGCCGCACGCATCACCGCGCGCTGCTGGCCTTCCTGCAGTGCCGGCTGCAGTCGATTTCCGATGCGCAGGAAGTGGCGCAGGAAGCCTATGTGCGCATGCTGACGCTGGAGCGTCCCGAAGGCGTCGACGACCTGCGCGCCTATCTGTTCCGCACCGCCTCCAACCTGGCCATGGATCGCCTGCGCCAGCGCGGCATCCACGCCCGGGCGGTGGACGAAGTGGCGATCCGCGAACCGCAGACCGCGCCCGCGCCGGAGCGCCGGGCGATGGCGGTGGAACGGCTGCACGGCCTGCGCCAGGCCCTGGGCGAACTGCCGCCTAAAACACGCGAGGCCTTCATGGCACACATGATCGAAGGCCTGGATTTCCGTGCGGTGGCCAATGCCATGCGCTTGAGCGAGCGCATGGTGCGCTATCACGTTACGCGGGCCCTGGCGCATTGCCGGGCCCGGGTCGACCAGCTGGAGGAAGGCTGATGTCCGGGATCACGACGATCGAAGAAGCGCGCCTGCGCGCCGCCGCCGACTGGTGGCTGCGCCTGCGCGAGCCGGAAGTGTCCGAGGCGACTTTGTCGCAATGGATCGCATGGTCCGCACGCGAGGAAAACCTGGCCGCGTTCGAGCGCCTGGGCGCGCTCGCCGACGATGTGGTGCACCTGGACGACGCCTCGCGCGACGTGCTGCGGCGCAGCCTGCCGCAGCCGCGCGCGAAGAAAAGCGCGCGTCCCTGGCTGCCGATGGCGCTGGCCGCGGGTTTCGTGGCGGCGGCCGCGGGCGGCTATCTGGCCTGGACCTTCCTCACCGCCACGGTGGCGCGCGACTACGCCAGCCAGGTGGCGCAGCGCCAGGACGTGCTGCTGCCGGACGGCACCAAGGTGGCGCTGGGCGGCGCATCGCGCATCGCCGCGCGCTTCGACAGCAGCCTGCGCCGGGTGGAGCTGAGCGAAGGCGAGGCCTTCTTCCAGATCGCCCCGGACGACATGCCGTTCGAAGTGCGCGTGGGCGAAGTGCGCATCCGCGACGTGGGCACCTCGTTCGATGTGCGGCGCGGCGGCGACCGGGTGATGATCGAGGTGGCCGAGGGCCGCGTGATGGTCAACGCGCCCGGTGCGGTGAGCGTGCAGGAAGCCACGGCGGGGCAGCGCATCGTCTACGTGCCGGGCCAGGGCCTGCAGGTGGCGCAGTCCGATCCGGCGCGCACCGCGTCCTGGCGCGAACACCGGCTGGAATTCGACAACGAGCCGCTGGACGTGGTGGTGGCCAGCCTCAATCGCTACAGCAAGCGGCCGGTGCGCATCGCCGATCCGAAGCTGGCCGCGCTGGCCTTCACCGGCACCATCCGCACCGACGCCATCGACCGCTGGCTGGAAGCCCTGCCGCAGGTGCTGCCGCTGCGGGTCGAGATGCGGGCGGACGAAGTGGTGCTGAGCGACCGGGGTCCGATCGCGCGTCAGTGAGGCGAAGATTTGGGCGGCGTCTGGCTGAATCGACGCCGCTGTTTTGTCTAAGAACAATTCCTAATGAATTGTCGACCATGTCACACTCGCGGTTTTCGTCGGGGAAGCGGCGGGGGACATGCGGCGTTTCGGTTGGCTGTTCGTTTGCGGCTGCATCATGGCGTCGCCATGGACGCCTGCCGCCGCCGGCGATGACAGCGCTGTCCCCGCCACCCTGCCTTTCGCCATCGCGGCCCAGCCGCTGGCGCCGGCGCTGATCGCCTACGGCGGGCAGGCCAATGTGCAGGTGCTGGTCTCCGGCGATCTGGCGGCCTCGTTGCGCTCCTCGCCGGTGCAGGGCCCGTTCGCCCGCGAGGCGGCACTGACGGAGCTGCTGCGCGGCACCGCGCTCACGTATCGCTTCATCGGCAGCAATACGGTGGTGATCAAGCCGGCGTCCGCGCCTGCGCCGGGCCATGCCGAGCCGCCGCCGGTGCCGGTCACCAACCTGGCGCCGGTGCAGTCGATCGGACTGTTCGCCAACGGCTATCGCGCCGACTACGCCAGCGGCTCCGCGCGCCTGGAAGCCGATCCGGCCGATCTGCCGCAGTCGGTGGGCGTGGTCACGCGCGACCTGATGGATGCACGGCAGGACCGCACCGTGCCCGACGCCCTGCGCACCCTGGCCGGCGTGCAATACCTGGATACCGAAGTCGGCCTGCCGCAGTTCCGCATCCGCGGTTTCCGCACCGGCAACGGCCTGACCGACGGCATGCCCAATGCCGTGGTAGGCGTCGGCGACCTGCCGCCGCTGGTGGCGGTGGACCGCATCGAGGTGCCGCGCGGGCCGCAGTCGATCCTGGGCGACGTCTCCAGCAACAACAATTTCGGCGGCCTCATCGGCCTGGTGATGAAGAAGCCGCAGGCCGCGCCGGTGCACCGGCTGACCTGGGCGCTGGGCAGCCACGGCGACACGCAGCTGGACGGCGACTTCGCCGGCAAGCTCGATCGCGACGGCCGCTGGCTGTACCGCCTGGTGTTCTCGGCCGACCGCACCGACCGCACGCCGCAGGGCTATGCGGGCCGGCGCACCAACTTCGTGTCGCCCTCGCTGGGCTGGGACGGCAGCGATACGCAGTGGATTGTCGGCCTGTCGCGCATGGTCAACCGCTTTCCGGTGCCGGACCACGTCGCCTGGACGGACGACAGCGCCGCTTCCGCCACGCCGCGCGGCCTGCTGCTGGGCAATGCGCAGGACCACGCGCTGTTCCGCACCACCCGCTACTACTACCTGTTCGAGCACGCCTTCGACGACGTCTGGTCGCTGCGCAGCCGTGCGCAGTACGTGGACGAAGTGGGCACGATGCAGGCCTGGTGGATCTATTTCCAGGACAACGGCAACGCCTTCGCGCTGGCCGACAAATACCGCTACAAGGACGCGTTCTACACGCTGCAGAACGAGCTGGTCGCGGCCTTCGACGTCGGCGCCACGCGCCACAAGGTGATGCTCGGCTTCGACTACTCGCGCGCCCGCGTCGGCCGCTTCGAGGACGTGCAGGCCACCCTCGGCGACGGCAGCGTCGACATCCTGGGCGGGGCGAAGCTGCCGCCGGTCGATTCGCTGACCTCGGACCAGGATCTGCATGCGTTCGGCATGAACAAGTTCGCCTTCTCCGGCGATCCGTGGGTGACCGACAGCGGCCTGTTCCTGCAGGACCACATGCAGCTGGGCGAACGCTGGAACGCGCTGGTGGCGATCCGCCGCTCGGCCTATGTGCTGTCGACCCAGCACCGCGACGGCTCGCCGTGGGTGCGGCGCAAAGTGCAGTGGGTGCCGAATCTCGGCCTGGTCTACAAGGCGGCGCCCGGCGTGGCGCTGTACGCCAGCCTGTCGCACGGCTTCCAGCCCGACACCGTGCTGGGCCGCAACGGCAAGCCGCTGCTGCCGGTGCTGTCGCGCCAGCTGGAGGCCGGCGCCAAGTTCGACCTGGCGCAGGACCGGGCGCGCCTGACCGTGGCCTGGTACCGCATCGCGCTGGACCGCAGCACCGACCTGATCTCGCCCAAGCCGCCGTACTTCGGCTACCGAGGGCCGGGGCAGACCAACCAGGGTGTCGAGGCGGAGATCAACGGCCGGCTGGCGCCGGGCCTGGATGTGAGCGCCAGTTACACCTATGCGCGGGTGGAGCGGCACGACGGCTCGCCGGCGTCGGGCGCACCGCGGCATCGGGTGGATGCATGGGCCAGCTACAGCTTCGATCCGGCGGCGCGCGCCAGCTGGGGCGTCGGCGCCGGCGTGCATGCGCGCAGCCACACCGACGGCCTGCTGACCGATGGCCAGACGGTGTTCCGCAACCCGGGGCAATACAGCCTGGACGCGAACATCTTCTATCGCGCGCCGCGCTGGAGCGTGACCCTGGGCGTGCGCAACCTGCTCGGGCGGGAGCTGCGCGCGGAAGATTTCGACGACAGCTTCGTACCGCTGGTTGAGCGGCGCAGCGTGCTGCTGAGCGGCAGCTACGATTTCTAGCAGCGGCCCGCCCTGGTCAAGTCGCGCCCTCGTCAAGTCGCGCTTTCGTCAAGTCGCGCTTTCGTCAAGTCTTGGCCCACGCGCCCATAAGGGGTAGAACAGCCCGCTGCGCATCGTCGATCCGATGCGGCCGTTTCCCCACGGAGTTTTCATGTCACTGCCGTCCGTCCCCACCGACGCCGACCTCGCCGCGCTCGCCCGCGACGTGGCAGAGGCCGCGCTGGCCGCCAAGCTCATGCTGGTTACCGCCGAGTCCTGCACCGGCGGCTGGATCGCCAAGGCGCTGACCGACCTGCCGGGCAGCTCGGCCTGGTTCGACGCCGGCGTGGTCACCTACAGCTACGAGGCGAAGGAAGCGCTGCTCGGCGTCAATCCGCGCACGCTCGAACGCACCGGCGCGGTCAGCGAGGAAACCGTGCTGGAGATGGTCTCCGGCGCGCTGGCGCGCTTCGGCGCCGGCATGGCGGTGGCGGTCACCGGCATCGCCGGCCCCAGCGGCGGCACCGCCGACAAGCCGGTAGGCACGGTGTGGATCGGCTGGAAGCGCCGCGGCGGCTACGCGCACGGCCGCTTGTTCCAGTTCGACGGCGACCGCGAGGCGATCCGCCGCCAGACCGTGGCCGCCGCCCTCGCCGGCGTGCGCAAGGCGCTGACCGACTGACCAGGGTTCGCCTACACGGGCAGGCTTGACCGGTATGGGATACTGCCTGTCTGCGTGATCGCAGCCCCTGAGACACGGCCGGCGCATCATGCTCCCCACTTAACCGCCACTCCTCACGCATTCGGGATACAAGACGATGGATGACAACAAGCGCAAGGCGCTCGCTTCCGCCCTCGGCCAGATCGAGAAGCAGTTCGGCAAGGGCGCAGTCATGCGCATGGGCGACCGCACCGACGACGTCATCGACACCGTGTCCACCGGCTCGCTGGGCCTGGATATCGCGCTGGGCGTCGGCGGCCTGCCGCGCGGCCGCGTGGTCGAGATCTACGGTCCGGAATCCTCCGGCAAGACCACGCTCACCCTGCAGGTGATCGCCAACTGCCAGAAGAACGGCGGCACCGCCGCCTTCGTCGACGCCGAGCACGCGCTCGATCCCACCTACGCCGCCAAGCTGGGCGTCAACGTGGACGACCTGCTGGTCTCGCAGCCCGACACCGGCGAGCAGGCGCTGGAAATCGCCGACATGCTGGTGCGCTCCGGCGCGGTGGACGTGGTGGTGGTCGACTCGGTCGCCGCGCTCACGCCCAAGGCCGAAATCGAAGGCGAGATGGGCGACTCCCACGTCGGCCTGCACGCCCGCCTGATGAGCCAGGCGCTGCGCAAGCTCACCGCCAACATCAAGAAGTCCAACTGCCTGGTGATCTTCATCAACCAGATCCGCATGAAGATCGGCGTGATGTTCGGCAACCCCGAGACCACCACCGGCGGCAACGCGCTGAAGTTCTACGCCTCGGTGCGCCTGGACATCCGCCGCATCGGCGCGGTGAAGAAGGGCGAGGAAGTGATCGGCTCGGAAACCCGCGTCAAGGTGGTCAAGAACAAGGTCGCGCCGCCGTTCCGCCAGGCCGAGTTCGAGATCCTCTACGGCGAGGGCAGCTCGCGCGAAGGCGAGATCATCGAGCTGGGCGTGGCGCAGAGCCTGATCGAGAAGTCCGGCGCCTGGTACAGCTACAAGGGCGACCGCATCGGCCAGGGCAAGGAGAACGTGCGCCAGTTCCTGCGCGACAACCCGAACATCGCCAACGAAGTGGACCGCGAACTGCGCGCCCGCCTGCTGGTGAGCAGCGGCGGCAAGACCACGGCGTCCGAAGAAGCGCTCGAAGAAGCCTGACCGACGCCAGCGCGGCCCGGCCATACTGGTCGGGCTGCGCCGATCCCGGCGATAGAGGGCAGGGAAGATGCCTAAGTTGCGTTGGACTTTTCTTGTCGCCGTGGTCTTGGGCGCCGCGGCGGAGTTGGTGACGGCTGCGTTCGATCGGCACAGCCTGCCGTCGAGTGTTCATGCCAGGCGGCTGACACCGGACGTGTGGATTTCCGAGCAGATCGGTCCGGAAGAGCTGGTCACGCTCAAATTGAAAGGGTTCCGGGCCGTGGTGGATCTGCGCCCGGACAACGAAGTCGCCGGACAGCCCTCAGCCAGCGTCATGAGCGAGGCGGCGCAGCAGCAAGGCCTTCGCTTCGACTACATCCCAGTCGCCCACGGCGACGTGCCGTCCGGTGCGGTCGAGACCCTGGGCCGCGCCCTGGCGCGCGATCAGGCACCCATCCTGCTGTATTGCCGCAGCGGCCGGCGTGCCGCGCGCACCTGGGCTTTGTCCGAGGCTTCGCGCCCCGGCGGCCTGGACGCCCCGGCGATCTTGAACGCCGTCCAGCAGGCCGGGCAGGACGCCGGCGACCTGGCGGACCAGATCACGGACCGGATCGCCGCCCGGCCCACCAAGCCTTGAGCCCACCGGAGACATCCCGCATGGCCACCGTGCAAGAGCCGAACCTGCCCGCTCCCCGCAGCCTGACGGCGCGGCTGGTGGCGCAAGCCGTGGTCGCCGCCGTCGGCCTGGCCATCGGCGCTTTCGCCGGCCTGGTCGGGGCACTCTGGTTCGGCCTGATCGACTTCGTCTGCTGAGACGAACAGTCACGCATGCCCAAAGACCGCTCCAGCGACAAGAAACCCTCCGAGAAAAAGGACAAGGCCACGGCCTACGCCAAGGGCCTGGGCATGCTCGCGCGCCGCGAGCACTCCCGCCGCGAGCTGGGCCGCAAGCTGCGCCAGGGCGGCTATGAGGCCGGCGAGGCCAGCGAGGCGCTGGACCGCCTGGGCGCCCAGCACTACCAGGACGACGAACGCTTCGGCGAGATGCTGGTGCGCAGCCGTGCCGCCCAGGGCTACGGCCCCGCGCGCCTGCGTGCGGAGCTCAAGAGCCACGGCCTGTCCGACGCACGCATCCGCGCGTTGCTGGACGCCGCGGAAGTGGACTGGGCCGAGTCGGCAGCCGCGCAGCTGCGCCGCCGCTATGGCGGCAAACCCGCGTCGGACCCGGCCGAAAAGCAGCGCCGGGCGCAGTTTCTCTTGCGTCGGGGCTTTGCCGCCGCCACAGTAAGAGGTCTTACCCACGCCGAAGTGGACGAGTTGGCCGACGAAAGCGACTGATCGCCCGGCTGCGTCGCGGCGTGGCCTCCACGGCGCCCCACACCGACGATCCGCACGCAATGAAGACGGCCGACATCCGCTCCACCTTCCTCGAATTCTTCCGTTCCAAGGGCCACACCATCGTGCCGTCCAGCTCGCTGGTGCCGGCCAGCGACCCGACCCTGCTGTTCACCAACTCGGGCATGGTGCCGTTCAAGAACGTGTTCCTGGGCAGCGAAAAGCTGCCGTACAAGCGCGCGGCCGACGTGCAGCGCTGTCTGCGCGCCGGCGGCAAGCACAACGACCTGGACGCCGTGGGCTATACCGCGCGCCATCACACTTTCTTCGAGATGCTGGGCAACTGGTCGTTCGGCGACTACTTCAAGCGCGACGCCATCCAGTACGCCTGGGAGCTGCTGACCGGCGTGTTCAAGCTGCCGGCGGACAAGCTGTGGGTCACCGTCTACCACACCGACGACGAGGCCTACGACATCTGGCACAAGGAGCTGGGCGTGCCGGCGGAGCGCATCGTGCGCATCGGCGACAACAAGGGTGCGCCGTTCGCTTCCGACAATTTCTGGCAGATGGCCGACACCGGCCCCTGCGGTCCCTGCACCGAGATCTTCTACGACCACGGCCCGGACATCGCCGGCGGCCCGCCCGGTTCGCCGGACGAGGACGGCGACCGCTACATCGAGATCTGGAACCTGGTGTTCATGCAGTTCGACCGCGCGCCCGACGGCACGCTGTCGCCGCTGCCGGCGCCGTGCGTGGATACCGGCATGGGCCTGGAGCGCGTGGCGGCGGTGCTGCAGCACGTGCATTCCAATTACGAGATCGACCTGTTCGCGCACCTGATCAAGGTGGCCGGCGAACTCACCGCCACGGCGGACCTCGCGAACAAGTCGCTGCGCGTGATCGCCGACCACATCCGCGCGTGTTCCTTCCTGATCGTCGATGGCGTGCTGCCCTCGAACGAAGGCCGCGGCTACGTGCTCCGCCGCATCATCCGCCGCGCGCTGCGGCACGGCTGGATGCTGGGCGTGCGCGGCGATTTCTTCTGGAAGATGGTCAAGCCGCTGGTCGAGGAGATGGGCGCGGCCTATCCGGACCTCGCCGCGAAGCAGGCCTTCGTGGAAGAAGCGCTGCGCACCGAGGAGCAGCGCTTCGGCGAAACGCTGGAACACGGCATGCGCCTGTTCGACGAGGTGGCGGGCAAGTCCGGCAGCAGCATTCCCGGCGCCGATGCGTTCCGCCTGTACGACACCTACGGCTTCCCGGTCGACCTCACCGCCGACATCGCGCGCGAGCGCGGCATGTCGGTGGACATGGAAGGCTTCGACCGCGCGATGGAGGAGCAGAAGGAGCGCGGCCGCAAGGGCGGCAGCTTCAAGGCCAAGGGCAATATGCCGGCGGAACTGGCCAGCCAGCTCAAGCCCACCGAATTCCTGGGCTACGACGCCATCTCGGCGCAGGGCTGCCAGGTGGTGGGCATCGTGCGCGACGGCATCCAGCTGCAGCAGCTGGCGCAGGGCGAGGAAGCCCTGGTGATCCTGGAGCGCACGCCGTTCTATGCCGAATCCGGCGGCCAGGTCGGCGACACCGGCAGCCTCGCCAATAGCGCCGGCCGCTTCGACGTGGCCGACACGCTCAAGATGGGCGGCGTGTTCTTCGGCCATGCCGGCCAGTGGCAGGGCGCGCAGCCGCTGCGCGTGGGCGATGCGGTGGACGCGCTGGTCGACGGCGCGCGCCGCCAGGCGATCGTGCTCAACCACTCCGCCACCCACCTGCTGCACGCCGCGCTGCGCGAAGTGCTGGGCGAACACGTCACGCAGAAGGGCTCGCTGGTGGCGCCGGAGCGCCTGCGCTTCGACTTCGCGCACTTCAAGCCGATGTCGCGCGAGGAACTGGCGCGCGTCGAAGACCTGGTCAACGCCGAGGTGCGCCGCAACGCGCAGGCCGAAGTGCATCACATGGGTTACAACCAGGCGATCGAGTTCGGCGCGATGGCGCTGTTCGGCGAGAAGTACGGCGACGAAGTGCGCGTGCTGCGCATGGGCGACTTCTCCACCGAACTGTGCGGCGGCACCCACGTGGGCCGCACCGGGGACATCGGCCTGTTCAAGATCGTCAGCGAGGCCGGCGTGGCTTCCGGCGTGCGCCGCATCGAAGCGGTGACCGGCGCCGGTGCGCTCGCCTACGTCACCGACGAAGAGCGTCGCCTTGGGGAACTGTCCCAATTGTTGTCGACCAGCGGCGAGGAAGTGGTCGACAAACTGCGCCAGCTGCTGGACAAGCAGAAGAAGCTCGAACGCGAACTCGAATCCATGCGCGCCAAGGCCGCCGGCTCGGCCACCGCCGACCTGGCCGGCGCCGCGCAGGACGTCGACGGCATCAAGGTCGTCGCCGCCCGCCTGGAAGGCCTCGACGCGAAGGCGCTGCGCGACAGCATGGACCAGCTCAAGCAACAGCTCGCCGACTGCGTGGTGCTGCTCGCCGGCGCCGCCGACGGACGCGTGTCGCTGGTGGCTGGCGTCAACGGCAAGGCGCTCGGCCGCATCAAGGCCGGCGACGTCGTCGCGCACGTGGCGAGCCAGATCGACGGCAAGGGTGGCGGCCGCGCCGACATGGCCCAGGGCGGCGGTTCCGACACCGCTGCGCTGCCTGCCTTGCTGGCTGCTTTGCCGGCGTGGATTGGCAGCCGTCTGAATTGATAAAACCTAGGTGAATAGACCACATGCCATAGGCCGAGCGCATTGCGCAGCCCGCGCGCGCTCGGCTAGTATCGGTCGAATGTCGGCTACGCGCGTTGTGGCGTAGCCAGCCGGTGGCCGCTCTCGAGCGAACGCCGTTGTGCCGGGGAAGGCGGTAGGGCCTTCGATGGTTCGTCGAAACTCGGATGGTGTAGCTCAGGGGTGAGGTTTCACCATCCGCTGGCCTGTGACCACATAGCTTTCATGGAGTGGCAAACATGTTGATTCTGACCCGCAGGGTCGGCGAAACCCTGATGATCGGCGACGAGGTGACCGTCACCGTCCTGGGCGTGAAGGGCAATCAGGTGCGTATCGGCATCAACGCGCCCAAGAACGTAGCCGTGCATCGCGAAGAGATCTATCAGCGGATCCAGAACGAGCACAAACCCGAAGACGGCGGCTCCGACAGCCACTGATCGTCTGAAGGCTTTACGAAAGACCCATCGGCCGGTATCCTTGCCGGCTCCGCAGAAATGCGGACAAAAATGGAGAGATGCCCGAGAGGCCGAAGGGGCTCCCCTGCTAAGGGAGTATAGGGTCAAAAGCCTTATCGAGGGTTCGAATCCCTCTCTCTCCGCCAGATACGCAAAACGCCCCTTTCGGGGCGTTTTGCGTATCTGGCGGAGAGAGAGGGTAAGAGAACCGGGGGGAGGGGGGGACCCCGCCCGCGGGGGGCTAAAAA
>NZ_JAHFVJ010000020.1:18410-55262 GCF_018599165.1 Dyella sp. LX-66
GTCCGGGGCGTTTTGCGTATCTGGCTGAGAGAGCGGGTAAGAGACCCGGCTGCTCGGCTACGCCGAGCAGCCGGTTCGACAAATTCGCCGGGAGCGAATTTGGACAGCCGCAGGCTGGCCCCTTCGCGCACAGCGCGAAGGGGTGAGGCCCATGGATGGGCCTCACAATCCCGAGCGTCACGGCAAAGCGCACCGCACATCGAAGCCCAAAACAAAAAACGCCCCAACGGGGCGTTTTGCATTTCGCGAACAGTGTCAGCGTCAGAAGCTCATCTCTCTGGGACCCGTCAGCCCACCGCCAATCCCCGCAACTCAGCTTCATTCGGCGTCACCTTCAACACCGACCCGTGCTCATACCAATCCCCCAGCACAATCCGCTCAGACGCCTTCCCATCCAACTCGAAACCATGCACCGCCGGCCGATGCGTATGCCCATGAATCAACCTCGTCACACCCGCACGCACCATCGCCTCAGCCACCGCACCGGCGTTGACATCCATGATCGTCTCCATGGTGCTCCCCGTATGCGCCTTGCTGTCCTCCCGCGCCTTCGCCGCAAACGCTCTACGCGCCTCCAGCGGCATGGCGAGGATCTGCGCCTGCCATTCCGGCGTCCGCACCTGCTTCCGCACCGCCTGATAAGCCACATCATCGGTACACAACACATCCCCATGCATCAGCAAGGTAGGCCGCCCGTATAAGTCATGCACGGTGCCATCCTCCAGCAAGCTAAACCCCGCCCGCCGCGCAAACTTCTCGCCCAGCAGAAAATCCCGATTCCCCACCATGAAATACACCGGCACCCCGGCATCGCTCAGCGCTTTCGTCGCAGCAGCAATCCGCGCCGGCAGTTCCGCGTCGTCGTCGTCGCCGATCCACGCCTCCACCAGATCGCCGAGGATGTACACCGCATCCGCACCACGCGCTTCATCGCTGGCCAGAAACTCCTCGAACAACCGCGTGATCCGCGGCCGCGCCGCATCCAGATGCAGGTCGGCAATAAACAACGTATGCATCAGCCCTTGGTCCCTTTCTTAGGCGCGGGCTTCGCAGCGGGAGCGGCTGGCGCAGCAACCGGCGGCGTCGGCGCGCTGGCGGCACGCGCCGGCGCCTCCTCGCCGATCACATAAGCACTGTCCACCACCGGCAACGGATTCGGCACGTCATTGGCAAATGGCCCCAGCGCCCGTGTCGGCAGGCCGGCGATCTTGTCGACCACGTCCATGCCCTTGACCACCTTGCCGAACACGGCAAAGCCCCAGGTCAGCCCGCTCTGGTTGCCGACGTAGTCCAGCCGGCGGTTGTCCACCAGGTTGAAGAAGAACTGCGAGGTGCCCGAATTCGGATCGGCCCCGCGCGCCACGGCCAGGGTGCCGCGCAGATTGGAAAGGCCGTTGTCCGCCTCGCTGGCGATCGCCGAATGCGTGCGCTTGGGTTGCAGGTCGCGCGTGTACAGGCCGCCCTGCACCATGTAGCCGGCGATCGCGCGGTGCATCACCGTGCCGCTGTAGAAGCCTTCGCGCACGTACTGCAGAAAGTTCGCCACGCTCTTGGGCGACTTGTCCGGATACAGCTCCACGGTGATGTCGCCCACCGTGGTGTGCAGCACCACCTGCGGATGCGGCAGGTTGGATGGCGTCGGGGCCGGCGCCTGCTTCACCGCCTGGGCGGAGAGCGCAAAGGGCAGGGCGAGCAGGGCAAGAAAGCTAAGGATTCGTCGCATGGCGTGTCGGGCGGCGTCAGGCATCCGCGCATGATACGCGGCGGCGGTGAGGGTGGCCTTAAGAGCGTCGGCGCAGGAAAACGCGGGCCGCACGGTCAAAAGGCGGTGAGGTCGAGGGTGAGGCCCAGTTCGGCCATCGGCGGACGCTCCTGCTCCAGGTCCGCCTCGGTCAGCGGGTGCTGCTCGATCCAGGCCGCCGGCAGCCCCAGGCGCAGGCGCTGGGCGGTGGCGGCCAGGCGCATCTGCGGCAGCGATTCGGCGCGGCGCGCGCGGCGGAACAGCACGGCCAGGCGCAGCAGGGCGGTGATCTGCCGGGCCAGGGCGCGGTAGCGCTGCGGCAGGGCGGAGAACAAGGTCTTCTCCGGCTTGCGGCGATGCGCCTCCACCACGGCGGCAAGCAGCTGCTGCTCCTGCCGCGAGAAGCCGGCCAGGTCGGCGTGGCGCAGGATGTAGGCGCCATGGTGATGGTGCTGGCTGTGCGCGATGGCCAGGCCGATCTCGTGCACGCGCGACACCCACGACAGCCATTCGCGCGCCTCGCCGTCCAGCTTCCAGCTCTTGGCCACCTGGTCGAACAGCATCAGCGCGGTGGATTCCACGCGCCGCGCCTGGGCGCGGTCCACGCCGTAGCGCGCGGCCAGCGCGTCGATGCTGGCGGTGCGCGGGTCGGTGCCGCCGGCGCGGCCCAGCAGGTCCCATAGCAGGCCTTCGCGCATCGAGCTTTCGCACACGCGCATGCGCTGGATGCCCAGCGCCTCGAACGCGGCTTCGAAGATCACCACGCCGCCAGCAATCACCGGCGCGCGGTCGTCGGACAGGCCCGGCAGCTTCAGTGCGCCGATCTGGCCCTGGGCCAGCAAGGCGTCGCGCAGCTGGGCCAGCGAGGCCGGCGTGATGCCGTCGTCGGAGAACTTCATGGCCTGCACCACGCCGCCGATCGCCTTGGCCGTGCCGGAGGAGCCGAAGGCATCCACCCAGCCCGCCTCGCGGTAATCCTCGGCGAACTGCTGCAGCAGCACGCCCAGCTCGCCGGTGGCGCGCTGCCAGCGCTTGCGATTGAGCTTGCCGCCGGGAAAGAAACGCATGGTCGAGGCGATGCAGCCGGCCTGCACGCTTTCGGTGTGCATCGGGGCCAGGCCGCGGCCGATGATGAATTCGGTACTGCCGCCGCCGACGTCGATCACCAGGCGGTTCTCGCGCGAGGCGGGCAGGTCGTGCGAGGCGCCAAGGAAGATCAGGCGGCCTTCCTCGCGACCGGAGACGATTTCCACCGGATGGCCCAGCGCGGTCTCGGCGGCGGTCAGGAAGGACTGCGGCGAAGCCAGCCGGCGCACCGTATTGGTGGCCACCGCGCGCACCCGGGCCGAAGGCAGGCCGGCGATGCGCTGGCCGAAGCGGGCCAGGCAGTTCAGCGCGCGGGCGCGGTGCTCGGCGTCCAGCGTGCCATCGGCGCGCAGGCCGGCGGCCATGCGCACGGTGTCGCGCAGGCGGTCGATCACCCGGGGTTCGCCGTGCTCCACCCGCGCCACGACCATGTGAAAGCTGTTGGAACCCATATCGATGGCGGCGATCAGCTCGCCATCCTTGATCGGGGACTGCTCGCCTTGAATCATCCGGGGCTCGTATTCCGTGCGATTGAGTGCGAATTCTCGCACGCAGGCGCCGGCCTGCGTCAGTCCGCGGGAAGTCAGCCGCGGCTGGCCTTAGGCGTCGCAGGGCTGAGCTTGTCCAGCAGGTACTCCTGCGCGCTGTGCGGCGCTGCGTCGCCGGGCTCGGCACGGGTGTAGCGGCCCTCGCTGTCCAGCAGCCAGGCCTGGGTATTGTCCGCCAGATAATTGGCCAGGGTTTCGTCGTACACGCGCTGGGCCAGTGCCGGCTCGAGGATGGGGAAGGCCACCTCGATGCGGCGCATCAGATTGCGTTCCATCCAGTCCGCGCTGGCGCAATAGGTTTCCGGCGCGCCGTCGTTGGCGAACCAGTACACCCGGCTGTGCTCCAGGAAGCGGCCGACGATGGAGCGCACGCGGATGCGCTCGGACACGCCCGGCAGCCCCGGCCGCAAGGTGCAGGCGCCGCGCACGATCAGGTCGATCTCCACGCCCGCCTGCGAGGCGCGGTACAGCGCCTCGATCACATGGGCCTCGTTCAGCGCATTGAGCTTGGCCACGATGCGTGCCGGCCTGCCGGCCTTGGCATGCGCGGTTTCGCGTTCGATCTTGGCCACCACGCTCTTGTACAGCGTGAACGGCGAATGCAGCAGGCGCTTGAGCTGGATCATCGGACCTAAGCCGGAGAGCTGCTGGAAGACCTTGTGCAGGTCTTCGCCGATCTCCGGATGCGCGGTCATCAGGCCGATGTCGGTATAGGCGCGGCTGTTGGCCTGGTGATAGTTGCCGGTGGAAAGGTGCACATAGCGGCGCAGCACCTCGCCCTCGCGGCGCACGATCAGCAGCATCTTGGCGTGGGTCTTGTAGCCCACCACGCCGTACACCACCTGCACGCCGGCCTCCTGCAGGCGCGTGGCGAGGCGGATGTTGGCCTCCTCGTCGAAGCGCGCGCGCAGCTCGATCACCACGGTGACGTCCTTGCCGTTGCGCGCCGCTTCCACCAGCAGGTCCACCAGCGGCGTGTCGGCGCCGGCGCGGTACAGGGTCTGCTTGATGGCCAGCACGTTCGGGTCCTGCGCGGCCTGGCCGAGCAGTTCCACCACCGTCATGAAGGACTCGTACGGATGGTGCAGCAGCACGTCGCGCTCGCGCAGCACCTCGAACTTGCACTTGCTGCCGTCGAAGGCCTTGGGCAGCTGCGGGGTGAAGCGCGGGAATTTCAGCGCGGGGCGGTCCAGGCTGTCGTACACGCTGCCGGCGCGGATGATGTTGACCGGGCCGTCGCAGCGGTAGACGTCGTTCTCTTCCAGCTCGAAGTTGGCGATCAGCATCGACACGATCGCCTTCGGGCAATCCGCGCCGATCTCCAGCCGCACCGGCTTGGCATAGCCGCGGCCGAGCAGTTCCTCGCTCAGCGCGCGGGCCAGGTTCTCCACCTCGGCTTCCTCGACCATCAGCTCGCTGTTGCGCGTGACGCGGAACTGGTACGAGCCGGCCACCTTGAAGCCGGGGAACATCTGGTCGACGAAGCCCTGCAGCAGCTCGGCCAGGAATACGAAATGGTCGCCCTCGCCGCAGACCTCGTTGGGCAGCCGGATGATCCGCGGCAGCGAGCGCGGCGCGCGCACCAGGGCCATATGGCCTTCGCGGCCGAAGGCGTCGCGGCCCTTCAGCACCACGGCGAGGTTGAGCGTCTTGTTGAGGATGCGCGGGAACGGATGCGCCGGGTCCAGGCCCAGCGGCGACAGCACCGGCAGCACTTCATTTTCGAAATAGCCCTGCAGCCAGCGGCGCTGGCGCTCGCTCCAGCGGTCGCGGGTGAGGAAGTGGATTTCCTCGGCGTCCAGCGCGGGTTTGAGCTCGTCCTGCCAGGTGGTGTACTGCGCGTCGACCAGGTCCAGCACGCGCTTGCGGATGCGCGCCAGCAGCTCGCCCGAGGGAATACCGTCCGGCCCCGGCGCGGCCGAGCCGAAGCTGTGGTGATGCTTGAGCATGGCCACGCGCACCTCGAAGAATTCGTCGAGGTTGTTGGCCACGATGCTGAGGAAACGCAGGCGCTCCAGCAGCGGCACGGAGGTGTCGCGGGCCTGGGCCAGCACGCGGAAATTGAATTCCAGCGCGGCCAGCTCGCGGCTGAGGTACAGCTCGGGGGCGGCGGGGTCGATGGTGTGGTCGATCACGGGGGACGACGAGGACGGTTTACGGCGCATCGCGGCATTCTGGCCGATGCGGGGCGCAAGCTCATGCGGCGGTGCCGCGTAGTGTGATGGAAGGTTCAGAAGGCGTTGCTAATGGAACCCTTCGCCCCTCCGGGGAGAAGGTGGCGGCAGCCGGATGAGGGGCCGGGGCTCGCGGTGGAAGATCGACAGGGCGAGGTGCTCTTGCTGCTCCTGCTTCACCGCTCCGCCCGACCCTCACCCCAGCCCTCTCCCCGGAGGGGAGAGGGAGCAAGCCCTCAGGCCTCGTCCGGGCCGCCTGGCTTCAACAGCCGCTCATGCCCGAAGCAGCACGAGAACGTCGACCCCTGGCCCGGCTCGCTCTGGATCTCCAGCCTGGCCTGATGCAGGTTCAGCACGTGCTTGACGATGGACAGGCCCAGCCCGGTGCCGCCGCTGTCGCGCGAGCGGCTGGACGAGACGCGGTAGAAGCGCTCGGTCAGGCGGGCCAGGTGCGCGGCGGGGATGCCGAAGCCGGTATCGCTGACCGAATAGGTGGCGCCTTCCGGGGTGCGCTTCCAGCGGATGGTGATGTTGCCGCCGGTGGGGGTGTAGCGCACCGCGTTGCTGACCAGGTTGGACAGCGCGCTGTGCAGGTCCTTGGCCGAACCCAGCAGGTCGGCTTCCGCGGTGTTTTCCACCGCGATGTGGTGGCGGCCCTGGCTCAGCGCCTCGGCTTCCTTGCGCACGGTGGCCAGCAGCGGCGCCATCGGCACGCGCTCGTCGGTGACGTGGTCCTGGGTTTCCAGGCGCGACAGGGTGAGCAGGTCTTCCACGATCTGGCCCATGCGCTTGGACTGCGCGCGCATTTCGCCGAGCACCGGCGCCAGTTCCGGCACGTCTTCCGGATCGATCAGTTCCAGGTAACCGTGGATCACCGTCAGCGGCGTGCGCAGCTCGTGCGACACATTGGCCACGAAGTCGCGGCGGATCTGCTCCAGCCGGGTCAGGTGGCTGATGTCGCGCGCCAGCAGCAGGCGCTGGCGGCGGCCGAACGGCAGCAGGGTGACGTTGATGTGCCGGTTCGGATGGCCCGGAGCGACCACGTCGTTGAGCGGCTCGTGCGCGCCGTCCTGCAGCCAGCCGGCCAGCTCGGTGGTGCCCAGGCGTTCGTGCAGGTGGATGCCGCGGTCCTGCGGCCGGCGCAGGCCGAGCAGGTCTTCGGCGGCGTGATTGAACCAGCGCACGTGCTGCTCGTTGTCGAGCAGGACGACGGCATCCGGCAGGCTGCCGGCGGCGCTGCGCAGATCACGCAAACTGGAGGCAATGCGACGGGAACGCGTCATGAAGCGGTCATGCTGCAAGGGGCTGATGGTGGGGTGCGGCGGCATGATGTGCCGTGTTTCATGACGGATTCGGGTCAACAGCAAGACGGTTTCCGCGATAGCGACAAGCGCCACGCCAAGCACCGCGCGGTCGCCCGCCCAGGCGCCGATCAGGCCGCCCAGCACGAGGCCGGCCGCGAGGGCGGCCGGCAGTTTCCACGAACGATCGAACGGCTCAGGCATGCGGTCGGGCCATGGTCGCCACAAGGCGGGCAAGCATATCGGCAAACGCTGCCGACCGACGCCGCCGGCCCGCTTAATCGCCTGAGAGCGCTTAGACGCTGGCCGAGAAACGGTAGCCCGCGCCGCGCACGGTCTGCACCATCTCGTCCAGCTTCCACGGCTCCAGCGTCTTGCGCAGGCGGCGGATATGCACGTCGACGGTGCGCTCCTCCACGTACACGCTGCCGCCCCACACATGGTCGAGCAGCTGCGCGCGGGAGTAGACGCGCTCCGGATGCGTCATGAAGAAGTACAGCAGGCGGTATTCGGTCGGGCCGATCGGCACCGAGTCCTCGCCGGCGAACACGCGGTGGGCCGGGCCGTCGATGCGCAGGCCGCCCAGTTCCACCATGCCCGAGCCGTCGTCGCCCTGGCTGCGGCGCAGTACCGCCTTGATGCGGGCGATCAGCTCGCGGGTGGAGAAGGGTTTGACCACGTAGTCGTCGACGCCGGCTTCCAGCCCGTTGACCCGGTCCATCTCCTCGCCGCGGGCGGTGAGCATGATGATCGGGACTTCCCGGCTGAGTTCTTCCTTGCGCAGGCGCCGGGCCAGTTCCAGGCCGCTGGTGCCCGGAAGCATCCAGTCGAGCAGGATCAGGTCGGGGACCTGTTCGGCAATGGCGATCTGGGCAGCCCGGGCATCGGCGGCGTGGACTGCGTCCATGCCGGCCTTGCGCAGGGCAAAGGCGACCATGTCGCGGATCGAGGCTTCGTCTTCGACGATAAGAATGCGCTTGTGCACGCGTATGGGTCCGCTTGGGGGCCTGTGACGCAAATATTGCAACGATTCAATGTTACGCCCCTATGACATTTCACGAGAGCGCAACGAAATCGTCGATTTGCGGGCGTGACAGGCGCGTGCAGGAAGGGGGGTTCAGCGCCCCGCGCCGAAGCACAGGCGGCCGCTGCAGGCCTGATTCGGCTGCTGCAGCTGCTGGGTGCGGCCGTCCGGGTTGTCCTCGGTCTGCACGCGGCGCTTGCGCAGCTCCATCACCAGCGGGGTGAGGTCGGCGATGCGGGCCTGGATGCGGGCGCGGGCGTAGTAGTCCAGGTCCTGGCGCTTGAGCAGGCGCTTGAGCTGCTCCATGGCGTCGAACGGGCGGCCGGACAGATAGCTGGCATCGGCATAGGCCTCGCCCGCGCGGATCGCCTCGCCGGCTTTTTCGCTGGCGCGGGCGTAGCTGCGGTAGAGCTCGGGCTCGTCGGCGTTGTCCAGCATCGGGCGCAGCATGTCGGCAGCCTGCACGGCATCCGCATGGCTGCCGCCTTCGGTGAGCGCGTGCGCATAGCCCAGCGCGATCGCGCGGTTGCGCGGCGACTGCCCGTTGAGCGAGGCATACAGCGCCAGCGCCTCGCCGCGCTGGCCGGACTGCAGTTTCGCGTCGGCCATGGCCAGCTGCACGATCTGGTTGTCCGGATGGTTCTTCAGCAGCGGCTGCAGTTCTTCCACCGCCTTGGCGCCACGCCCGCTACGGGTGAGCGCGAGCGCATAGCCGTAGTGATTGGCCGGCGTGTTGAATTCCTGGTGCTTGTCCAGGTTGTTCGCGTAGTAGGTGCTGAGCGGCAGCGCGTCGCCGGACAGCACGCGCACGCGTTCGCGCATCAGCGCATAGGTGTCCAGGCCGTCCTTCTGCCCGTGCGCGCCGGCCAGCACGGTCGGGTCTTTCACGTAGGCGATCGGTGCGGTGCTTTTTTCCCACTGCGTTTTAGTGAGCGTGGGCGCGGTGGGGCGCAGCTTCTGCTGCGCGGCCAGGGCGTCGGCGCGCGACTTGGCGTCGCTGATGCGCGACAGCGTCACCGGGTGGGTCTGCAGCAGTTCGGGCACGTCGCGGTCGCCGCCCGCACCGGCGCGCAGGGTGTCCTGCATGCGCTCGAAGAAGGTGGCCATGGCGTTGGGATCGTAGCCGGCGTTGGACAGCGTCTGGATGCCGGCGCGGTCGGCTTCGACCTCGTCCTTGCGGGTGAAGTTGATCTGCCGCTGCAGCATCAGGCCCTGGCCGCCCATCAGCACCGCGCCGGCGGCGTCGCCGGCATGCGCGCCGGCGCCGGCGGCGATCGCGCCCAGCAGCACCAGGGCCATCAGCGGCGCATCTTTTTTCGAGGACTCGAACGCGCGCTGCAGGTGGTTCTGCGTGATGTGGCCGATCTCGTGCGCGATCACGCCGGCCAGTTCGCTTTCGCTGTTGGTGATGTCGATCAGGCCCGAGTTCACCGCGATATAGCCGCCGGGCGCGGCGAAGGCGTTGATCACGTCCTCCTTCACGATGAAGAAGGAGAAGTGGTCCTTGGGCTTGTCGCTGGCGGCGACCAGGCGGTAGCCGAGGTCGTTGATGTAGTCGTCGAGCAGGGCGTCGTCGACCACCATGTCCATCGAACGCATCTGGCGCAGCATGGCGGCGCCGTATTCCTGCGCCTCCTGCGGGGAGACCAGGGCATTGGCGGAACTGCCCAGGTCCGGCAGGCGGACATTGGTGTCCTGGGCGCCCGCGCCGAAGCTCAGCAGGGCGCAGGCCATGGCGGTCGCCAGACGGGTGGTAACGGTACGTGGTGCCATGCGCATAGGTAGGTGACAATAGCACTTGTGACCGCGTCCCATGAGTCCGGTTCACCGTCTCATGCGGCTTGTTTTAAGGGGCCAGGGCCCCTATCTAAGCCGCCATCGCCGTTATCTTTTCCGGAGTCCGTCGTGCCCAAGATCGAGGTCTATTCGACCGGTTACTGCCCCTACTGCGTATCCGCCAAGAACTTGCTGAAATCCAAGGGACTGGAGTGGACCGAAGTGATGGTCGACACCGATCCGGCGCGCCGCGACGAAATGCTCCAGCGCAGCGGCGGCCGCCGCACCGTGCCGCAGATCTTCATCAACGACCAGCACGTCGGCGGCTTCGACGACCTGGTCGCCGCCGACCGCAGCGGCAAGCTGGCCCAGCTGCTGGGGAGCGCGGCATGAGCGCTGACGACAAGAGCAAGGACCGCCTCGCCGAGTTCACCGCGTTCCGCCAGCGCATGAACGAACGCATCCTGGCCGAGGACAACCAGGTCGTGCGCCGCTTCTTCGCCCTGGACACGCAGACCTACAAGCCCGGCGCCCTGGACGTCAAAACCAAGGAACTGCTCGGCCTGGTCGCCTCGATGGTGCTGCGCTGCGACGACTGCATCAGCTACCACGTGGCCCAGTGCAAGGAAGCCGGGGTCAGCCGCGAGGAGTTCTTCGAGACCTTCAGCGTCGGCCTGGTGGTGGGCGGCTCGATCGTGATCCCGCACCTGCGCCGCGCCGTGGACTTCCTGGACCAGCTCGAAGCCGGCGCCTCCGGCTCCGGCGACGCCTGCGCCGACCACGCCTGATTCATCCGGCTGCCTGATCCGCCCCTCGAGCCCGGCCCCGCGCCGGGCTCGTCCGTGCGAGTTTGCGAAATGCTCCGTACGAGGATTTGCAACGCCGCGGCGGGCGTCCGCACTGGCCGCTCCTGCCGGCATCGGGGATAATTCATAGGATTTTTCGGCCGGCCTTCCCCCGCCGCGCCGCCCGATTTCTTTCCTTCAAGGAGTTCCCCCATGAGCAAGACCATCGCCGTCATCCCGGGTGACGGCATCGGCCCGGAGATCATGAAGGCGACGCTGCGCGTGCTCGACGCCCTGGACTGCGGCCTGTCCTACGAGTTCGTCGACGCCGGCATGGTGGCGCTGGAGAAGCACGGCGACCTGCTGCCCAAGGACACGCTGGACGCCATCGCCAAGCACAAGATCGCCCTGAAGGGCCCGCTGACCACGCCGATCGGCGGCGGCTTCACCTCGATCAACGTCACCCTGCGCCGCCACTTCGACCTGTACGCCAACGTGCGTCCGGCGATCAGCTTCCCGGGCACCAAGGCGCGCTTCGAGAACATCGACATCATCACGGTGCGCGAGAACACCGAAGGCGCCTACCTGTCCGAAGGCCAGACCCTGTCCGAGGACGGCGAAGTCGCCACCTCGATGGTGCGCAACACCCGCAAGGGCAGCACGCGCATCGTCAAGTACGCCTTCGAGATGGCGCGCCAGAAGGGCCGCAAGAAGATCACGGCCGTGCACAAGGCCAACATCATGAAGACCAGCTCGGGCCTGTTCCTCAACGTGGCGCGCGAAGTGGCCAAGGAATATCCCGACATCGAGTTCAACGAGATGATCGTGGACAACACCTGCATGCAGCTGGTGATGAGGCCTGAGCAGTTCGACGTGATCGTCACCACCAACCTGTTCGGCGACATCCTGTCCGACCTGTGCGCCGGCCTGGTCGGCGGCCTGGGCCTGGCCCCGGGCGACAACATCGGCGCGGGCGCGGCGATCTTCGAAGCGGTGCACGGCTCGGCGCCGGACATCGCCGGCAAGGGCGTCGCCAACCCCTGCGCGCTGCTGCTGGCGGCGGCGGACATGCTCGACCACCTGGGCATGGCGGAGAAGGGAAACAAGGTGCGCGCGGCCATCCGCGACACCCTGACCAACGACCGCGACGCCGTCACCCCGGACCTGGGCGGCAAGGGCAATACCGACAGCTTCGGCGACGCCATCGTCAAGCGCGTCAAGGCGGCCTGAGTTTTCCGCCGTTCCACGAAAAAGCCGCGGCGTTTGCCGCGGCTTTTTTCATGCGCCGACGATGGAGCAGCAATCAGCCGAACATGCCCGGCTGGTAATCCCCGCCCGCCGTATGCGCCGCCAGGTTGATGCGGTTCCAGCTGTTGATCAGCGTGACCAGCAAGGTCAGGTCGACCATCTCCTTCTCGTTGAACAGCTGGCTGGTCTGCTGGTACAGCGCGTCCGGCACCGAATCGCCGGGCACCAGGCGGGTCAGCGCCTCGGCCCAGGCCAGGGCCGAGCGTTCGCGTTCGCTGTAGCACGCCGCTTCGCGCCAGCCGGCCAGCAGGTACAGGCGCTGCTCGGTTTCGCCGGCGGCGCGCGCGTCCTTGGTGTGCATGTCCAGGCAATAGCAGCAGCCGTTGATCTGCGAGACGCGGGTCAGCACCAGTTCGATCATGGCCGGCTCCAGGCCGCCGGACTTGAGGTTCTTGCTCAGCACGAACAGCGGCTGCAGCGACTTGAAGTGATGGGCGATATTGAAGCGGGACATGGCGGTTTCCTTGAAAGGGAACGGCCGCAGTGGCCGCTCTTCAATGCAAGGACGCAGCCGCCGCGCGTTTCGTGACAGCTTCCAGGCGAGCGAGTTTTTCCGGGTGGCGGATCGAGTGGATGGCCGTGATCTGCTCGCCGTCGCATTCGACCCACAGCGCGGAGGTGAGGCGGCCGCCAGTCCAGATAAGCAACGCCGGCGCGCCATTGAGCTGGCTCAGCTGGCGCACGGTTTCCGGGCCGCCGGAATGCAGCGCGATCTGCCGATACAGCCGCGCCACGCGATCCTGTCCGTACAGCGGACGCAGCACCGCGCGCACCACGCCGCCGCCATCGGAGATATGCACGGCGTCCTCGGCGAACAGCGCGCGCAGCGAATCCAGATTCGGGCGATCCATCGCGGCGAGGAAACGCTGCAGCATGCGCTGCTGCATCGAATGGTCCACGTTGAAGCGCGGGCGCCCTTCGCGCAGCCGCGTCTTCGCGCGATGCACGCGCTGGCGGCAGGCGTCTTCGGCGACGCCCAGGATGGCGGCGGCCTCGGCGTGGCTGTAGTCGAAGACTTCCTTCAGCAGAAACGCCGCGCGCTCCTCGGGGCTCAGCCGTTCGAGCAGCAGCAGGAAGGACAGGCTCAGCGTCTCGGCGCGTTCGAGCTGTTCCGGCGGCGCTTCGTCCACCGGTTCCAGCGGCTCGGGCAGCCAGGGGCCGGTGTAGTGCTCGCGTTCGGTCTTGGCGCGGCGCAGGCGGTCCAGGGCGAGGCGGGTGGTGACGGTGACCAGCCAGGCTTCCGGGTCGTCCAGGGTGGAGGCATCCTGCTCGTGCCAGCGCAGCCAGGCGTCGTGCAGCACGTCCTCGGCGTCGGCCGGGCGGCCGAGCATGCGGTAGGCCAGGCCGAACAGGCGCTGGCGGTGCTGCTGGAACAAGGCGGTCTGCGGGTCCATGGGCGGCTCCTGAGCGGGGGTGACAAGGCCAGGACGCGCTAGGCGGCCGGAACGTGACCGCCTCAGCGGAAGAACGGATACGGCGCCAGGAACACCAGCCAGATCATCAGCACGATGCCGATGTATTTCAGTACCCGGAACAGCCGGGGGCTGCGCTTCTTGAAGGCCCGGCTGCGCTCGCGCGAGCGCTGGTTGAGCGCGAACATGCGGTTGACGAAGCCGGTCTTCTCCTCCGGCGATTCGGTGTTCGGCGAGGCGGTGATCTTGCCCATGAAGGCGCCGACGCGATGGTTGATCGCGGTCATCAGGCGCGTGCGCAGCGGGCGCTCGACGTCGGCGAACAGGATCACGCGGGTCTGGTCGGTGCGGTTCTCGGCCCAGTGCACATAGGTTTCGTCGAACACCACGTCCTTGCCGTCGCCCCAGGCGTGGATCTCGCCGTCGACGAAGATGCGGCAGTCCTCGGAGTTGGGCGTGATCAGACCCAGGTGATAGCGCAGCGAGCCGGCGAACGGATCGCGGTGCGGATTGAGCTTGCTGCCCGGCGGCAGCAGGGCGAACATCGCCGCCTTCACGCTGGGAATGGCGTTGAGCAGCTTCACCGTCTCCGGGCACAGCGCCTCGGCCGAGGCCAGCGGTTCGCCGTACCACTTGAGATAAAAACGCTTCCAGCCCTGCTTGAAGAAGCTGTTGAAGCTGGCGTCGTTGTGCTTTTCCGCGGCGCGGATAAAGCCCTCGTCGAACAGATGCATGGCCTCTTCGCGGATGGTCTGCCAGTTCGCCTGCAGCAGGTCCAGCTGGGGGAAGTCGCGGCGGTCCAGGATCGGCCGCGCCGGCACCGCCGAGAAGGTGTACATCAGCAGGTTGTACGGCGCGAAGATCGCCGAATGGTCGACCAGCTGCCGGTCGAAGCGCAGGCGCGAGCGGCCGCGCAGATGCACCGCGAGCACGCACAGTGCGAACACGGCGAAGATGAGCAGCAGGATCAGGCGCGGAGCGAGGATCATGTCGTGGGCAGCGAAGGCGGAAAGACCAGCCGCCATTCTACTCCCAAGCCTGCCGCCGCCTTGAGGCTCAGTGCCGCAGCACCCGCACCGCGCCCTTCCCGGGGCGGTAACCCTGGGCCAGCGCCCGCTGCACATAGGCCACCGCCTGGCGTACCGCGGCGCGCGGCGTGCGCCCCTTGGCCAGCTCCGCGGCGACCGCGGAGGCCAGCGTGCAGCCGGTGCCGTGGCCTTCCACGCGCAGGCGCGGGTGGCGCAGTTCCATCGAGCCGTCGGCGTCGTAGAAACGGTCCACCACCTCGCCGCCGCGGGCGTGGCCGCCCTTGAGCAGCACGGCTTTCGCGCCCAGCGCGCGCAGGGCGGCGCCGGCGCGGTCGTAGTCGCGGGCGCTGCGGATGGGGTGGCCGAGCAGGGCTTCGGCTTCCGGCAGATTGGGCGTGAGCACGTCGGCCAGCGGGATCAGCTCGCGCACCACCGCCTGCACCGCGTCTTCCGTCAGCAGGCGCGCGCCGCTGGTGGCGATCATCACCGGATCCACCACCAGCCATGCGGGCTGGTGCTTGCGCAGCTCGCGCGCCACCAGCCGTACGATCGCCGCGTTGCCGAGCATGCCAGTCTTCACCGCGCCGATGGCGAAGTCGTCGAACACCGCATCGAGCTGGCTGCGGATATGCGCCAGCGGCACCGGATGCACGGCGCTGACCCCGCGCGTGTTCTGCGAGGTGATGGCGGCAATGGCGGAAAGGCCGTGCACGCCGCGCGCATGAAAGGCCTTGAGGTCGGCCTGGATGCCGGCACCGCCGCCGGAGTCGGAGCCGGCGATGGTGAGCGCGATGGGGGGAGTGGAATCGGAGGTTTTCTGCATGGTGATCGCCGTCCGGCACGCGCCGGAACGGCGATTGTCCCATGAGTGCGCTTACAGCGCTTCGGAGGCGAAATCCGCCAGCCGCGAACGCTCGCCGCGCCGCAAAGTGATGTGCGCCGAATGTTCCCACCCCTTGAAGCGGTCCACCGCGTAAGTCAGGCCGGAGGTCGTTTCGGTGAGGTAGGGCGTGTCGATCTGTTCCACGTTGCCCAGGCAGACGATCTTGGTGCCGGGGCCGGCGCGGGTGATCAGGGTTTTCATCTGCTTCGGCGTGAGGTTCTGCGCCTCGTCGATGATCAGGTAGCGCGACAGGAAGGTGCGGCCGCGCATGAAGTTCAGCGAGCGGATCTTGATGCGCGAGGCGAGCAGGTCGTTGGTGGCCTGGCGGCCCCAGCTGCCGCCTTCCTCGGGGTTGGCGAGCACTTCGAGGTTGTCGGTGAGCGCGCCCATCCACGGCGTCATTTTTTCTTCCTCGGTGCCGGGCAGGAAGCCGATGTCCTCGCCGACCGAGACCGTGGCGCGGGTCATGATGATCTCGCGATAGCGCTGCTGGTCCATCACCTGGGCCAGGCCCGCGGCCAGCGCGAGCAGGGTCTTGCCGGTGCCGGCGGTGCCGAGCAGGGTGACGAAGTCGACATCCGGATCCATCAGCACGTTGAGCGCGAAGTTCTGTTCGCGGTTGCGCGCCGCGATGCCCCACACGGCGTGGTTGGAATGGCTGTGGTCGTCCAGCAGCACCAGGGTGGCTTCTTCCTCGTCGACGTGCAGCACGCGCAGCTCGACGCTGTTGTCGCCGGGCAGGAACAGGCACTGGTTCGGATGCCAGTCCTCGTCCTCGCGGCGCTTGACCTTGTAGAAGGTGCGGCCGCGCTCGTTCCACGACTGCACTTCGGGGTGGCGGTCCCAGAAGTCTTCGGTCAGTTCGGTGGAGCCGGTATAGAGCAGGGCGAAGTCGTCGAGCGCGCGGTCGTTCTCGTAGTCCTCCGCATCGATGCCGTAGATCTTGGCCTTGATGCGCAGGTTGATGTCCTTGCTGACCAGGATCACCGCGCGGTCCGGATTCTGGTCGCGCAGCTCGATCACCGCCGCCAGGATCAGGTTGTCGGCCTTGCCGTGGCCGTTGGTGGCGCGCTGCTGGAAATACAGCCGGCCCACCGTGTTGTTGCGTTTGAGCTTGATGCCCTGCGGGCTGCTCAGTTCCAGCCCGTTGCTGATGCCGTGGCCGTTGCCGCGTTCGATCAGCTCGTTGAGGAAGCGGCTGACCTGGCGGCCGTTGCGCGAGACTTCCGAGGCGCCTTTCTTCTTTTCGTCCAGCTCCTCCAGCACTGTCATGGGGATGAACACGTCATGCTCCTCGAAGCGGAACAGCGACGTGGGATCGTGCAGCAGAACATTGGTATCGAGAGCGTAAATGCGCTTGCTTCCGGTCATACGGAAGTTGCCTCGCTGGCGTGCTGGTTGTGAAAACGCGGCATGCGGGATGCCGTGGGAATCCGGCCCCGCGGGCCGGAACATGCGCGTCCGTGCCGCCTGCGCGGTGAGCGCCGACGGGACGGAGCGGATAGGTCGGAAGGGTTCACTTGGCGGGGATGGCGTCGAGCACGGCTTGGGCGTGACCTGGGACTTTGACGTTGCGCCATTCCTGCACCAGCCTGCCTTCGGGATCGATCAGGAAGCTACTTCGTACGACACCCATGTGACGTTTTCCGTACAGCACCTTCTCGTGGATCACGTCGAAGGCCTGGCACCAGGTTTCCTCGGGGTCGGAAACCAGCGGGAACGGCAGCTCCTGCTTGGCGGCGAAGTTGGCGTGCGACTTGACCGAGTCGCGCGAGACGCCGATGACCTCGGCGTTGCGCTTGCGGAATGTCGGGTAGAGATCGCGGAAGTCCTTGGCTTCGTTGGTGCAGCCCGGGGTGCTGTCCTTGGGGTAGAAATACACCACCACCCATTGGCCCTTGAGGCTGTCGAGTTTCAGCTCGCTGCCGTCGCCGAGCGGGCCTTTGAGCTTGGGCACTTTTTTGCCGAGGTCTGGCATGACTGCTCCTGCGAAGCCAGCACCTGGCTTCGTCTTGTGGTTTTAGTGGGGGAGTGAGGCTGGCGGCCGGTGGCCGGCACGGAGGGGAAGGCGGCGCGTCGTGCGATAGTGCTCGCTCGATCTGCGTACTGCATGCGCGCCGGCCCTCCGGTATTGCCTCTTCGGGGCCAAGACTAGCGCGCCTGCGGCGGCGGATGACAGCCCTTGCCAACCGCGGCGTGGCGGGGGCATGCTGGCTTTCCCTCGCGCTGGGGCCCGGAAGAAGTTTTTGGCGGCCCCGCTCTTGAACCAGAGCGCTTAGAACTTGACCGGATCCATGATGGCATCCAGGTTGAGGCCGTCGCAGAATTCCAGGAAGTCGTCGCGCAAGGCGGCGATGTGCGTGTCGGCGGGAATGCCCACGGTGATCTGCGCCTGGAACATCGCCGCGCCGGTCTGCATGGCCTGGTAGCGCATCGAATGCAGCTGTTCCACCGCGATGCCGTGGCGGTCGAAGAAATCGATGATGCGCACCAGGATGCCGGGACGGTCGGCCGAGATCACTTCCACCAGGTAGGGCAGCAGGCGCGAGGCCTGGCTGCGGCCGTCGGTGCGGTAGTGCATCAGGTGCACGTCTTCCTCGCGCGCGAACTTGGCCAGGGCCGACTCCAGCTTCGCCACCGCGTCCCACGAGCCGGTGGCCAGCAGGGTCAGCGAGGTGTCCACGCCGATGGTCGACACGCGCGCGTCGGCCAGGTTGCAGCCGGCATCGGCGATGCGGCGGGCCAGGTTCAGCAGGGGAGTGCGCGGCGACGGGGTCAGGGCCTGGATCAGCAGCTGGTGGTCGTTGCCGGTACGCGAGGAACGGTTCAAGGAGGTCGGCCTGTAGCGTGGGCCCGCGCAGCGCGGGACGGCGGCGCAAGGCCCGGCGAGCTTACTTGTCGCCCCTCCGAGGTCGCAAGTAACATGCAGGGCTTGGCTTCTGGCCGGAGTATGTCTTGAAGATTCGTGGAAGCATCTGCGCCCTGGCGACCCCGTTCACGTCGGACGGTGCGCTGGATCTGGACGCCTTCGGGCGGCTGCTGGACTACCAGATCGCGGGCGGGACGCAGGCCGTAGTGGTGGCCGGTTCCACCGGCGAAGCCCACATGCTCGAGCACGACGAATACGAAACCCTGCTGGCCTTCGCGGTGAAACGCGTGGCCGGACGCATCCCGGTGCTCGCCGGCACCGGCGAGGCCGGCACGGCCAAGACCGTGGCGCTGACCCGCCGCGCGCGCGAACTGGGCGCGGATGTCGCGCTGGTGGTGGCGCCGTTCTACGTGCGCCCCACGCAGGAAGGCCTGCACCGGCATTTTCTCGCGGTGGCCGAGCAGGGCGGCCTGCCGGTGATCCTCTACAACGTGCCCGGCCGCACCGGCTGCGACCTGCTGCCGGAGACGGTGGCCGCGCTGCGCGACCATCCGGCCATCGTCGGCATCAAGGAGGCAGTGGGCAGCGACGAGCGCATCCACGCCCTCGCGGAACTTGCGCGCGCCGATTTCGTCTACCTGTCCGGTGACGACCCGACCGCCGGCAAGGCCATGCTGGCCGGCGCGGCCGGCACCGTCTCGGTGGTGGCCAACCTGGCGCCCAAGGCCTTCCGCGCGCTGTGCGACGCGGCGGCCGCGGGCGACGCGGCGGCCACCGCGCGCTGCGACGATGTCCTCGCCGCGCTGGTTCAGGCGTTGAACTGCGCACCCAACCCGATCGCCGTGAAGGCCGGCCTGCCGGCGCTGGGGCTGGGTTCGGCGGCGCCGCGCCTGCCCCTGGTCGAACTGCAGGAAGGGCCGGAGCGGGCGCGCATCGCCGAAGCGCTGGCGGCTCTGGCATCCTTGGCAAACGCGGCCTGACGGCCGCCCGATCTCTCAACGGAACTCCAATTCAATGAAGAAATCCCCGCTCCTCCTCGCCATGCCGGCCCTGGCCCTGTCCGCCTTGCTGCTTTCCGGTTGCGGCATGTTCCGCTCGGAGAAGGCCTGGGAGGCCGCCAAGCAGGAAACGCCGCTGGAGATCCCGCCGGGCCTGGATACGCCGTCGACCAGCGCCGCCCTGGTGATCCCGGAGCAGGGCGCCAACAACCCCACCTCCAACGGCGCCACCGCGCGCGTGGGCAAGGGCGGCGGCGTGATCGCCGACGGCTTCGTGCTCACCGACACCGTCGACAACGCCTACCGCCGCGTCGGCCAGGCGCTGGAGCAGGGCGACATCGGCCAGGTGCTGAGCCACGACGACGCCGGCCATGCCTACACGCTGAGCGTGGTGGCCTCGGCCACGCAGGGCAGCAAGCCGGGCTTCTTCCGCCGCATGTTCGGTGGCGGCAAGAAGGACAGCTCCGCCCCCGCGCCGGGCGCCGCGCCGCACCAGGTGCAGGTGGTGATCGGCCCCAGCGGCCAGAGCGCCAGCGAAGTGCGCGCGCAGGGCGATGCCGCCGCCGTGGCCAAGGTGGTGGATACGCTGAAGTCGCGCCTGGGCGGTAATTGATTCCGCGCCGCGGTTGCTCAGCGAACGAAAAAGCCGCCCATCGGGCGGCTTTTTTATAGGGCGAAGTCCGAAGGAATGATTCGGATCAGTCGGAAAATCAGCGCTGCAACTGGTCCAGCTTGCCCGGCTTGTTTTCCCATTCCTTGGCGTCCGGCAGGCCGTCCTTGCGCTCGGTGATCACCGGCCAGGCCTTGGCCAGATCCGCATTGAGCGCCACGAAGGACTCCTGCCCGGCGGGCACGTCGTCTTCCGGATAGATGGCGTTGATCGGGCATTCCGGCTCGCACAAGGTGCAGTCGATGCACTCGTCCGGATCGATCACCAGGAAATTCGGGCCTTCGTGGAAGGCATCGACAGGGCAGACTTCGACGCAGTCGGTGTACTTGCACTTGATGCAGTTGTCGGTGACGACAAAGGTCATGCGATCGCGGGCCTGTGTATGCCGGGAGGGCCTGTGCGGCCCGGAAGTGGCGCTCCCTACGAGGTTCGAACTCGTGTTCCCGCCTTGAGAGGGCGGTGTCCTAGGCCACTAGACGAAGGGAGCGAAAAGCACCGGAGCGCGCTAGTATAGCGAAATTGTTGCGGCCGGCAATGCCCTCCGTGACAGCTGTCTCATGCCCGAAGCCATGCGCAGCCACGGGTTCCGACCCGGCGGCACCCCAGGCCCAAGGCCATGCGGCAACCCTTCCGCTGCAAGGATTCAAACCGCTTGAACTTGAAAGCAAGGAACGAGGCCACGCCATCGCTGCGCATCATTCCGCGCGAGCAGCACGTGATATCGCGCAAGAACATCAGCAAGGCCGCGCTGCGCGTGCTGTACCGCCTCCATGAAGCCGGCTACGACGCCTTCCTGGTCGGAGGCGCCGTGCGCGACCTCCTGCTCGGCGGCCATCCCAAGGACTTCGACGTGGCCACCAACGCCACGCCGGAAGACGTCAAGAAGCTGTTCCGCAACTGCCGCCTGATCGGCCGCCGCTTCCGCCTCGCCCACGTGGTGTACGGGCCGGAGATCATCGAGGTGGCCACCTTCCGCGGCACCGGCGAAGACGACGGCAACGAAGGCGGCGGCGACCGCCACATCGTCGACGGCCGCATCGTGCGCGACAACGTATGGGGCAGCATCGAGGAAGACGCGCTGCGCCGCGACTTCCGCGTCAACGCGCTGTACTACGACATCAGCGACTTCTCCGTGCGCGACTACGTCGGCGGCATGCAGGACGTGGAGAACCGCGTGCTGCACCTGATCGGCGACCCGGTCACGCGCTACCGCGAGGACCCGGTGCGCATGCTGCGCGCGGTGCGCCTGGCGGCCAAGCTCAATTTCCGCATCGACGCCGCGGCCGCCGCGCCGTTCGAGGAGCTCGGCCCGCTGCTGCTGGATGCCTCGCCGGCGCGCCTGTTCGACGAATCGCTCAAGCTGTTCCTCAGCGGCCATGGCCTGAAGAGCTTCCGCATGCTGGAGAAGAGCGGCCTGCTGAAGTTCATGTTCCCGGCCACCGCGCGCTCGCTCAAGCGCGGCGACGAGGCCCTGCGCAAGCTGATCGAGGAAGGTCTCGGCAGCACCGATGCGCGCGTCGCCGAAGGCAAGTCGGTCACTCCGGCCTTCCTGTTCGCCGTGCTGCTGTGGGGCGAGGTGCGCGACCTGGCGCATGCGTGGATCGTCAAGGGCGTGGAAAGCGCCACGGCCTGGGGCCGCGCGGTGGCGCACGTGGTGTCGGAACAGTGCCAGCGCGTGGCGATCCCGCGCCGCTTCACCATCACCATGGAAGAGATCTGGGCGCTGCAGCCGCGCTTCGAGCAGGTGCAGCGCAAGCGCGTGTTCCGCCTGATGGCGCACCCGCGCTTCCGCGCCGCGTTCGACTTCCTGCTGCTGCGCGCCACCGAATCCCAGGCGATCGACCAGCTCGGCCAATGGTGGGCGCATGCCCAGCAGCTGTCGCACGAGACGCTGGCCGCCGCGCTGTCCGGCACCGGTGCCGACGTGCCGTCGGCAGGCGATGTCGAGCCTGCGCCGGCGAGCAAGCCGCGCAAGCGGCGCCGCCGCAAGCCGGGTGGCAAATCCGGCGGCAAATCGGGCGCGGCGTGAGCGCTGCCTATGTGGCGCTGGGCAGCAATCTGGGCGATTCCCGGCGCTACCTGAGCGAAGCCATCGAAGCGATGGCGCAGCTGCCCTCCACGCGGGTGACGGCGCGTTCGCGCCTGTACCTCACGCCGCCGTGGGGCATGCTGGAGCAGCCGCCGTTCGTCAACGCCGCTGTCGAGCTGGATACCGGCCTCAGTGCCGATGAGTTGCTGGACGCCCTGCTGGCGATCGAGCGCGCCGCCGGCCGCGTCCGCGAGGGCGAGCGCTGGGGGCCGCGCACGCTGGATCTGGACCTGCTGCATATGGACGGCGTGCGCCGCGACGGCGAACGCCTGACCCTGCCGCACCCGCGCATCGCCGAGCGCGCCTTCGTGCTGCTGCCGCTGGCCGACCTGGCGCCGGAACTGGAACTGCCGGGCCAGGGCAAGGTGGGCGCGCTGCTCGCGGCGCTCGATCGCAGCGGCTGCGAAGTCCTGCCTTGAGCCTTTTGTGCAATGCGGCGGATAATCCGCTTCTTACCCACCTGAAGGCGTCGCCGTGTACGTCCAGAATGCCAGTGCTCCTGCCCGCAAGCCCGTGACGGTGCCCGGCCTGCGGGCCATGAAGGCGGAAGGCCGGCCGATCGTGGTGCTCACCGCCTACGACTACAGCTTCGCCTGGCAGCTGGAAACGGCCGGCATCGACGTCGCCCTCGTCGGCGATTCGCTGGGCATGGTGGTGCAGGGGCACGCGAGCACGCTGCCGGTGACGCTGGATCACATGGTCTACCACACCGCCGCCGTGGCCCGCGGCCTGTCCGCCACCTTGCTGGTGAGCGACCTGCCGTTCATGAGCGACCGCGATGTGCCGCACCTGCTCGATGCCGGAGCGCGCCTGGTGGGCGAGGGCGGTGCGGCGATGGTGAAGATCGAAGGCGCGGCGCCGCATATTCTCGACGGCATCCATGCGCTGGCCACGCGCGCCATTCCGGTGTGCGCGCACCTGGGCCTCACGCCGCAGTCGGTGCACAAGTTCGGCGGATTCCGCATCCAGGGCCGCGAGCAGGAAGCCGCCGACCGCGTGGTGGCCGAGGCCAAGGCGGTGGAGCAGGCCGGCGCGGATCTGCTGGTGCTGGAAGGCGTGCCGACCTCGCTGGGCGAGCGCGTCACCAAGGCCGTCGGTATTCCCGTGATCGGCATCGGCGCGGGTCCGCATTGCGACGGCCAGGTGCTGGTGCTGCAGGACATGCTGGGCATCACGCCGGGCAAGCGCCCCAAGTTCAGCAAGGATTTCCTGGCGGGACGCGATTCTGTGGCGGCTGCGCTCGCCGCTTATGCGGAAGATGTGCGCAGCGGCGCCTTTCCCGCTCCCGAACACTGTTTCAGCTGAGACACACCTCCATGCAGACTGTGCAAGACGCCGCGGCCTTGCGCGCCGTGATCCGCGGCTGGCGCTCCCAGGGCCAGACCGTCGGTTTCGTGCCGACCATGGGCAACCTCCATGCCGGCCACCACTCGCTGATCAAGCTGGCGCGCGCGCGCACCGACCGCGTGGTGGCGAGCGTGTTCGTCAATCCGACCCAGTTCGGCCCGAACGAGGATTTCGACCGCTATCCGCGCACGCTCACTCAGGACCAGGCCGGCCTGGCCGACCAGCACTGCGACCTGGTGTTCGCGCCCGACGTGGCCACGATGTATCCGTTCGGCCCGGCCAGCAGCGTGAGCGTGCACGTGCCGGCCATCACCGACACGCTGGAAGGCGCGCACCGTCCCGGCCATTTCGATGGCGTGGCCACCGTGGTGTGCAAGCTGTTCAACCTGGTGCAGCCGGACGTGGCCGTGTTCGGCCAGAAGGACTTCCAGCAGCTGAAGGTGATCGAGCGCATGGTGCGCGACCTGGCCCTGCCGGTGAAGGTGATGGGCGCGCCCACCCTGCGCGCCGACGACGGCCTGGCGCTGAGCTCGCGCAACCAGTACCTGTCGCGCGACGAGCGCGAGCTGGCCCCGCAGATTTACGCCACCCTGCAGCAGATGCGCGAACTGGTCGAAAAAGGCCATGCCATCAAGGTGGTGGAGCAGGCCGCGGCCTCCAAGCTGGCCCGCGGCGGCTTCGATCCGGACTACGCCGTGATCCGCCGGGCCGAGGACCTGTCCGAGCCGGCCGAAGGCGAGCGCGAGGGCCTGGTGGCGCTGATCGCCGCCCGCCTGGGCAAGACCCGCCTGATCGACAACTTGCCTTTCGACTGAGGCACCCCACATAGCGCGGCATCCGGCCTCGTTGCGGCCGGACGGCCCGCCCATCGATAATTGCCCGCTACGCAGACCTTTTCTGCTGGAAGTCATGCCATGAACCTGAACATGCTCAAGGCCAAGATCCACCGTGCCACGGTGACGCACGCCGAGCTGCACTACGAAGGCTCGATCGCGATCGACGGCCTGCTGCTCGATGCCTCCGGCATCCGCGAGTACGAGCAGATCCACGCGTGGAACATCAACAACGGCAAGCGCTTCGTCACTTATGCGCTGCGCGCGGAAGAAGGCTCCGGCATCATCTCGGTGAACGGCAGCGCGGCCCATCGCGCCCAGCCGGGCGACCTGGTCATCATCGCCGCGTTTGCCCAGCTGTCCGAGGCCGAAGTCGAGCAGTTCCAGCCGACCCTGGTGTACGTGGACGCCGACAACCGCATCTCGCATACCAACCGCTCCATTCCGAAGCAGATGGCTGCCGCCTGAGGCGTTTTCGTCACCCTGGCGAACGCTGGGGTCCGGCGTCTTGAAGGCACTGGATTCCAGCTTGCGCCGGAATGGCGAACCCCGCGGGGCGGCATGTCCCGCGGTCATTCCAAATTGGCATGTCGCGCGCTACTCACGCGCCGCTCAATGGCTCTAAGATCGGGGTTCCCCTTCCCGCCAAGTACGAGCCCATGTCGCAGCAGCGCAGTCCGTCCTTCCTGGCAGCACACGTCGAACGTCTTTCGCGCACCCATCTGCGCGACTTGCTGAAGGACCGGGAGCGCGGCGAACGCCTGCGCCACCGTGTGGGGCCGCTGCTGCTGGACCTGAGCCGGCAGAAGCTGGACCACGAAGCGCTGCAGGCGCTGGGCGAGCACGTCGAAGCCAGCGGCTGGCAGCAGGCCCGCGACGCCATGTTCGCCGGCGAGCCGATCAACACGTCCGAACACCGCGCCGTGCTGCACACCGCGCTGCGCGGCGGCGCGTCGCGCCTGCCGCCGGTGGCGCCGCGCGAGGCGCGCAGCGAGATCGATCGCACCCTGCAGCGCATCGACGAACTGGTGCGCGCGATCGAGCGCGGCGACGCCGCCAGCATGGGCCTGCCGCCGAAGATCACCGACGTGGTGAACATCGGCATCGGCGGCTCCGACCTCGGCCCCCGCCTGGCCGTGCGCGCGCTGGCGCCGTTCCACGTGCCGGAGCTGCGCAGCCACTTCCTCACCAATGTCGACGGCCAGGCCGCCTACGAGCTGATGCGCCAGCTCGATCCGCGCCGCACCCTGGTGATCGTGGTCTCCAAGACCTTCACCACGCAGGAAACCCTGCTCAACGGCAACGTGCTGCGCGACTGGATCGTGCGCTCGTACGAGGGCGATGCGCGCGCCGCGTCGAAGCACTTCCTGGCGGTGAGCGCGAACACCGCCGAGGCCGAACGCTGGGGCGTGGCCACGTCCAACATCTATCCGATGTGGGATTTCGTCGGCGGCCGCTTCTCGCTGTGGTCCGCGGTGGGCCTGTCGCTGGCGCTGGCCATCGGCATGGAGCATTTCCGTGCACTGCTCGCCGGCGCCGCGCAGATCGACGACCACTTCCGCAGCAAGCCCTGGCAGGAAAACCTGCCGGTGCTGCTCAGCCTGGTCGAATACTGGAACCGCAATGCGCTGGGCCGCAGCAGCCGCGCGGTGGTGCCGTATGCCGACCTGATGGGCGACCTCACCTCGTACCTGCAGCAGCTGGAAATGGAAAGCCTGGGCAAGCAGGTCACCCCGCAGGGCGAGCCGGTGGCGCAGGCCACGTCGCCGGTGGTGTGGGGCAGCGTGGGCACCAATGCGCAGCACGCGTATTTCCAGTCGCTGCACCAGGGCACCGACACGGTGCCGCTGGAATTCATCGGCGTGGTGCGCCCGGCGCATCCGCTGCGCGCCAATCACGACGCGCTGCTGTCCAACCTGCTGGCGCAGGCCGCCGCGCTGGCGTTGGGCAAGACCTTCGACGAGGCCCTGGCTGAGAGCAAGGGCGGCGACGAACAGGCGCGCCGCGTGCTCGCCGCGCAGCGCACCTTCCCGGGCGACCGCCCGAGCACGGTGATCCTGCTCGACTCGCTCACGCCGGAAAGCCTGGGCGCGCTGATCGCGCTGTACGAGCACAAGGTGTTCATGCTCGGCCATCTGTGGAGCATCAACGCATTCGACCAGTGGGGCGTGGAGCTGGGCAAGTCGATCGCGCGGCAGATCCTGCCGGCGCTGGAAGGCCAGACGGACGATCTGTCTTCGTTCGACACCGCCACGCGTGCCTTGCTCGACGAAATCGCCCAGCGCCGCGAAGGCTGAGTCCCGCTTACGTCGCCTGGTGTCGCGCCAGCGCCCAGGCGACGTGTTCGCGCACCACCTCCGACGGATGCGCCGCGCGCGCACGCAGCGCGTCGATCACTTCGCCCGAACCCGGCGCATTGCCCAGCGCCACCGCGATATTGCGCAGCCAGCCCTCGTAGCCCGTGCGGCGGATCGCCATGCCTTCGGTGCGGCGCAGGAATTCCTCCTCGCTCCAGGCGAACAGTTCCAGCAGGCGCGCGCCATCCAGGCTGTGGCGCGGTGCGAAGTCCGGCTCCGCCGCATCGCGCGCGAATTTGTTCCAGGGGCAGATCAGCTGGCAGTCGTCGCAGCCGAAGATGCGGTTGCCCATCGGCGCGCGCAGCTCTTCCGGAATGCTGCCTTTGAGCTCGATGGTCAGATAGGAAATGCAGCGGCGCGCATCCAGCCGGTACGGCGCGACGATGGCCTGGGTCGGGCAGATATCGATGCAGCGGCGGCATGTGCCGCAATGCGCGGTGGCGGCTTCGTCCACCGGCAGCGGCAGGTCGGTATAGAGCTCGCCGAGAAAGAAATACGAGCCGGCGCTGCGGTTGATCAGCACGGTGTGCTTGCCGATCCAGCCCAGGCCCGCATTGCGGCCCAGCGCCTTCTCCAGCACCGGCGCCGAATCCACGTAGGCGCGATAGCCGAAGTCGCCGACCTTGGCGTGGATGCGCTCGGCCAGCTTCTGCAGGCGGTTGCGCATCAGCTTGTGGTAGTCGCGGCCCAGCGCGTAGCGAGCGACATAGCCGGCGTCCGCGTCTTCCAGCACGGCCCAGGCATTGCGCGTGCCGGGCGGGATGTAGTCCATGCGCACCGAGATCACGCGCAGGGTGCCCGGCTCCAGTTCGGCCGGGCGGCTGCGCTTGGTGCCGTGGCGGGCCATGTAGTCCATCTCGCCGTGATGGCCGTCGTCCAGCCAGCGCTGCAGATGCTGCTCGTCCTCGCCCAGCTCGATGCCGGCGATGCCGGCGTCGGCGAAGCCGAGCTCGCGCGCCCAGCGCTTGATGTCCGCGGCGAGCGCGGCGTAGTCGTGGGCGAGGGCGGAGGAGGCGGACATGGCGGGCATTGTAAGTCCGCCGGGCCGCGGCCTCCGCCTATAATCCGGCGCATGACGCCACGCCCGCACTGCCACGAGCTCCATACCGTCGACCAGGTGCGTGCGCTGGATCGCCGCGCCATCGAAGCGCTGGACATCCCCGGCATCGAACTGATGCGCCGCGCGGCCGCGGCCGCGTTCGCCTCGCTGCAGCGCCATTGGCCGCAGGCGCGGCGCATCGCGGTGTACTGCGGGCCGGGCAATAACGGCGGCGACGGTTTCCTGCTCGGCGCGCTCGCGCTGCAGGAGGGTTATCAGGTGATGCTGTTCGCGCTCAGCGGCGAAGCGCGCGGCGATGCCGCGACGGCGCGCGTGCGTTTCGAGGAAGCCGGCGGCCAGGTGCAAGTGTGGAGCGCCGTCACCGGCTTGCCGGTGGCCGACGTGCACGTGGATGCGCTGTACGGCACCGGCCTCGCGCGCGCGCCGGAGCCTGCGGTGGCCGACCTGCTGTGGCGGCTGAATGCGGGCGGCGAACCGATCCTCGCGCTGGACGTGCCGTCGGGCCTCAACGCCGACACCGGGCAATGCCCGGGCGAGGCGATCAAGGCCGACGTCACCGTCAGCTTCATCGCGCACAAGCGCGGCCTGCATACCGGGCAGGCGGCGGACCGCGTGGGCGTGCTGGAGCTGGATACGCTGGATTTGCCGGAAGAACTCTGGGACGGCACCGCACCCGATGCCGAACTGCTGCACGCGGCCACGCTGCCGCCGCGCCCGCGCCACGCCCACAAAGGCAGCAACGGCCACGTGCTGGCGATCGGCGGCGACCTCGGCACGGCCGGCGCCATCCGCATGAGCGGAGAAGCCGCGCTGCGCGCCGGCGCGGGGCTGGTCAGCGTCGCCACGCGCGAGGCAAATCTCACCGCGCTCAACAGCGCCCGTCCGGAACTGATGGCGCACGGCGTCGACGGCCCGCAATCCCTGCAGCCGTTGCTTCAGCGCGCCGACGTGCTGGCGCTCGGCCCCGGCCTGGGGCAGGGCGCCTGGGGCCATGCGCTGTGGCTGACCGCGTTGGACATGGCCATGCCGACGGTGCTGGATGCCGACGGCCTCAACCTGCTGGCGCGCGAGCCGCGGGTGTTCGAAGCGGCCACGGTGATCACGCCGCATCCCGGCGAAGCGGCGCGGCTGCTGGAAAGCTCGGTCGCCGAGATCGAAGCCGACCGCTACGCCGCGGTGCGCGCGCTGGCGCGCAAATACGGCGCGGTGGCGGTGCTCAAGGGCGCCGGCAGCCTGATCGCCGACCCGCATGGCCGCGTCGCCGTCTGCCCCTGGGGCAACCCCGGCATGGCCACCGGCGGCATGGGCGACCTGTTGACCGGCATCGTCGCCGCCTTGCTGGCCCAGGGCTGCGAAGCCTGGGAAGCCGCCTGCCTGGGCGTGGGCCTGCATGCCCGTGCGGGCGACGCGGCGGCCGCCGACGGCGGCGAGCGCGGCCTCATGGCCACCGACCTGCTGGCGCCGCTGCGCCGGCTGCTCAACGGACTCGACGCATGACCACCCTGCAGCAGGCGCTTCCCGACGAACAGGCCACCGCCGGCTTCGCCGCGCGCATGGCCGGCGCGGTCGACGACGGCGCGGTGATCTACCTGCACGGCGACCTGGGCGCCGGCAAGACCAGCTTCGCCCGCGCCTTCCTGCAAGCGCTGGGCGTGGGCGAGCGGGTGAAAAGCCCGACCTACAGCCTGGTCGAGTCCTACCGGCTGGCCGCCCGCACGGCCTGGCACCTGGACCTGTACCGCATCGCCGACCCCGGCGAGCTGGAATGGCTGGGGCTGGACACGCTGGCCGACCCCGCCGCCCTGGTGCTGGTGGAATGGCCGGAGCGGGGCGCCGGGGCCTTGCCGGCACCGGATCTGCAGATCGACCTGGCCTATGCCGGCACCGGCCGTACCGTTCAGGTGGCGGCGCGCAGCCCGCGCGGCGAACGCCTGCTGGCGCGGGTGCCGGCCTCAGGCTGAGGCGCGGCGCTAAGTATCCGTAGCTAATGAGATTTTGGGTTCCGTCTCGTCCCCGGGCGAAACCCTTCCGTCAGCGCGGCTTGCGTCCGATAGCTGGACCCAGCCTGACAAAACAGCTGCAGGTTATGGATATTTCAAGGAAAAAGCACTTGCATTCAGGAAAGTGCTGAGCTTCAATGCGCGACCATGAGGGGATATCCGGCCAGCATCCGTCAGTTTTCCTGTCTCGTCGCCCTGGCGATGGCGCCGCTGTGCGCCATCCACGCCACCGACGTGAAGTCGGCCCGCGTCTGGGCCGGCCCGGAATACACCCGGCTGGTGCTCGATGTGTCCGGCCCGCTGGACTACAAGACCCGCCAGGACGGCGACCAGCTGGTGATCGACCTGGGCCGCAGCGCCCTGGGCGAAGACTACTCGGCGCCGAAGTCGCAGGGCCTGCTCAAGGGCCTGGACAGCAACCAGCAGGGCAACCGCCTGCAGCTGGTGGCCAAGGTCGACCCGTCCAGCCACTACAAGAGCTTCGTGCTGCAGCCGCAGGCCAGTTACGGCTATCGCCTGGTGGTCGACGTCTATCCCGGCAGCGGGGTGGCCTCGTCGGCCAAGGCCGCGCCCGCTCCAGCCCCGGTGCAGGACGACAGCGACGATGACGCCGCGCCGCCGCCCGCGCCGGTGACGATCAAGGTCGCCGCGTCCAGCAAGAACAGCCTGCGCTCCACCCAGAGCGGCATGGCTTCGACCCGCCAGGCCGCCGCGCTGCTCAACGGCGAGCGCAAGGTGGTGGTGGCGGTCGACGCCGGCCATGGCGGCCAGGACCCGGGCGCGCACGGCCCCGGCGGCACGCTGGAAAAGAACGTCACCCTGGCGGTGGCGCGCGAGCTGGCCGCGCAGATCAACAAGCAGCCCGGCATGAAGGCGGTGCTGACGCGCGATGCGGATTTCTTCATCCCGCTCAAGCAGCGCTACGAGATCGCCCGCCGCAACAACGCCGACCTGTTCGTCTCGGTCCATGCCGACGCCTTCGTCAACGGCGACGCCAAGGGCTCCTCGGTGTGGGTGCTGTCGCCGCGCGGCAAGACCAGCGAGGCGGCCCGCTGGCTGGCCGACCGCGAAAACCGCGCCGACCTGATCGGCGGCGTGTCGCTGGACGACAAGGACGACAGCCTCGCTGCCGTGCTGCTGGACCTGCAGCAGGGCTACGCCATGCAGGCCAGCGAAGCGGTGGCCACCAATGTGCTGAAGGCGCTGGGCGGCCTGGGACCGACGCACCGCGGCTTCGTGGAGCGCGCCAACTTCGTGGTGTTGCGCTCGCCGGACGTGCCCTCGATCCTGGTCGAGACGGCCTTCATCAGCAATCCGGACGAGGAGCGCAAGCTGCGCGATCCCTCGCACCAGGCGCACCTGGCCGAGGCCGTGATGGGCGGCGTGCGCAGCTATTTCGAGGCGACCCCGCCGCCGGGTTCGTGGTTCGCCGCGCAGGCCTCGCGCCGCAACGGCAACGTGGTGGCGTCGGCGGCGAAGAACGACGATGACGACGGCGACGGCAATCCCGTTTCAACCGCTGCCAACAAGGCCGTGGCGCAGGCGATGACCGGTTCGAAGTCGGGCGAGGTCAAGGTGGCCAGCGTGAAGGCCGACAGCGAGCGCGCCGACGCCAACGTGCGCGACCTGCACCGCGTCACCGCGGGCGAAAGCCTGCGCAGCATCGCGCGCCAGTACGGCGTGAGCATCACCGCGCTGAAGAACGCCAACCGCAGCATCAACAGCGACACGGTGCGCGCGGGCATGGTGCTGGCGATTCCGTCGGGCTGACCTCGCCGCAACATGTTGTTTTTACGAACGCCACCCCTCGGGTGGCGTTCCTGCTTTAAGCTTGCGCGATGCCTGTCATCCGTCCCCTGCCTGCTGAACTCATCAACCAGATCGCCGCCGGCGAAGTGATCGAACGGCCTTCCTCTGTGGTGAAGGAACTGGTCGAAAACAGCCTCGACGCCGGCGCCACCCGCATCGAAGTGGATATCGAGCAGGGCGGCCAGCGCCTGATCCGCATCCGCGACGACGGCGGCGGCATCGAGCCGGACGATCTGCCGCTGGCGGTGGCCTCGCACGCCACCAGCAAGATCCGCAGCTTCGACGACCTGGAACACGTGGCCAGCATGGGTTTCCGCGGCGAGGCGCTGGCGTCGGTGTCGTCGGTGGCCCGCTTCGCGCTCACTTCGCGCGCACGCGGACAGGACACCGCCTTCCGCATCGAAGTGGACGGCGGCAAGCTGCAGGCGGCACGTCCCGCGCAGCATCCGCAAGGCACCAGTGTCGAGGTGCGCGACCTGTTCTACAACGTGCCGGCGCGGCGCAAATTTCTCCGCGCGGAGCGCACCGAATTCGCGCATATCGACGACCTGCTGAAGTCGCTCGCGCTGGCGCGCGGCTCGGTGGAATTCCGCCTCAGCCACAACGGCAAGCCGGTGCGCATCCTCAAGGCCGCCAAGGACGAACAGGCGACTCTGTTGCGCGTCGCCGACGTGCTGGGCGAGCAATTTCCCGCGCAGAGCCTGCGTATCGACCATGTGGCGGCCGGCCTGCATCTGTCGGGCTGGGTGGGCTTGCCGACGGCGTCGCGTTCGCAGGCCGATTCGCAATACTTCTACGTCAACGGCCGCCTGGTGCGCGACCGCATCGTGGCGCACGCGGTGCGGCAGGCGTATGCCGACGTGCTGTTCCACGGGCGGCACCCGGCCTTCGTGCTGTATCTGGAACTCGATCCGGCCGGCGTCGACGTCAACGTGCATCCGGCCAAGCACGAAGTGCGTTTCCGCGAGCAGCGGCTGGTGCACGACTTCCTGTTCCGCACCCTGCACGAGGCCCTGGCGCAGACGCGCGCGGGGCAGGTGGGCAGCGTGGTCGACTCGGTGGACACGACGCCCACGCTGGTCAGCTATGCCGCGGCCACCTCCGCCGGCGCACCCGTCACCTCGACGCCGGCCTGGTCCGGGCAGTTCAGCCAGAGCCGCCTGAGCCTGGGCGTGCGCGACGAGCCGCTGGCCGATTACGCGGCGCTGCTCGGCGATTCTTCGCGCGAGGCGGCGCCGGCCTATGCCGCCAACGCCCCGATGCCGCCCGCGCAGGACGACGAAGCGCCGCCGCTGGGCTTCGCCATCGCGCAGCTCAAGGGCATCTACATCCTGGCCGAGAATGCGCACGGCCTGGTGCTGGTGGACATGCATGCGGCGCACGAGCGCATCACTTACGAAAAGCTCAAAAGCGGCCGCGCCTGCAGCAACCTGCGCTCGCAGCTGCTGCTGGTGCCGCTCAACGTATCGGTCAGCGCGAAGGAAGCCGCCGCCGCCGAGGAACATGCCGATGCGCTGGCCGACTGGGGCCTGGAGCTGTCGCGCAGCGGTCCGTCCGGCGTGGTGGTGCGGCGCATTCCGGCCTTGCTGGAAGGCGCCGACGTGGCGCAGCTGTGCCGCGACGTACTGGCCGAGCTGGCCCTGCACGGCAGTTCGCGCCGCCTGCAGGAGCTGGAGAACGAACTGCTCTCCACCATGGCCTGCCACGGCTCGGTGCGCGCCGGCCGGCGCCTCACGGCGCCGGAAATGAACGCGCTGCTGCGCGAGATGGAAGCCACCGAGCGCTCCGGGCAGTGCAACCACGGCCGCCCCACCTGGACCCAGCTGGGCCTGGCCGAGCTGGACAAACTGTTCCTGCGCGGGCGCTGAGCCGGCGCTTGCGGCTGCGGCAAATGGACGTCCATACTCGGGCTTCCTCTGTCGAGCGGGCCGTGCCATGTCGCGTAGCGTTGCCTTTGCCCTCGTTGTCGCCTTGAGCTTTGGAGTTGTCACCGTGCAAGCCGAAACCGCCACTGCCGCCGCTGCCGGCGATTACCCGCACGAGATCGAGCAGTGGCGCGCCAAGCGCACCGCCAATCTCACCTCGCCCACCGGCTGGCTCAGCCTGATCGGCCTGGAATGGCTGCAGGAAGGCGCCAACCGCATCGGCAGCGCCAGCGACAACGACATCGTGCTGAAGGCCGGCCCGGCGCATCTGGGCGTGGTGACGCAGGGCAAGGACGGCGCGCTGCACATCGTGCTGGATGAAAAATCCGGCGCCACCATCGACGGCAAGCCAGTGCGCGAAGCCGCGCTGATCGACGACATGCACGCCGGCGAAGCCACGCCCACCACGGTGGCCTTCGGCAGCGCCAACTTCTACGTGATCGAGCGCGACGGCCGCAAGGCGCTGCGCGTGAAGGACAGCAACGCGCAGACGCGCAAGGACTTCCTCGGCATCGATTACTTTCCGATCGATCCATCCTGGCGCGTGGTGGCCGACTGGGTGCCGTTCGATCCGCCGCACCAGCTGGAGATCGGCTCGGTGATCGGCACCATCGACAAGGTCGACGTGCCGGGCAAGGCGGTGTTCCAGCATGGCGGTCACACCTTCGAACTGCTGCCGTACCAGGAAGAGCCGGGCGGCGAACTGTTCTTCGTGCTGGCCGACCGCACCTCCGGCAAGGAGACCTACGGCGCCGCGCGTTTCCTTTACGCCGCGCTGCCGAAGGACGGCAAGGTGGTGCTGGATTTCAACAAGGCCTACAACCCGCCCTGCGCATTCACGCCATTCGCCACCTGTCCGCTGGCGCCGCCGGAGAACCGGTTGGATGTCGCGGTGACGGCGGGCGAGAAGAAGTATCGCGGCGGCCATCATTGAGCGCCGTGCATTCGTTCGTTGTCGCGGGCGCGGCAATGGCCGCGCTATGGACTGCGTCGGTGTATGCGCAGCCCAGCGACTACACCGCGCAGGTCGAGCAGGCACGCGCCGAACGCGTGGCGAAGTTGAAGCAGGCGGACGGCTATCTCACGCTGATCGCTTCCGGTTGGCTCGAGCCAGGTGACAACACGGTCGGCGCGGCCGCCGACAACCGCTTCCAGGTGCCGGGCGCGCCCGCGCATCTGGGCGTGCTGCATCTCGATGCCAGCGGTGCGGTGGATCTGCGCACCGGCGATGGCGTAACGGTGACGATCGATGGCCATGCCGTCTCCACCGCGCCGATGCTCACGCAAGGCGCGCATGGCGAACGCAAGCCCACCCGCGCCTATCTCGGCGCGGAGCGCTATCTCTATGTGGTCGAAAGCGGCAAGCAGCGCGGACTGCGGGTGAAAGACAATGCCGCGCCGCTGCGCACGAACTTCCCGGGCATCCCGTATTTCCCGGTCGATCCCTCGTGGAAGATCGAGGCGCAGTGGCAGGCGTACACCACGCCGCACACGCTGCGCATCGCCAACGTGGTCGGCACCGAGAACGATGAGCCGGTGCCCGGGCAGGCGGTGTTCGAGCGTGGCGGCCAGCGCTACACGCTGACGCCGATGGAGGAAGACGGCCGCCTGTTCTTCGTGTTCAGCGACCGCACCGCCGGCAAGCTCACTTATGGCGGCGCGCGCTTTCTCTACGCCGACATGCCGAAGGACGGCAAGGTGACGCTGGATTTCAATCTGGCCGAGAACCCGCCGTGCGCGATCACGCCGCACGTGGTGTGCCCGCTGGCGCCGCCGGAGAATCGGATGAAGCTGGAAGTGACGGCGGGCGAGCAGAAGTTCCAGGGTGCGGGACACTGAACCCGAACTCGATCGCCCGGCGTAGGTTGGGGTGAGCGCAGCGAACCCCAACATGGCGACCGCGGTATGGGGCTGTTGGGGTTCGCTGCGCTCACCCCAACCTACGCCGGAAGGTTCTCCTTCGAATCAGCGCCCCTTGAACTCCGCCTTGCGCTTCTCCAGAAATGCCGTCGTCCCTTCGCGCATGTCTTCCGTCGAGAACGCCAGCGCAAACGCCTGCGTCTCGAACTCCAGCCCCTGATCCAACGCGGTCTCGCCGCCCTGCAGGATGGCGTCGAGAATGCCTGCCGCCGCCAGCGGCGCCGAGGCGGCGAGCTGGTCGGCCAGCGCGTCTACGGTTTCGTCCAGCGCTTCCGGCGCCACCACGCGGTTGACGATGCCCAGCTCGTAGGCGCGCTGGGCGCCGACCATCGCGCCGGTCAGGCACAGCTCCAGCGCGGCGCCGCGGCCGGCCAGGCGCAGCAGGCGCTGGGTGCCGCCGAAGCCGGGGATCAGGCCGAGATTGATTTCCGGCTGGCCGAAGCGCGCCTTCTCGCTGGCTACGCGCAGGTGGCAGGCCATGGCCAGCTCCATGCCGCCGCCGAGGGCGAAGCCCTGAATGCGCGCGACCACCGGCTTGCCCAGGCGCTCGATGGAGCTCATCAGGCGCTGGCCGGCGCGCGAGAAGCCCTGCGCCTGCACCGGCGTGTAGCCGTTCATCTCGGCGATGTCCGCGCCGGCGACGAAGGCCTTGTCGCCCGCGCCGGCCAGCACCACGGCGCGCACGGCGTCGTCCTGGGCGGCCTGGGCGAAGGCCAGGGTCAGTTCGTTGAGGGTGTCGCGGTTCAGCGCATTGAGCTTGTCGGGGCGGTTGACGGTGATCAGGCGCACCGCGCCGCGGTTGCCGATTTCCAGATTGCGATAAGCCATGGCGGTTCCCAGCGGAGGTCGAAAACGCCCATGGTAGCAGTGGGGTAGCGGCGGGAACCTTTGCCGCCGCGGGCGTTCTCATGCCGGTGGCGCCGGCACCCCCGCCTGGCCCCGCTGCACGCACCCGGCAAACCCCTTACGATGTCCGGGCTTCGCGCATCCGCGATGGAGGATAGGCATGACACGACTGCGTTGGTTGGCCCATGGCACGGTGCTCACGATACTGATGAGCGCGGCGATGGCCACGCATGCGCAGAACCGGGACAGCGCGTCCGACGCGCAGGCCGCGGGGCTGGACAAGAACAAGCTGTCCTATGCGATCGGCTACCAGATCGGCAGCCAGTTCGCCAACGGCGACCCGGACGTCGACATCGCCGTGATGCAGCGCGCGATCCAGGACGCCTATACCAAGCGCCGCCCGTCCGTGCCGATGCAGGACATGCACGAGCAGCTGCGCCGCCTCGACAAGCATATGCACGACAAGGCGGAGTCGCAGTTCCAGCAGCTGGCCAATTCCAACGCCAGCAAGAGCGCCGACTTCCTCGCCAAGAACCGCCAGAAGCCCGGCGTGGTGCAGCTGCCCTCAGGCATCCAGTACCAGGTGCTCAAGCAAGGCACGGGCAAGGACCAGCCGGCGGTGAACAGCACCGTCACGGTGAATTTCCGCGCCACGCTGATCGACGGCACCGAGTTCGACAGCTCCTGGGCGCACGGCTCGCCGGTGAGCTTCATCGTCAACAACAAGGTGATCCCCGGCTGGCAGGACGTGATCCAGCGCATGCATGTGGGCGACAAGTGGCGCGTGGTCATTCCACCCGCGCTGGCCTACGGCGAACGCGGCAACCTGCCGCGCATCGGCCCGAACGAGGCCCTGGTGTTCGAGATCGAGCTGCTGGAAATCAAGCAGTAAGGGCCGCGTTCACTGCCCCAGGCGGGGCCTTCGGCGAGAGCCTGTTCAAGGTCTCCGCGTGGCCCGCGCCGGCTCTGGTTGCTCGCCAGACAAGGAAGAGTGAGGGAGTGTACGTCCGTACACGACCGAGCGATGACGCAGGATGGCGGGCAACCAGAGCCGGCCCTCCGG
>NZ_JAHFVJ010000021.1:0-50305 GCF_018599165.1 Dyella sp. LX-66
CAGGAACGAAGAGCAGAAGCTGGCACCAGTCCTTGAACATCCTCTTCGCCACGGCACGTTGAAGCACCCGCTACGTAAACGCACCGTCGTTTCGTATAGACCCAGGTCAATCAAGTTACCGCAGCCGCCCACCGCTCCTTCTAGTCGCGTCGCGAGCCTTTGACTTGAGGCCATTTCTTTTGGGTTACTTTTTCTTTGGGCCAGCAAAGAAAAAGTGACTCGGGCGCCGGCAGGCGCACGAAATGCCCGCTGCATAAGCGGCCCAATCGCGGCACCGCGACAATCAAGCGAGACAGTCACTGGATCCCAGCTTCCGCCGGGATGACGAGCAAACCGGCCCACGCCGGAATAACAAGCGTCAGCGTCAATGAAGATGCCGCAACTTCTCCGGATTGCGCATCACATAGATCGCCGCCACGCGCCCCCCCTCCACCAACAAAGCCGTCGTCTGCAACTCCCCGTCCGCCTCCAGCGTGACAAACCCCGGCAACCCATTGACGAACCCCAGACGCAGCAAGCGCGACGGCCGCTCGTGCAGAAACGCGGCAATGCGCTCATAGATGGCGAGCACCGCCGCGCACCCAAGCGCCGGCTCCACGAACGCGGGACGCTTCCCGCCCCCATCCGCGTAAGCGCGCACATCCTCGGTCAGCAGGGCGCCCAGCGCCCGCACGTCGCCGCTGCGCGTGGCCTGGAAGAACGCCTCCGCCAGTTCCAGCGCACGCTGCCGCTCCACCTTGAAGCGAGGCCTGGCCTCGCGCACATGCACGCGCGCCCGCGTGGCCAGCTGGCGGCAGGCTGCGGCGTCACGCTGGATCGCTTCGGCGATCTCCGTGAACTCCAGGCCGAACACGTCGTGCAGCAGGAAAGCCGCGCGCTCCAGCGGCGACAGGCACTCCAGCGCCCGCATCAGTGGCAGGGTGACGTCTTCGACGGCGTCTTCTTCGACCACGGGATCGGGCAGCCATGGCCCGATATAGGTCTCGCGCTGGCGGTGCGCGGACTTCAGCAGATCCAGGCACAGGCGCGTGACGGTGCGGCAGAGGTAGGCCTCCGGCTCGCGCACGTCTTCGCGGTCGGCCTTCATCCAGCGGATGAAGGCCTCCTGCACCACGTCCTCGGCGTCCGGCACGGAGCCGAGCATGTGATAGGCCACGCGCAGCAGCTTCGGGCGCAGGGGCTCGAAGCTGCTGGAGGCTTGTGGCGCCTCGTCCATCACGCGGCGGCCGCGGCGCGTGCGGATGCCTTGACCTCGGCTGCCTCGGCGAACACGCCGAAGCCGACCGCGAGGCGGTTCCAGCCGCCGATGATGTTGATCGTCACGCTGAGCTTCACCTGTTCCTCCTCGGTGAAATGCTGCTTGAGCGATGCGTACGCCGCTTCGTGGTCGGCGCCTTCGGACAGCCGCGCCAGCGCCTCGGCCCAGCCCAGCGCCGCGCGCTCGCGCTCGGTGTAGCAAGGCGCTTCGCGCCAGGTGGAGAGCAGGAACAGGCGCTGGTCGCTCTCGCCGTGCTCGCGCGCTTCGGCCAGATGCAGGTTGAGGCAGTGCGCGCAGCCGTTGATCTGCGAGACGCGGATCTGCACGAGCTCGGACAGGCCGGGCTCCAGCCCGGCGGACGCGGCCAGCGCGATCATGGCCTTCTGGTATTCCTTCAGCAGCACCGGCGCGGCGGTGACGAGGTTGAGCCTGGGGGTCTTGCTGGACATGGGCGGGGTCTCCTGTGTTGGTCCCGATGCAAGGACGAGACAGGAACCGCCGGCGTGACATGCGGCCGCTAGCGGGTGGTCCGCTTCCTCGCTGCCTTGGCGGCCACCGGTTTGGCCGGCTTGGCGGGCTTGGCCTTGCGCGTGCGCGCGGCATCTTGCTTCGCCGCCACCTTCTGCGCCGGTGCGGCCTTCCTGGCGGCGGCCGCCTTTCTTGCCGGCACGGCCTGAAGCTTGACGCCGAGCGCGCCGAGCAGCTTCGTGACCGTGGCGAAGCCCGGACGCGCGCCGGGCTTGATGGTCTTGTAGAGACTCTCGCGGCCGAGGCCGCTGTCCTGGGACACCTGGGTCATGCTGCGCGCCTTGACCACGTCGGCGACCGCCAGCAGGAACACGTTGGGATCGCCGTCTTCCAGGGCATCCTGCAGATAGGCCGCGATCACCTCCTCGTTGTCGAGATAGTCGGCGGCGTCGAATTCTTTGACCTTGGTGTTCATGGTGCTGTCTCCCGCATTCATGTGATGGCTGCCCACAAGGCTTTGGCGCGCTCGATATCCGTGGACTGGGATGTCTTGTCTCCGCCGTGAAGCAGCAGATAGACCGTCTTCCCTGCCCTGGCGAAATAGACCCGGTAGCCCGGGCCCGTATCGATGCGCAGCTCGCCGATGCCGCCGACATACTTCACGTCGCCGAAGTGGCCGAGCCTCGCCCTGGTGATGCGGCCGAGGATCCTGGCGCGGCCGGAAAGATCCTTCAGCCCGGCGATCCATTGAGCGAACACTTCCGTCTGCTTGATTTCGCTCATGACCAATGTATCCGATAGGATACGACACCGCAAGGCGTCGATGGAATAGGACGTGGATGAATCCGGCGCCGCAGCGCGCTGCGATTCATGCATGGCCTGCAGCAAGGATAGGAAAGTTTGCGGCGGGAGTGGTCTGAATCTGCTTGCGCGCCGGAACCGGAACCCGCTTTGTATCGAAATGTATCCAGGGCGGGCCGGGACACGTTTCAACGCCATCGCGCACGGCGCAGGACACATCGCAGATACGCCGGGGACGTCTACTGCACACGTCGGCTGAGTCCCAGCCATCGCGTCCATCCTGCAGGAGTCCCGCCATGCGTTCTTCCATCCTCTCCCTCTCCTTCCGCTTCGCTGCCATCGCACTGGCCATCGGACTGGCCGGCGCAGCCCATGCCGCTGCCGTGTCGAATCCGCCAGCAACGGCCGCAGCGCAGGACGGCCAGCGCATCGCGCCGGACGACACTGCCAGCAAGGTGGACCGCAACGTCGACTATCCCTCTCAGCTGGGTCCGGAAGGCCCGCGCCCGGGCGACACCGCCAGCGCTGCGGCTGCGCAGTGGATGCCGAACGGCGCCGCCTTCACGCAGCAACCCGCAGCCCGCTGATCACCCCACCGTTTACGGCCCATCCATCCAAGGAGATTTCCATGTCCGCTTCGATCGATCAGCAACGCCGCAAGTTTCTCGGCGCAGCCGCGCTGGGCCTGGCCGCCGCACCCTTCGCCGGCTCGGCGTTCGCTGCGTTGTCCTCACCTGCCGGTGCCGCAGGCGAGCTGGCGAACAAGCATGCCGCCGCCGGCCGCACCTCCTTCGCCCGCATGAAGCGCATCCGCGCCGGCGTGCTCGACGTGGCCTACGCCGAGGACGGTCCCGCCGACGGCACGCCGGTACTGCTGCTGCACGGCTGGCCGTACGACATCTACAGCTACGCCGACGTCGCCCCCATCCTCGCCGCCGCCGGCTACCGCGTGATCGTTCCCTACCTGCGCGGCTACGGCGACACGCGCTTCATCTCCGCCGATACGCCGCGCAACGGCCAGCAGGCCGCGCTGGCCGCCGACGGGCTGGCCCTGCTCGATGCGCTGAACATCAGGCAGGCCATCGTCGCCGGCTACGACTGGGGCGCGCGCACCGCCGACATCATGGCCGCGCTGTGGCCGGAGCGCTGCAAGGCGCTGGTTTCGGTCAGCGGCTATCTGATCGGCAGCCAGGCGCTCAACCACAACCCGCTGCCGCCCAAGGCCGAGCAGCAGTGGTGGTACCAGTTCTACTTCACCACCGAACGCGGCGCCGCGGGCTATGCCAAGTACACGCACGACTTCGCCCGGCTGATCTGGGAAACCGCCTCGCCGCAGTGGGCCTTCGACGACGCCACCTTCGCGCGCTCCGCGGCTGCGCTGGACAACCCCGACCACGTGGCGATCACCCTGCACAACTACCGCTGGCGCCTGGGCCTGGCCGAAGGCGAGGCGCACTACGACGCACTGGAAAAGACGCTCGCCGAGCTGCCGCCGATCACCGTGCCCGCCATCACGCTGGAAGGCGATGCCAACGGCGCGCCGCATCCGGAACCGGCCGCCTACGCCAAGCGTTTCACCGGTAAGTACCAGCACCGCACCATCACCGGCGGCATCGGCCACAACCTGCCGCAGGAAGCACCGCAGGCGTTTGCCCAAGCCGTGCTCGACGTCGCGCGCTTCTGATCCGCCATCACGAAGGAATCGCCACCATGAACACCTTGCACGCCCTCGCCTGCATGGGCGCACTGCTGGCCGCCGGCGCCTTCGTCGCCGCGCATCCGGATACGCGCAAGCCTTCGCCCGCGGCGTCGCCGATCTACGGCGTCACCCTGCCCGAGGGTTACCGACAGTGGGAGCTGATCGCTCCCGCGCTGGAAGCGGCGCCGCTCGATGAGATTCGCGCGGTGCTGGGCAACCAGACCGCCGTCGACGCTTACCGCCGCGGTGCGCAGCCCTTCCCGGACGGCACCGTGCTGGTCAAGCTTGCCTGGAAGCAACAGCGTTCCACTGAGTTCGCGAGCGCCACCGTGCCGGGCGCGCCGACCACCGTGCAGGTGATGGTGAAGGACTCGAAGAAATACGCAGCCACCGGCGGCTGGGGCTACGGACGCTTCGTCGACGGCAAGCCGGTGGACGAGGCGCAGCACCGCACCTGTTTTGCCTGCCACGAGGCGCGGGCCAAGACGCACGACGATGTATTCACCCGCTATGCGCCTTGAGCACGGCACGGCGGGAAAAGCATGCCGCGCCATGCGGCAAAGGCCGGGCAACGGGGCAAGGCTTTCTGGCTACATGGGAATTGCCGGGTAAGCGGCCAGGACGCAGGCTGAAGGCCCATGGACGCAAGCCAGCGCCGTCCTCCGCCCACCACCTTGGGAAGCCTGCCCATGCGCGGATACCGCCTCAGCCTGATGCTCGTCGCCTGCACCTGCGGAGCGGGAGCTGCGCATGCGGGACAGATCTTCCATCCCGATCCGCAGGCAGCGGCCCGCCAGCCGCCTTCGTTGAAACCGAAGCCGCGCACGGCGGCCTTCGATCCCCTGCCGCTGAGCCCCGGCCCGGCGCTCGTGGAGCTCAGCGACATCTATGCCTTGCTCACGACCGCGCCGGCGGATGCGGTTCGCGCGCGAATGGCCAGGCGCGCGGTCGACAGCTCGCGTACCGTCCCGGCCATCGAGAGTGAGCTGGACGTCGCCCTGGTCGATGCGCGGCGGCTCGGCGATCCCAAGGTGCGCGATGAGACGCTTGCCCTGTTCGACGCCGGCATGCCCGTCGCGGTTTTCACGCCACCGGCGACAGCTGCAACGGAACGAAGCCACGCTGCCGGCTTGTTCGGCATCGCCTCGGAAGCCGATCTGGCCATTTATGCGAAGAAGCCCGAGCGTGGCATGCGGGTGTTCTCCACGCATGTCGACGCGCGCCCGGAGCTGGCTCCCAAAGCCGCCAGGATCCAGCGCTTCGAGCAGACCGTCGCCGAATACCTGGCCTCCATAGCCGATCCGCGCGCAAACGCCACACCGCTGCGGCAACTCCGCCATGCCGGCAGTCCGGGCCACCCCGACCATCTGCCGATCATCGAACTGACCGACACCACGTTCGGCGACAACGGCCAGTACCTGACCCGCGACGTCGCGGTGATCCGCGACTCGGCGGCGAGCAGGGACCAGTTCCAGGTCACCGTAAAAACCTCGGGGCTGATCCAGGGCGGCAGCGACAAGGTTTCGCAGCAGTGCCATGCGGCGGTGCGGAAATGCGCGTTCACCTCAGCCTATATGGTGCACGTGCTGCTCGACTACGGCAGCCATGCGCAGCCGGCCATGCTGCAGGCCTTCCCGGAAACCACCGGCCTGACCAGCATCAGCCATAACCAGAATCTGTCCAGGACCACCAGCTACGGATTCAACCTGGACGTCGCCGCCGAAGCCGCGCTGTCGGCCACGCCCGGCGCAACCATCAAGACCAGCTTCGGCTACAGGCATGGCAAGGAACACGCGAAGTCGACCGCGATGAGCTTCGAGGTGAAGGACTATGCCACCGTGCAAGAAGCCACGCGGCTGCCGGAGAACAACGTCCTGCAGAACACCTGGTCGTACCGGATCGAAGAGAAGGCAATCCAGGCCCTGGTCAGCGATGGCACCACCACACCCGCGATGCGGCAGTTCGCGCCGCAGTCCTACAGCCTGTGGACGCTGAGCGCGGCACGCGCGAAAGGCGAGATCCGGATTTTCGCGAAAACCTCCGTGTACCAGCGCAATCTGCACGCGTTTTCCTCGGTGCATGCCTTCAGGGTGTCGGCACCGGCCCTGCGTATCGATCTCGACTCGCCGTACCTGCACCGCGAACCGGTGGTGATCCTGCAATCCAAGGAGAACGCCGGCCGCTGCCTGGTCAACGACGGCAACGGCGCGGCACTGCCCGGCGCATGCAGCCGCGCTCCCGCCGACAAGGCCGGACAGTGGTACCTCGATGCCTTCGACCGCTATGTGAGCCGCCTCGACCAGCGCTGCCTGACGGTGCACGAACAGGGCGAGCTCCAGGTGGGACTGGCCGACTGCGGCGACGGTGAGCACCAGAAATGGTACTGGGCGGCAGACCGCATCAACTCCAAGTACAACGGCGGCGACAGCGGATGGCGGCTGTTCGTCGACGGGGACACGGTGAACGCGCGCATCGATCCGCAACGGCAGCAGGTTCTCCCCAACAACCCCAACCACGCGCTGCTCGATCCCTGGTCCACCTATCCCGGCACACCCGTCGCCGGCGCGACCATCGCAACGCTCAGCGGCGTCCAGCCGCAGGTGCCGGATGCGTGGGCCCGCTCCTATGGGGACGTCCCTTCGAACGAACGCTGGGAACCGGTGGCGTTGCGGCAATACAAAGAGCATTGATGCCCTGTGCGCAAGCTCAGGACTGGTAGTCGAACACGTACTCGTTCGCCGCGTGCTCGTACACATGCGCGGCGATGGCCAGATCGATCACCGCCAGCCCCACCGGCACCGCCAGCACGCGCTGCTTGCGGCGCCGGATGCCGCCCTGCGCGATCGCCTCGCCCAGCTCGACGCTGTCGAACAAGGACAGATCCACCGAGCTGGGCTCGCCCAACCGCTTCAGGGCCGCGCGGCGCTGGTCGTAGAGGATCAGGTCGATCTGGCCGAGGAAGCGCGTGCCCAGGTCCAGGAAACCGTTGGCGCCGACCACGCAGGCGCCTTCCTTCAGGCGCACGCCGTCGAGCAGGCCCTGGCGCGAACTGGTCGACACCAGAATGATGTCGGAGCAGGACAGCACGGCCGGACTGTCGGCCACCGGAAAGGCGATCGGCCGGTAGCGCTCCGCGAACTGGCGGGCGAAGCGCCGCGTGCGTTCGCGGCTCCTGCCGATGACGTGCACCGTGGTCAGGCGCGGCATCCTCGGCAGCAGATATTCCAGTGCATGGAAGTTGTTCTCGCCCGGACCGATCACCGTCAGCACGCGGCTGTTGCGGTCGGCGGCGTAGTACGCGCACATGCCGGTGGTGATGCCGGTGCGCCAGCTGTTGATGTAGCCGCCATCCATCACCGCCAGCGGATAGCCGTTGTCCGGATCGTTGAGCACGATCATGCCCATCGCGGCGGGCATGCCCCGGGTCGAGTTGTCCGGACTGACGCTGGCCCACTTGATGCCGACATAGCCCTTCAGCGGAAGGTAGGCCGGCATGCTGTTGATGAACTGCAGCTTGTGAGGATCCTGCCCGAGGCGCAGGGAGAATTTCGGATGATTCTCGATGCTTCCGTCAGAAATCCCCGCGTAGATTTCCTCAAGAATTTCGACCGCCATGTCATGGATCATGGCCTTGCGCACCGCGCTCCGATTGATATGTCGCGTTGCCATCACGGGTAGTACTCCTATCTCCATCTAGCCGATGGTCCGAACATACGGACAATGCAAGCCGATAGGCAGCTTGATCATTCCTAGCGGATATCTCCTAAATTCTGGCTATCCAACGCATGGAGCAGCTCTGCGCGCTCATCGCCTCGCGCGCGGAAATCCCATGCCTCATTCGATCGATCGCGATTTTTTGTCAGCCGTGCTGGAGCTCGCTGTGTGGATCATTCCGTAGGATTTCTATGGGCTGACCGGATAGCCGCTTAGTGAGAAATCCATCGCAAATCGACGCAGATGCTGTCCGAGCGGCCTCCAGAAACCCGGTGAAGAAAGCGACCTCTGGACACTTTCAGACGGATCGCAGGTGCATTGGACGATAAGCAAGTTCCATCGGGACGAATAAGCATAGAGCGACGGCAGGCATGCCGGGCAGGCTGAAAAAGCAAAGACCACGACCAACGGTCTCTGCACCAACTCAAGGAAACCAAGCCATGCTCAAACTTCGCCTGCCCGCGATGATCGCCACATGTACGCTCGGCGCCGTCTCCCTCCATGCCGGAGCGCAATCGCCGCCCGCGCACCATCCCCAAGCCATCTCCGCCGACCTGGCTCCGCTGGCCAGCCGTCCCGCCATCGTCGACCTCTCCGAGGTCTATGCCTTGCTCACGCCCGCCTCGAAGCCGATGACACGGTCGCTGCTGGCCAGGCGCTCGATCGACGGTTTCCATGCCACGCCGCCCAGCCATGGCCTGCTCGATGTCGCCCTCATCGATGCCAGAGCGCTGGAGGATGACAAGGCCTTGAATGAAACCGGCGCCCTGTTCGATGCCGGCTTGCCGGTCGCCGTCTTCATTCCCGCGGGAACCTCCGCCGCTGCGCGTGGCAAGGTCGCCAGGCTGTTCGGTGCGGCATCCGAAGCGGACCTCGCCATCTATGCCAGGAAACCGGGCGGCGTACGCGTGTTCTCCACCGACGTCGACCGGAGCCTCGCCTATGCCGACACGGCGGCGCGCGTGCGGCATTTCCAGCAGGCCGTGGCGGACCACCTCGCCGCCATCGAACGCGGCGGCAAGCTTCCCGCGCTGGAATCGCGCCAAGCCAGGCAAGCCACCGGCAGCGGCAGTAGCAGTAGCAGCCCCGATCATCTGCCTATCGTCGAGTTCACCGACACCACGTTCGGCAGCGGCGGGCAGTCGCTGACGCGCGAAATCACGGTGATCCGCGACTCCACGGCGAGCAAGGACCAGTTCAACGTGATCCTGAAAACGTCGGGGCTGATCAAAGGCGGTGCAGACGCGGCTCCGCAATGCCGCCCCGTCGCCTGCAGCGGATACACGGAGTACTACATCGTCGACGCCATGCTCGATTACGGCAAGAACGCCCAGCCCACCGTGGCGCGCACTCTTCCGGAAACCACCAGCCTGACCGATCTCACCTACAACCACACCGAATCGGAGACCACCAGTTTCGGCTTCAACCTGGGCGCTGACGCGGAGAAGGCTTTGGCGGGCAATCCGGCGGCAGCGATCAAGCCGAGCTTCGGTTTCAATTTCGGCAAGAGCTACACCAAGTCCACATCGATCACGTTCACCGTCAAGGATTACTCCACGGCGGTGGAATCCAGGCACGAGGAACCCAACTACTACCCGTGCAACAACTGCGTTCGCCCGCCCGGCGTGCGCAACACCTGGAAGTATCAGATCTCGCAGGAAATACTGAAGCGCTTCCGGGACGACCGCACGATGACGCCGGCCATGAAGCAGTTTGCGCCGCAGTCCTACAGCTCATGGACCTTCAAGGTGTCGGGCGGCAAGCATCCGATCAAGCTCGCCGCGACCTCGTCCGTGGTGCAGAGGAATGGCCTTGGCCGATCCTCCGGCCCGGTGGTCCGCGTGAAGACCAGCGCGATGACCATCGACCTCGACTCGCCCTACCTGCACCGCGAACCGGTGGTCATCCTGCAGTCCAAGGAGAACGCCGGCCGATGTCTCATCAACGATGGCCGCGGCGCGGCAACGCTCGGCACCTGCAGCAGGGACGTCAACCGCCGTGCGGGACAGTGGTACCTCGACAGCTTCGACCGCTATGTCAGCCGCCTGGACGGACGCTGTCTTGCCGTCAACGCGCGCGCCACTCGCCAGGTGGACGTGGTGGCGTGCAACGACGGCAGTGCGCAGAAATGGTATTGGGCCGCCGACCGCATCCACTCCAAGCTCAACGGCGGCGACAGCGGATGGCGGCTGTTCGTCGACGGCAATGCGGTGAAGGCGCGCATCGATCCGAAGCGGCAACAGGTGATTCCCAACAATCCCAACCAGGTGCTGCTCCATCCCTGGTCCACTTACCCGAGCGCGCCGATCGCCGGCGCCACCGTTCCCACCTTGGGCACGCCGCAGCCGCAGGTACCCGAAGCCTGGGTGCGGACCTTCAGGGACGTTCCCTCAACGGAACGCTGGGAGCCGGTCGCGCTGCGCCAGTACAAGGAAGGCTGAGTCCCATCGGAGCAGCCCGGCCCGGGCTGCTCCACTCCCGGCCTCACGCTGTGCCGCTTGACTAAACCCCTGCCCCGGCACTAATTTCCCCGCCGCTGGTGGTTTTCATCCTTTCATCGCGATGAAAGGATGCAATTAAAAGGGAAGCCGGTGCGGCCTTACGGCCAACTCCGGCGCTGCCCCGCAGCGGTGTGTGGAAACGACCCTCGTCATGAGCACTGGCCAGTGGACCGGCCGGGAAGCGGCGAGCACTAGGCGAGGCGTCCGCGCCTCTCGTCCACGAGCCCGAAGACCTGCCCCGGCCGGGAAGCGATGAGCTTTCTGTCTGACCTGGAGCTTCCGCGGGGAAGCGGCTGGGGCTGCGCGCCATCGCCATGCGATGGCCGTTCGCTCCTGCGCGACCCTGCGCCAGCCCGGTTCGCCCGCGGGGGCGAAGGTCGCGCGCATGTCCGCGGAAAGTTCGTGGCCATGCGCTTCCTTCGTTCCTCATTCACCACGAATCGAGGAAATGCAACATGACCACCGTTACCAATCTCGGCTTCCCGCGCATGGGTGCGCGGCGCGAGCTCAAGCAAGCCCTGGAAGCCTACTGGCGCGACGAAGCCTTGCGCCCGCAGCTGCTGGACACCGCCCGCCAGCTGCGCGAACGCCACTGGCAACTGCAGCGCGAGGCCGGCGCCCACGTGGTGCCGTGCAACGACTTCTCGCTGTACGACCACGTGCTCGACACGGCCTTCCTGCTCGACGCCATCCCCGAACGCTACCGCGCCCTGGCCGACGCAGACCCGCTGGCCGGCTATTTCGCCATGGCACGCGGCACGCAGCGCGCGGGCCTCGACCTGCACGCGCTGGAAATGACCAAATGGTTCGACACCAACTACCACTACATCGTCCCCGAACTGCATGCCGCGCAGACCTTCCGCCTGCGCGACGAGAAACCCGTGGTGCAGTTTCTGGAAGCAAAGGCGCTGGGCCATGAAGCGCGCCCGGTGCTGCTGGGCCCGGTGAGCTTCCTGCTGCTGTCCAAGACCGCCGACGGCAGCGACCGCCTGGCGCTGCTCGAACGCCTGCTGCCCGTCTACGCCGAACTGCTGGGCAGGCTGCGCGAAGCCGGCGCCGAATGGGTGCAGATCGACGAGCCCTGCCTGGTGCTCGATCTCGACGAAGACGATGCCGCGGCCTATCGCCAGGCCTATGCCGCACTCGCCGTAGCCGCGCGGCCGAAGCTGCTGCTGGCTACTTACTTCGGCGCCCTCGGCGACAACCTGCGGCTGGCGCAGGAACTGCCGGCCGACGGCCTGCACGTCGACCTGGTGCGCGCACCGGCCCAGCTCGACGCCGTGCTGGACACGCTGCCCGCCGAACGCGTGCTGTCGCTGGGCGTGGTCGATGGCCGCAACGTGTGGCGCGCGGACCTGGATCGCGCCATGGCCGTCACCCGCGTGGCGATCGAACGCCTGGGCAAGCAGCGCGTGTGGCTGGCGCCGTCCTGTTCGCTGCTGCACGTGCCGGTCGACGCCGCGCTGGAGAAATCGCTGCCGTCCGACGTGCATGCCTGGCTGGCCTTCGCGCGGCAGAAGCTGGAGGAACTGCGCACCGTGGCGGACATGTGCAAGGGCGTGGTCACCGCCTACCCCGCGCTGGAACGGGCGCGCGAGCTGATCGCCACGCGCCGGGCCTCGCCCAAGGTGCACCGCCTGCAGGTGGCGCAGCGCCTCGCCAACCTGGATGCCGCGGACGCGCACCGCCGCTCCACCTACGCCTTCCGCCGCGCGAAACAGCAGCAGCGCTTCGACCTGCCGCTGTTTCCCACTACCACAATCGGTTCCTTCCCGCAGACCCATGAAGTACGCGAGGCGCGCGCCCGCCACAAGTCCGGCCAGCTGTCCACCGCTGACTACGACGCGCTGATCGCCGCGCAGACAGCCGCCTGCGTGCGCTTCCAGGAGGAGATCGGCATCGACGTGCTGGTGCACGGCGAGTTCGAGCGCAACGACATGGTCGAGTACTTCGGCGAACAGCTCGACGGCTTCGTCTTCACCAAGCATGGCTGGGTGCAAAGTTATGGCTCGCGCTGCGTCAAGCCGCCGATCATCTACGGCGACGTGCAGCGGCCGGAGCCGATGACGGTGCGCTGGTCCACCTATGCGCAAACGCTGACCAAGCGGCCGATGAAGGGCATGCTGACCGGCCCCGTCACCGTGCTGCAGTGGTCCTTCGTGCGCGACGACCAGCCGCGCGCCACCACCTGCCGCCAGCTGGCGCTGGCCCTGCGCGACGAAGTGCTGGACCTGGAAGCGGCCGGCATCCGCATCATCCAGATCGACGAGCCCGCCCTGCGCGAAGGCCTGCCGCTGCGCCGCGCGGACTGGGCCGGCTACCTGGCCTGGGCGGTGGAGAGCTTTCGCCTCGCGGCGGCCGGCGTCGCCGACGACACGCAGATCCATACGCATATGTGCTACTCGGAGTTCAACGACATCATCGAGGCGGTGGCCGCGATGGATGCCGACGTGATCTCGATCGAAACCTCGCGCTCGCGCATGGAACTGCTCGATGCCTTCGTGCGCTTCCGCTATCCGAACGAGATCGGGCCCGGCGTGTACGACATCCATTCGCCGCGCGTGCCGGATGTGGCGGAGATGGTGGGGCTGCTGGAGAAGGCGAGCGAGGTGCTGAGTCCGGAGCAGTTGTGGGTGAATCCGGATTGCGGCTTGAAGACGCGTGGGTGGGATGAGACGCGCAAGGCGCTGGTGGCTTTGGTCGAAGCGGCGCGGGTGATGCGCGAGAGGGTGACCGCGGCGGTGTGACGTTCCGCTTTGCTCCCTCTCCCCTCCGGGGAGAGGGTTGGGGTGAGGGGCCGGGCGGAGCGGTGCGCTGAGGGTCGCGAAAGCCAAAAGCTTTTCTATGCTTCTTAGAGGCGCTACCGCAAGCACCCGCCCCTCATCTGCCTACCGGCATCTTCCTCGCTCCTCTACGCGAAGAGGGCACAGGGATGTGCCCGGTTTTGATGAGCGAGGAAAGCAGAGCACATCCATGTGCTCTCCCCGCGTGCTCCCCGGAGGGGAGAAGAGTTCCGTATCGCGACACTCCCCTTCAATTGCCCTCGCTTCGCCCCGATCCGCACACAGCATGGCCGCCGCCAGATCGCGCCCTGGGTTTATCGTCCCGCACTTGCACACAAGGATCGAAGGAACCCCGATGCAAACCACTTCCAAAGGCTGGGGCAGCGGCCTCCTCGGCGTCGTGATCTTCAGTGGCTCGCTACCGGCCACGCGCGTCGCGGTGATGGGCTTCTCGCCCTGGTTCCTCACCTCCGCACGCGCCGTGATCGCCGCCGCGCTCGGCCTGCTCCTGCTCGGCGCGCTGCGCGAAAAGCGCCCTTCCCGCAGCGACCTCGTCTCGCTCTCCATCGTCGCCATCGGCGTCGTGCTCGGCTTCCCGCTGCTCACCGCACTGGCCTTGCAGCACATCACCTCCGCGCAATCGATCATGTTCATCGGTCTGCTGCCGCTGTCCACCGCGGTCTTCGGCGTACTGCGCGGCGCCGAGCGGCCGCAGCCCGCGTTCTGGCTGTTCTCCGGACTGGGCAGCCTCGCCGTCGCCTCGTTCGCGCTGCTGCAGGGCGGCGCCATCTCGATCGAAGGCGCCCTGCTGATGGTGGGCGCGATCCTGCTGTGCGGCCTGGGCTATGCGGAAGGCGCCGCGCTGTCGCGCCGGCTCGGCGGCTGGCAGGTGATTTCCTGGGCCCTGGCCCTGGCCCTGGCGATGCCGGCGATGGCCGCCATCGCGGCGGCGACCTGGCCGGCCAGCTGGACGGGTATCGATGCGCCAGCCTGGATCGGCCTGGCCTACGTATCGGTCTTCAGCATGCTGGTCGGCTTCGTGTTCTGGTACCGCGGCCTGGCGCTGGGCGGCATCGCGGGCGTCGGCCAATTGCAGCTGCTGCAGCCGTTCTTCGGCCTGGCCCTGGCCGGCCTGCTGCTGCACGAACCGGTGGCATGGACGATGGTGCTGGTCACCGTGCTGGTGGTGCTCTGTGTCGCCGGCGCCAAGCGTTTCGCGTGAGCGATTTCGCCCACCGTCAAAATTAATTCACATAAAGTGACTAAATTGCCCGGCAACGCATGGACGGTCCATGCCGGGGAATCGCATTCATGGGCTTCAACGCAAGGCCCCGCCGCGCCAGCACGCGCCGCGGGCAGGTCTTCGCACTCACCGCGCTGGCGCTGGCCGTGGGCCAGGCCGGCGCACAGAGCGCGCCCACGCCGTCCAACGCGGTCGCGCTGGATGGGGTGAAAGTCACCGGCAAGGTGCTGTCCACCGAACAGGCCATGGCCGAGAAGCGCGCCGCGCCGGGCATCTCCGACGGCGTGTCCGCCGACGAGATCGGCTCGATCCCGGACTTCGGCCTGGGCGAGGCGGTGCAGCGCATCCCGGGCGTGGCGATGACCATCAACAACGGCCGCGGCGAGGCGCAGTTCCTCAATCTGCGCGGCCTCAATCCGGATTACAACGCGGTGACCGTGGACGGCGTCGCCCTGCCCTCCACCGAGACCACCTCGCGCAATGTCTCGCTGGACGTGCTGCCGTCTTCGCTGGCGCGGCAGGTCAGCATCTACAAGACGGTGACGCCCGATATGACGGGCAACGCGGTGGGCGGCATCACCAACCTGCGCACGCGCAGCGCCTTCGATGCGCCGGGGCTGTTCGCCGCCGGGCGCGCGGACCTGGCCCATTGGGACAACCAGCGCGTGGTGGCGGACTCCAAGCCCTCCGGCCAGCTCGAAGGCACCTTGAGCAACACCTTCGGTGCAGACCATCAGTTCGGCTTCGTGCTGTCGGGCAGCTACTTCCGGCGCGACTCCTCGTCGCTGGATACCGCGATGGACAGCGACGGCTACTACCGCTACACCGGCGGCACGCAGACGCTGTCCTCGCTGCGCCAGAACGCGGCCGGCACCGGCTCGACGCTCAAACCCTCGGACGATCTCGACGGCCTGGCCGCGGTGCCGGACCGCCAGCGCTGGCTCACCTACGACAACGTGCGCACGCGCCAGGCGCTGTTCGGCAAGTTCGAATACGACAACCACCAGAACCTGCAGGCGCATCTGACCGCCGGCTATTTCCAGCACGAGAACGACGAACAGCGACGCGCGCAGTTCCTCAACCGCGTCGGCCCCGCCACCTTCGATTCACCTGTCACTGGCAGCTTCGCCAAGGGCTCGGCGCAGGCGGACTACGACCATTACGACCAGGTGCGGCGCATCCAATACCTGGAACTGGGCGGCAGCTACGAACCGGCCGAGCGCAGCCAGCTCGACCTGGTGGCGAACTACGCCGCCGGCAGCTACCGGCAGTCGACCAAGGAAGACGTGTTTACCAGCGCGGCCTCGTCCAAACTGGGTTTTGCCTATCGCGCGGTACCGGGCGACGTCGCGCTGTTCTCGCCCGCCAATCCGGGCTACTTCCTTGACCCGGCCAACTACGCGCAGACCAGCTACCTGTCGCGCATGGAACGCAGCCGCTCCGGCCTGCTCACGCTCAAGGCCGACTTCACCCACAACCTGCAGGAAGACGCCAGCGGCTGGGGCTACAAGGCGGGCGTGGAACACCGCAACCTGCAGCAACGCTATGGCCTGGACGAAACCGGCTACGTGCCGACGCGCAATGTGTCGCTCGCGGCGATCGGCACCGAGGACACGCGCTTGCGTCCTTACGACGGCGCCGGCCAGAGCATGCTGCTGATCGACCCGGACAAGGTCGACGCCTATGTGGCCGCGCATCCGGATGCTTACGCGCTCGCCGCCACCAATGCGCGCAACAGCGCGATCGGCGATTTCAACATCAAGGAAGCGATCGACAGCGCCTACCTGATGGGCGGCTATCGCGACGATACCTGGACGGCGCTCGGCGGCCTGCGCTACGAGGATACGAAGCAGACCGTGCAGAACACCCTGCCCGCGCCGCTCAACAGCCTTACCCGGTTCGCCAGGCAAAGCGTCGAGCGCAGCTACGGCAAGCTGCTGCCTTCGGCCATCGCCACCTATCACCTGGCGCCGGACCTGCTGCTGCGCGCCGGCGCCAGCCAGACGCTGGGCCGCGCCACCTATGCCGCGCTGGCGCAGAACAGCACGCCCACCGTCAGCCCCGCCGCCGGCACCATCTCGCAGACGCTGGGCAACCCGCAGTTGCAGCCGCGCCAGTCGACCAATCTCGATCTGTCGCTGGAGTGGTATGCCACGCGCGATGCAATGGTGTCGCTGGCGCTGTTCCAGAAGGACATCAAGCACGAGATCGTCAACTTGAGCAGCACCACCATGCAGACCAACCCCGGCGGGCTGAGCGGCACCTGGCAGGTCACCACCACCCAGGCGCAGAACGCCAGCACCGCCAAGGTGCGCGGCCTGGAGCTGGGCCTGGCCGACCTGCATTTCGATTTCCTGCCCGCGCCGTTCGACCGCTTCGGCGCCACCTTCAATGCCACCCTGCTGGATATGGACGGCCCGGCCATCGCCATGAACGACGGCAGCCGCCGCACCCTGCCGATGCTGACCGGCGCCGCGCGCAGCCTGTTCAATGCCTCGCTGATGTACAGCGACGGCGCCTTCAGCGCGCAGCTCAGTGCCAACCGCACCGGCAAGATGCCGATCAGCTTCGCCACCGACAACTCCGCCAACGACGTGTACTACGCGCGCCTGCAGACCTACGACGCCCAGGTGCGCTACGCCGTCGACCGCCATCTGAGCTTCCTGGTGCAGGGCAAGAACCTGGCCAATGCGCGGCCCACGCGCGTGATCGGGCCGGGCCAGGCCCTGGTCAAGGAAGAGCTGGACAACGGCCGCGCCTATTTCCTGGGAGCCACCTATGCGTTCTGATGTCCGCCGCGCCTTTCTGGCTGCGTGTCTCGTAGCCGCCGCCGCGCAGGCCGACGACGCGGCGCCGCCGGCGACAGCCGTCATCCCGGTGATCGCCGACGCCACCTGCTGGAACGCACAACCGCACGACGTGCTGGCCGCCATCCGCCAATGCGCGCGCAAGGGTTTGCAATCGATGCTGCTGCCGGTGCGCCGTGGCCAGGATGGTGCGCTTCATGCGGCATCGAGCTATGCGAGCACGGCGTGCCAGCCCGGTGCCGATTGCGTGCCGCTTGCCGATGCGCTCGCGCTCAAACCGGCGCCTGCGCTGCTGCTGCAGACCTCGCCCGCGCTGCTGGACGACGTGCAGGCCGCCGTGCTGCAGGCGGATGCCGCCTCCCGCGTGCAGGTGCAGCCGATGCTGGAACGCCCCATCGGCGATGCCGCGCCCGACACCATCGCACCCGGCCTGAGCTATTGGCATGCCGCGCGCACCGCGCCGCGGCCGATGATGATCCACGTGCTGGAGATCGACCTCGCCACGCCGGGCCTGTCGTTCGTCGTCACACCGGGCGTGCCCACCAGCGGCAGCGAGTTCGTCGCCGAGAAGACCTCATCGTTCGCGCGCCGCGAACATCTCACGGCGGCCATCAACGCCACCTACTTCCTGCCCTTCGACGGCGGCCACCTGCTGGACAAACCCTATGTGCCCGCCGCCGGCCAGCCGGTGACGGTGGATGGCGTGTCCATCGCCCATGGCCATCTCGATTCCGGCTATGCCAGCGGCGACCCGCGCTCGAACGGCTCGCTGTGCATCCAGGGCCATCGCGTGTCGGTCGCGCTCGGCGCTTGTCCGTCCGGCACTACCGAAGCCGTCGGCGCCGGTCCGGTGCTGATGCTCGGCGGCAAGACCCTGCCGCTGGAACCGAAGCGCCGCGAGTACTACCTGGACACCGAACCGCGCAGCGCCATCGGCCTGGACAAGGCGCGCCGGCGCATGTGGTGGGTGGTGGTGGACGGCCGCCAGGCCGGCTACAGCGAAGGCATCACCCTGCCCGAACTCACCGCGCTGCTGCGCGAGCTGGGCGCGGATGCGGCGATGAACCTGGACGGCGGCGGCTCCGCCACCATGGTGCTGCGCCGCGACGGCGAGCCGGCCGTGGTCAACAGCCCGATCCATACCGGCATCCCCGGACGCGAACGCCCGGTGGGCAACCATCTGGGCCTGCGCATCGACGCGGCGCCATGAAGCGGCAACCGGCGGCGGGCAGGATGCTGCATTCCGTTCCCTCCGCCGGTCGCTATATCCGCATGCCGTCTTCCGTTCTCACCATGGCCGCCCGTCCCGGCCGCCCCGCCTCGCCCGCCGTGCTGATGACGGCGATCGTGCTGATGCTGGGGCTGCATCCCACCGCCATGTACCTGTACCTGCCCGCGCTGCCTGCGCTGCAGGAAGCGCTGGGGGCGAGCGCGGCGCAGGCGCAGCACACCCTGGCGGCGGCGGTGGCGAGCTTCGGCATCGGGCAATGGCTGTGGGGCATGCCCACCGACCGCTGGGGGCGCCGCCCGGTGCTGCTGGCGGGGCTGGCCTTGTTCCTCGCCGCCAGCCTCGGCTTGATGAGCACGCGCGACTACGGCCTGTTCCTCGCCTGCCGCGTCGGCCAGGGTCTTGGCGTAGCCGCCGCCGGCGTGGCCTGCCGCGCGATGCTGCGCGACCTGCATGCGCTGCACGACCGCGTGCATCGATTATCCGTGGCGTTCTCGTGGCTGGGCGTGATCTCGCTGCTGGGTCCGCCGTTGGGCGCGTGGCTGTATGCGCAGGCGGGCGTGCAGGCCACGCTTGCGGCGATTGCCGCCTTCGGCGCCGCGGCCTTGCTGCTGGTCGGCGCGAAGATCGGCGAAACGCTGCCGTCCGCCGGCCTGCGCACGGCCTGGTTGCCGGGCGAGTGGCGCGCCATGCTGCGCCACCCGTCGTTCCGCCACTACACCGGCCTCACCGCGAGCAGCTATATCGGCCACTACCTGTTCCTGGCCGGCTCCTCGTATGCCTTGATCGTGCGGCTCGGCATGTCGCCGCAGCGCTACGCCCTGGTGCTGGCCGGCGGCTCGCTGGTGCATATGGCCGGCACCTTCGTCTGCCGCCGCTGGCTGCACCGGCTTGGCTTGCGCGCCACGCTGGTGCGCGCGGCCGCGCTCACGCTCGGCGGCGGCGCGGCCATGACCTTGCTGGTGCTGCTGGGCGTGCACACGGCGTGGGCGATCATCGCGCCGCAGTGCTTCTACGTGTTCGGCCACGCCATCCATCAATCCTGCGGGCAGGCCGCGGTGAGCGAGCATTTTCCCGAACGCGCCGGCACCGCTTCCGCGCTGTCCGGCGTGCTGCTGGCGGTTCCCGCCGCCCTGGCCGGCTGGCTGCTGGCCGCCTCGATGGAGCATTCGGACCTGCCGATGGCCGCCAGCATGGGCCTGTGCGGACTGGCCACGGCGTGGATCGCGTGGCGCCCGCAAGCGCGGCCGCTAACATAAGCCTTCAACCGCAAGGACACCCCGCCACCCCATGCCCGCTCCCACGCCGTTCGCCCGCCAGCTGCATGCGGATTTCCTGCGCGATGCCGACAGCGGCCTCGCCGTCTCCGCGAACGAGCGCGACCTGCTCGACCTGGTCCGCCGCCACGGCACCACCACGCGCGCCGACCTGGTGCGCGCCACCGGCCTTACCGCGCAGTCGGTGATGCGCCTGGTCGACGAGCTGGTCGAACGCGGCCTGCTGGAGCTGGGCGAAACGCGTTCGCAAGGCCGCGGCAAGCCGGCCGCGGCGGTGACTCTGGTGCCGGGCTATGCGCATGCGATCGGCGTGTCGATCACCACCGATTCGATCGCGCTGGCGCTGATGGATTTCGCCGGCAACGTGCTCGGACAGCACCAGGAACCGATGCGCGCCACCGGCCGCGCCGCACTGCTGCGGCGGATCCGCACGCTGGCCGAGCGCCTGTTGCACAAGAGCGGCGTGGGCGAAGACAGCGTGTTCGGCGTGGGTCTTGGCATCACCGGCTTCTTCGTCGGCGACGGCTCCAAGGTCAATCCGCCCGACCCGCTCGACGGACTGGCCTTGCTGGAAGTGGACGCCCTGCTCGCCGATGCGATGGGCCATCCGGTATGGCTGGACAACGACGGCAGCGTCGCCGCCATCGGCGAAAGCCTGCACGGCGTGGGGCATCGCTATCGCGACTTCGCCTACTTTTATTTCGGCCACGGCTTCGGCGGCGGCCTGATCATGGACGGCCGCTGCGCGCGCGGCGCGCATGGCAACGCGGGCGAATTCGCCGGCATGCTGCCGGCGCTGGGGCTGGAACGCGCCGCGCTGGAAACGCTGCGCGCGATGCTGGCGAAGGACGGCGTGGAGCTGGCCGACATCCAGGCCCTGGTCGAGCACTACGACCCGAAGTGGCCGGCGATCGAGCGCTGGATCGAACGCGTGGCGCCGGGGCTTTCGGTGATTGCCTCGGCGGTGGTGGCCATCGTCGATCCGCAGGCGGTGGTGCTGGGCGGACGCATTCCGCCGGATCTCGCGCAGCGGCTGATTCCGCGCATCGCCATCGACAATGTGTCGCGGCGCGGGCATGCGCGTCCGCAGCCGGCGATCGTGGTGGCGGAGGCGCCGTTCGATGCGGTGGCGCTGGGGGCGGCGAGTTTGCCGTTCAAGGAATGCTTTTTCCATTGATATGGCGCTGCGCCATTGGCCCTCTTAAAAAAACCTACACACTGGAATCTCTTCTCCCCTCCGGGGAGAAGATGCCGGCAGGCAGATGAGGGGCGGGTGCTCGCGATATAGCTTCTACGAAGCAAACAAAAGCTTGGTGGCTTTCTCGACCTTCCGCTCACAGCTCCGCCCGGCCCCTCACCCCAACCCTCTCCCCGGCGGGGAGAGGGGGCTGATCGCTATGGCGCGGGGCTTGCCTGAAAAAACCCGGCGTCCAATTTTGCCCGCTTCGCCTGCTTCATCGCCTCGATCTGCCGATCCATCTGCTCGCTCTTCAGCAGGATCACCACATGCGGCTTCGCATCCTCGAAGCTGTTGTCGACACGCTTGATCACCTTCACCAGGTGGTAGCCATAACGCGTCTTGATCGGCTGGGATACGTCGTTCTCCTTGAGACCCGCTATCCCCTGCGCGATCTCCGGCAACAGGTTGCGCGAAGCCGTCTCCGGCAGCAGGCCGCCATCGGCCTTGGAATCGTCGTCGTCGGAATAGCGCTGGACGATGTCGGCGAAATCCGTTCCGTGCAGCACCTGCGCGCGCAGCTGGTCCGCCTCGGCCTTCGCTTCGCTCACGCTCATATCCTTCTGCCCCGCACGCGGGGCGATCCCGGAGCCCTGATAGCGGAGCACGACGTGCTGCAGCGTGTAGTCGACGAAATCGCCCTTGTGCGCCTCGTAGTAGCGCTTCGCCTCTTCATCGCTGACCTGCGCACGCCGGTACAGATCGTCCTTGGCGGCATTCGCCAGCACGCCCTCGCGCACCCAGGCGAGCTGCTGGCGCACATCGGGGTCCTGTTCGAGCTGGCGCGACTCGGCCAGTTGCGCGAGCAGGTGCATATCGGCGTAGCGCCTGGCGAACGCCGCAGGATCGGCCAGGGCGGCCTCCTTCACCTGCGGCGGCGTATCGGCGACCACGCGCTTGAACTGGGAGGCGGTCCACTGTTCGTGGCCCATGGAAAGCACGACCGGATCGTCGCCCACGGCATGCGCCGCGAATGGAGCGCCAACCAGCGGCAAGGACAGCAGCGCGGCAGCGCACAGACGATGGAGCGGCATGGATAGACCTTTGTTCATGGCGGATGTCCCGTGGCAAGGACCGGCGCGCCGCCGATGCGGCGCGCCAGCGTGGCGCCTTACTGCATCGAGCTGTTGTTCCAGCGCAGGCCCTTGGCCGCGAGATCGTCGATCATCGCGCCGGCTGCGTCGGTGGTGATGAAGTCGAAGGACTTCCAGCCGTTGCCGTACAGGAAGGACCAGTCCCAGCGCGATACGGTGCTGTCGCCGTAGGCGACCGACCACAGGCGGTAGCAGCACTGCCCGGTGTTCTGGAAGAACGCGCGGTTCTGGCCGTCGCCGCTCCATGCGCCGTCGTCGGCGATGGGATTGAAGATGCCGACCGGCTTGCGGTACTGGCCCACCACGTTATAGGCGTTCTGCAGGCGGCCGTTCTTCGCATTGATGTTCACTTCCACGCCAAGGGTGTAGTCCTTGGTCATGTAGTTCTTCTCGATGTCGATCAGATTGCGGAATTTGTCCAGCATGTTGTTAGTCAGCACCGGAATGCCGAGGAACGGCTCCTGGCTCCCGTTGTTGTGCGGATCGGCGTGCTTGTAGAGGTCCGCTTCGAGGTCGGCCGGGTTCGGATAGGTGGATACGTTGAACTTCACCGCCACCCAGTTGCGCGCCAGCGAATTATGGCTGTCGCGGTGGTCGTTCATCAGGCGCCACACTTCCTGCATGGAGGCGCGGTCCTTCACGTCCAGCACGATGATGCCGCTGGTCTCGGCCAGGCGGTATTGATCCAGGAGCTGGGCGAACGCCGGGATGTGCTGGTTGTAGACCTTGCTGCGGTCGGGCGACAGCAGATAGTGGTGTTCCAGGTCGCCGTACCAGTTGCGCTGGTTGACGTAGGGGTTGAAGCCCTGCGGCTGGTTATGGCTGGCGGCATAGGGATCGAACTTGCGCTGGCCGCTGCCCTGGTAGATGTCGGTGGTGCGGCCGAGGGTGAAGTCGTGCATCAGGATCGGCACGCCGTCGCGGGTCATCTTGATGTCCACTTCCACCGCTTCGAAACCGCCGTGCAAGGCGTCCGTCACCGCGAAGATCGAATTCTCCGGATCGCCGGAAGCGCGGTCGTTGCGCGCACCGCAGGTATTGCGCGGGCCGTTGTGATTACCCCACCAGCCGCGGTGGGCGATCACGATCGCCATGTGGCGCTCGGTGTTGAGGTGCTTCCACACGTCGAGGATCTTGTAGTTCTGGTACACACAGGGCTCGGACATGGCCGAGGCCTTGGGCGCGAGCGTAGCGCCCAGCGAGAGCAGGAGCAGGCTGGTGAGCGCGCGCGGCAGCGAGTTCTTTTTGGAACGACGTTTCATTGAGCTAGGTCTCCGGACGAAGTCTTGAGTGATGAATACGCCGCATGTCCCCAACCACCAGGCTCGTTTGCGAACACCAGCGCGGCGGGTCCGGACGCTCCCCTCGAGAGGTCCGATCCCGTTGCATCGAAATTTAATCACTCATGGTGACAAATTGATGTTTCGTGCGTGACCGAAACGCAATGCCGCACGACTCGTCATTCCGGCGCAGGCCCGAATGACCCGCAGAAAAACAGGCCGGAGATGCACTCCGGCCTGTCCTGCTTCTTCCGCAATCAGAGCGGCGCCGTCGCCAGCACGCTGCTCATCGGCACGAAGGCCGTACTGCAATCGCGCGGCGCGGTGTTCTGCGTGATGGCGCCGCCGAACGACACGCCATTGCCGTACTTCTGTTCCATGCTTTTGGCAAAACTCACCGGCCCCGGCCCGAAGCTGAAAGCGGTATTCGCCGGCAGCGTGCCCGGCCCGCCGTTATGGCCCTTCAGATACGTGGCCGGCTGCGCGCCGTCGAACTGAACGTTGTCCAGCACGATGCGCAGCGGGTAGCTGGCATAGGCCTCGAACGTCGCCTGCCCGCCGCCGTAGGCCACGCTGCCGAGGTCGTGGAAATCGTGCACCTCGATACCGGTGAAGGACGGATACGACTTCTTGGTCTTGGTCGAGCTGTAGAACGCATCGAACACCAGCGGCTGGCGCACGTTGCGCATGCACACGCCGCGATAGACCACGTCGCTGACCGCACCGCCGCGCGACACGTCGGACTTGATGCGGATGCCCACGCCGTTGGGGCTGTCGTGCCCGTCCACCACCAGGTCTTCCACCGTCATGTCGCTGACGCCGGTATTGGTCTCGCTGCCGATCGACAGGCCATGGCCGTAGTACAGGTGGTCGTGCGCGAACAGCAGGTACTGCGAACCCTTGCCCGAACCGGCCTTCACCGCCACGTGGTCGTCGCCGGTGCTGATGTACGAATACGCCAGCACCACGCGGGTCGACTCGCCCGGATCGAAACCATCGGTGTTCTTGACCGTATCCGGCGTGAAACAGGTGGCCGGCGTCTTCGCGTCCGGCGTCGTTCCCTTCGGGCAGGCGTAGCCGGGCACGGTGTAGGCCAGGCTGGGCGAGAGGATCTTGATGTTCCAGGCCAGCACGCCGTCGATGCCGTCGAGCACGGCGTGGAAGTTCGGCGAGTTCTGCAGCGTGATGCCGTACAGGGTGAAGTTGTTGCCGCCAAGAATGTTGAGCAGGCGCGGATTGTGCTGTGTCACGCTGCTGCCGGTCTTGGTCTGATAGGCCACGTCCCACCAGCTGCGCAGGCCCTTGTTGGCGCCGCCGGTCAGCAGGCTGCCGCCGCGGCCATCGATGATGCCCGCGCCGACGATGCCGGCGTTGTCCAGGTGGCTGCCGTTGAGCAGCGCATAGCAGGACACCTTGTCGGTCTTGTTGGCGATGCCGCACAGGCCGGCGCCATTGTCGTAGTCCTTGGGATTGCGCGAGGCGAACAGCGTGACGCCCTGGTCGATCCACAGCGTGATGCCGGAACGCAAGGTCAGCGGACCGGTCAGCAGACCCGTGGCGCCGTTCGCGCCGGTGACGAGTTTTACCGCCTTGCCTGGACCGCAGTGATCGAGCGCGAACTGGATATCGGCGGTATCCGGCGCGGAAGCGGACGGATCGGCATCGCTGGCGTCGAGCGAGCCGTTGACCGGCGTGCGCTTCGCCGGCAGCACCGCGCACACCGCGGAAGCGGCCGGCAGCGCGGGTTCGGCGGCGACGTCGCCCCACGGCGTGACGATGGGCTCCTGCGCCGCGCAGGCGAAGGGCGCGGCCAGCGCGGCGGTGGCGATCAGAACTTGGATGGCGTGAGACAACGACTTCGGTGACAACAAGGCATGGCTCCCCTGTGTATGCATGCACTTCTCCAGAAAGGTCGATAGGCGGAAGGACCTCCGCGGCGGCAAGCGTAGAGAGCGCGTTTCACGCGCTCCTGTCCGCGCAGGCCGGCGCATGGTCAATGCAGGCCAGGCCGCGGAATCCGTGATGCGTCGCGAATTCGGCCAGGCAAGAATTTGCGCGGCCGTCACAGTGAACCTGCTCACGCCCGCACATAAAACGTAAGCGCGGTCGCCGGATTTCTGAAAACACCTTGCCGCAGACAGGCACGGCAAAGCCGCGCCACCATCGAGGTGGACGCGGCCATCGCCGAAAACAGGTGGCTATTCGCCGGCGGTGGGCCACCGGTTGCGGTCGCCCTCGATCCTGACCTGCGCCGCGCTGCGCTCCAGCATCGCCGCCTGCGCGGCTCCCTCGGGGCTGGCCATGAAACGCGCCACGCAAGCGGACAAGGCCACGCGCGATACGCCAAGACGCGCGCTCAGGCGTCCTTCCAGGATCCAGCTGGCCACCGTGTAGACCAGCGGACAGGCGGCGAATCCCGCGACGGCGATCCAGGGCGAATTCATCAGCACCGAAGCCAGCAGGCACAGCAGCGTGGTCGCCACGGCCGCCTGCGTGGCCGCGCCCCGCGCGCGGCGCCGGTACGCCAGGGCGTAGATCGCCATGCTGTCGCCGTCATCGCGTGCCCATTCGCCGGGTTCACGCCGCAAGGCCTGCGGCAGATGGGCTACGGTCAGTTCTTCCGGATCGATCATCATCGCCTCACCACGACCAGCGCAGACCGAGACGGCCGGCCACGACACGCTGCCGCTCGCCCGCCAGGTTCCCGGTATAGCTGACGGAGGCATACAGGCTGCCTCCTGAAAGAAACGTCACGGCCACGCCGGCATCGGCCTGCCCCAGCGTCTGGCGCGTGGAGGTGGCGATGGGTGCGACGCCGCCGAACGACGTGGCGTCGTCCGTGCCCGTGGTGCGCAGCACATGCAGGCGCACGTACGGTTGCCACGTCGCCGCGCCCACCGGCCAGTTGCCGGCAAGGCGCACGCCCGCGCGGCCGGTCACGGCTTGGCCGCTGCGAAACGCCACGCTGGAAATGCCGTCGTCGAGCCGGCCCAGCGCCAGGCGTTGCCATACCACTTGCGCCTGCGGCTCGATGCGCAGGCCATGGCCGAGCGCGAGTGACCAGCCGCTTTCCAGCGATGCCGTCACCGCATGGCCGTGCGCGGTAGCCTGCACGCCGTCGCGCGAGGTGGGATCGAAGGTGTAGGCCGTGCCCATCAGCACCGCGTCGGCGTACCAGCCGCGTGGCGCGAGATGCGTCCAGTAGCCGCCCATGCTGTAGGCGTCCAGGCGCAGGCGGCCGACGGCGAGATCCTGCGTGCCGGCAGCGAAACCGCGCACGTCGCCGCTGGAGCGCGCGAAGCCGGCGAACATGCCATAGTGGTTGCGCTGTCCTTCGGCGCCTTCGTCCGCATAGATGTCCTGGCCCACCTGCGCGCCGCTCAGCGTGCCGGTGTAATGCGGATCGAGCGCGCCGCCCTGCGACATCGTGCTGTGACCACCCCACACGCGGCCCCAGCTCGCGGGCAGTTCGCCGCGCTCGCCGAGCTGGGCCTGATCGCCCTGGCGCGCATGGAAATTCTCCAGCTGCATGGCGCCGAGCTGGCGTGCGACGGAAGGTGCCGCTGCGTATAGCGCGGCTTCGGGGCGATAGAGAACGACGGGTTGGGCAGGTGTTGCTGGTGCTGGTGCTGGTGCTGGTGCCGGTGCCGGTGCCGGTGCCGGTGCCGGTGCCGGTGCCGGTGCCGGTGCAGGTGCAGGTGCAGGTGCAGGTGCAGGTGCAGGCGCAGGTGCAGGTGCAGGCGCGGGTGCCGGTGCAGGCGCCGGTGCAGGTGCAGGTGCAGGTGCAGGTGCGGGTGCGGGTGCGGGTGCAGGTGCAGGCGCGGGTGCAGGCGCCGGTGCAGGTGCAGGTGCAGGTGCAGGTGCAGGTGCGGGTGCCGGTGCCGGTGCCGGTGCCGGTGCCGGTGCAGGTGCAGGTGCAGGTGCCGGTGCCGGTGCCGGTGCCGGTGCCGGTGCCGGTGCCGGTGCAGGTGCCGGTGCCGGTGCCGGTGCAGGTGCAGGCGCCGGTGCAGGAGCAGGCGCCGGTGCAGGAGCAGGCGCCGGTGCAGGCGCCGCCTGCGTATTCCGCAGATACCAGTCATCCGCCGTTCCCGTCGACACGCCCCCCTTCACCAGCAGGTATTCGTACGCGCCGGCTTTCAGCGATCCGCCGCTCAGCGAGAACGCCCCGGCGTCGGTAGTCGCGCCGTTGATCGCCTGCACCACCAGGATGCCGTCGGATACGGTAGCCGCGCCCTGCCCGCCGAGGTTGGCGATCTTCAGCAGCGTCGAACCGGTCGCGCTGCCGCCGTCCACCACCAGCTTGTCCGCCGCCGAACCATCGCCGCCGAGCACGACGTTCATGGCGATCATGCCGTTGCGCCCGACGTAGCTGCCGACGGTCAAGGTACGGCCCACGCCCTGGGCCGCACCGATATTCACCAGTCCGGAGTTGCTCAGCTGTCCGCGCACGGCAAAGTTGCCGAGCGTACCGCCGGCAAACGGCGCCAGCGCATCCGCCACGCCCAACGTGCCCTGGTTGTCGACATTGCCCAGCACGCTGCCGTAGCCGCCCAGCGCCGCGCCCACCGGCACGGTCAGGTTGCCTTGCAGCGACGCAGCCGGTGCGGTGGCATCGCCAACCGCCAGAGTGCCGCCCGCGCGCAACTGCATGGCGCCGGTGTACGCCGAATTGTCAGCATTGAGCACCAGCGTGCCCTGCTGCACATCCACTGACGTGACGCCCATGCCGGCCAGCGGCCGCCCGACGATCCACATGCCGTCGTCCAGCTTGCGCATGGTCTGGAAGTTGACGATGGTCGGCAGCGTGTCGGTGCCGCTGCCATTGAGCGTCAGCAGGTTGCTGCCGCCACCGCCGTCGATGGTGCCGCTCACCGAGGAACCGCCGTACAGGCGCAGCGTGTCGTTGCCGCGCGCGAACACCAGGTTGCCGATCACCTTGCCCTTGTTGGTGAAATCCAGCGTGCTGTTGCCGGTGGCGCCGATCACATTGCCCGGCGCCTGGATCACGCCGGTCTCGTTGTTGATGACGACGTTGCCGCCGGACTTGGCCTGGAACCAGATCGCCGCCGCATTCATCGAACGGATGGTGCCGCTGTTGACGATGCGGTTGCCCGCGGCCTGCGGATTCACCGCCTCGCCATTGTTCTCGCTGCCCGCCGCCAGCACCGTCGCGCCCTGCTCCACCGTCAGCGTGCTGTCGCTGCGGAAATCGATGGTATTGGCGCCGGATTGATACAAGCCCACCGCGCGCACCGCATTGTTCTGCACCAGCGCGCCGGACTTGATCACGATGTTCGCGCGGTCAAACAGGGCGATCGCCGACGCATCGCCCACCACGATCTGCGCATTCGCATTCACCGTCACGCTGGAACCGGTCGGGGCGGAAGGACCCGCGCCGACGGTGCTGGTCCACGGGCTGGGCGCCGCGGTATCGCAGACGGTGGACGTGCCGGTGGTGTTGCAGGCCGCCTGCGCCTGCGGCAGCCAGCCCAGGCCGGACAGCAGCGCGGCGCACAGCACGCGCCGCGCCGGCCAGGCGCGCACGGGTACGCGCCGGATATCTTGTCGGTAAAAGCTGCACACGGTGTGGATTCCCCCTTGCGCCAGGCATCGCCGCGGATGGAATCGCGCGCGAGCGAAGCAGCGGCCGATGGCGCCGCTGTCTGAAACGTGGATGCATGAATGACGATCAGGGAAGCGGATCGCGCCACGTCGTGGCAGCGGGCAACACGCTTCCGTCCCCAGGGTTCCCGCGCTGGTCCTTCTGTGGACCGGTTCGCACTATCGAAAACGGGAGATGCAACCCTGCGAGTCCAGTGTAGGGAGGCGCAGGTTCCGGTGAAGGAGCCGCAGGACGCCAGCGGGTGGTCAGCCGAGGCCATTCGCGACCCCGCCGCCGTAGGTTGGGGTGAGCGCAAGCGAACCCCAACGTTGCGGCAACCTGCGGGGTTCGTTGGGGTTCGCTTGCGCTCACCCCAACCTACGCCCTACGTGGCCGGCTCCACTTCGCACACTTCCCGCGCACAGGTCCTGGCATACCCCAGCACCAGCCCCAGGCTCACCTCGCTCTGCGCCAGCACCGCCACGATCAAGCCCACCTTCCCGCGCGGCACCTTGCACGCCACCAGCTTGTGCGTGCGCCCCTCGATCAGCAGATAGCCCGGCGAATCGGCCGCCAGCTCCGCCATCACGCTGTTGGACAGAGCCATCAGCGAACTGCTCATCGCCGCGAACTTGCTCACCGACACGCGTGCGCGCGAACGTTCCGCGTAGCAGCGCCCGTCGCGCAGCGCGAACATGCCGGCGACGATGCCCTGGCAATGCTCCATGGCCTTGTCCAGCGCGGCCAGGCACTGGCGCTGGCTGGGCATGTCGATGCTCATGCGTTGCCCTCCGCGCGCGCCGGGTCGCCGGGCTGGTCGAAGCCGAAGCCGAATTCCAGGATCACCAGCAGCAGCTCGATCAGGTGCGCGATGTCCTCGCGCCGCCGCGCATCCACCGTCATCACTGGCGCCATCAGGCCGTGCGCGCGCACGGCGTCGCGGCAGCGCTCGGCGATCGCGTCGGCGGCCTCTTCGCTTTTGTTCAGCGCCACGATGAAGGGCATTTTGCGCAGGTCGGCGCGATGGCAGGCCAGCGTGCGCGAGAGTTCCTGCACCGCGTCCTGGCTGGTGGCGTCGACCAGCACGATGGCGCCGAGCAGGCCCTCGCGCACCACCTCGAACATGTAGCTGAAACGCTCCTGCCCCGGCAGCCCGTACAGCAGCACGCGCGATTCGCCGTCGTCCAGCTGCAGCTCGCCATAGTCCAGCGCCACCGTGGTGGTTTCCTTCAGGTCGCGCAGCTCGTCCGTGCAGGGCACGTCGGTGGAGACCGGATCGATTTCGCTCAGCGCGCGGATGCAGGTGGTCTTGCCCGAGCCCGGAGCCCCCATGAAAACGATCTTGTGCACTTCGCCCATTATTTCCCCAATCCGAATCGTTGCAGGATGCGGCCGGCCAGCCCTGACCAGCGCCGGCGCTCGCCCTGTTCTTGCACGGCGGCCTGCGCCGCCTCTCGCACGCGCGGTGTGCGTTCGACCAGGCCGGCCGCGCGCAGGCGCTCGATGCACAGCTCCACGTAGCGCGAAGGCAGCTCGGTGCGTTCGGCGATGCGCGGCAGCGGCAGCGCTTCGGCGGAAATGCTCGCCATCACGCGCCACCACGATTTCGGCCACTCGCCCAGGTCGCGCGGCCAGGCCACCAGCCGGTACGACCACTCCAGCGACGGCGTGGCATCGGCGTACTGGCGCTCGCCCAGCACACGGCTGCCCGCTTCGCTGAGCAGGGCCAGGATCTCCGGCGGGCGCAGCGGCCGGTGCAGCGTGCCGCGCGGATGGTTGCGCGGCCGCGACGAGCAGCCGATCACCCGCGCATGGCCCGGCGGCACCCTGGGCGCGCCGGGGTGATCCATGTTGATCAGGCACAGGTCGGTGGGCGCCACGGCTTCCATCACCGCGGCGTCCACCACCCAGGCATGCTTCAGGTAGGGCTTGAGCAGGCCGAGGATCGAACGCAGCGCACCGAGCTCCTCCGCGCTGAAGTTGGGGCATGCGATCCGCAACGCGCGGCCGCTGTCGTCTTGTCGGCGCATGGCCAGTACCGCCGTGCTGCTTTAGATCGAAGCCTCCAGCGCCACCATGCTCAGCCGCGAACGCGTCAGCACCATGCCGATGTTGGCGGCGATGCGCGCGACGAACACGGCCACGTTGCTGGGGTTCTTCTTCGAGCGGATGAACACGTGGATCAGGTTGGTGCTGAACACCACGATCTCGTTGAAGTAGTGCGCGCCGGCCGCGCGATTGGTGATGCCGCGCGACTGGTCGAACAGGCGCTCGATCTCGGTCACGTTCTTGCCCTGGAACAGATCGCCGGTGGCCGCCGCCACCAGGTCGAGGATCTCGCCCGGATGCGAATCGACCGTCTTCACGCCGAGCAGGAAGCCGCTGGTCATGTCCACGTAGCCGACCGCCACGCATTCGGGAACGTCGGTCTGCGCCGCCGACAGTGCTTTATCCAGGGACATCGGTTTTCTCTCGTGGGTGGGAAATCTAGGGGGTACCGCTGGGTTGCAGCTGCCGCGCCGCGTGCGCGAAGCCGCGCACGAAGTCGGCCTGCGCCTTGGTCTGGATCGCCATCGGGCGCGCCGCGCGCACTTTCACGATGGCCTCTTCCGCGCCGTCGCCCAGCCACACCAGCACGGCGGCGAGCACGGTGCCGGTGCGGCCCAGGCCGCCGCGGCAATGCACGGCCACGCCGTCGCCCGCGCGCATGGCGCGTTCGACCAGGCGGCAGATGCGCACGGCCTGGTCCAGGCTGGGCGGCGCCAGGTCGCGGATGGCGAAGTGGTGCAGTTCCAGTGCGTGCTCGCGCAGGCTTTCCAGCGAGTACACGCAGCGTTCTTCCGCGCACACCAGCAGGCGCACGCCTTCGCTCGCCAGATAGCGGAACTGCGCTTGGATATTCGAGGTGATGCCCGGGCGGCTCATGCCGCACAGCAGGCCGGGGATCAACCACCACACGCCGACGTCCGGCCGCAGCTGGCGCGAGGATGCCGGCAGGTTGCAGTTGCCGGTGTCGACGTAGATGCGGCCGGCCGGCGTGCGCGGCTCGCGGAAAAACTGGCGCGTCGGCGCGCATTCCTGCAGCGTGCCGCCGGCCAGCAGCGCGGTGGCGCCACCGACGTGCAGGCAGTCCAGCCGGTTGTGCGTGGCGATCACCACGCAGGCACGCGCGGCGACCACCCTCAAGCGTTCGCGCACGGCCTGGGCCATGGCTTCATCGAGGCCGGCCGTGGGTTCGTCGAGCAGATAGAGATCGGCCGGTGCGGCCAGCGCGGCCATCACCGCCAGGTAGCGGCGCAGCGCGCGCGGCCATGCGGAAACTTGGGTTTCCGCATCGGCTTCCTTCTCGCGCCGGATTTCGCGCAGCCATGCATGCAGCGCATGGCTTCCGGGCGGGACTCCCCCTTCCAACAGATCGCGCTGGCCCAGCCAGGCGATGGACGGCAGCGCCGCCGCCAGCGGCTGCCCGCACCACGTGGCCATGCCCAGCAGCGCAAGCTCGCCGCGCGCGGCGAGCGCGCCGAGCAGCGAAGATTTGCCGCTGCTGCCGCCGCCCACCAGGAACAGCGCGCCGGGCCGCGGTACCTCCAGCGACACCTGCCGCAGCACGCACTGCACGCCGCGCATGATTTCGATGTCGTGTAGCGCCAGCATGCCTTACCCCCTGCGCTACCGAACATGGGGCGTCGGCGCGGCGTGGCATATGGTGTGAGCGGGGGCTGCGCGCGGACATGTCAGCGCGGGACAGCCGGGCTGTCAGTTGGGGCCGGCGCTTGCAACGCGAGGATTGGCCCTGCCTGCGTCGCGCCTGGCCCGTCCGCACATGGCAGGCCTTCGTGCGCGCCGATAAGTTCGGCGCTCCCCGCCGCCGCCATCGTGTCGCCTGCATGTCCGCCAGTCTTACCCGCGCCGCGAGTTCCCCGCACACCACCATGCTCGTGGTCGAAGACCGCGCCGAACTGCGCGACTCGCTGCGTTTCCTGCTCGAACGCCACGGCCACGAAGTGCTGCTCGCCGCCTCCGCCGAAGAAGGCCTCGCCGTGCTGCGCGCACGCTCCGACGTCGGCCTGCTGCTTACCGATATCGGCCTGCCCGGCCTCGACGGCTGGGACCTGGCCCGCCAGGCGCGCGTGCTGTACCGGCAGCTGCCGGTGATCTACATGTCCGGGCACGCCAGCGCCGAGTGGCAGACGCAGGGCGTGCCGGACAGCGCGTTCCTGGCCAAGCCGTTCGCCATGGACGATCTGTTCGGCTGGATGAAAACACTGCTCGGCGCCACGCGCTGACGCCCCGCGCCATCAGAGCTTCGATGCCTGGCGCGGCGCGGCCTTGTCCAGATCCAGCAGATAGCCGATGCCGCGCATATAGGTGAGCGGCAGTTCGAAACCGGTACGCTGTTCCACCTTGCGCCGCAGGCGGTGGACCAGCAGGTCCAGGCGCGCGGTGCGCGGCTCGTGCGCGGCGGTTTCCAGCACGCGCAGCAGATGCTCCCTGCTGACCGGCACATCCGGCGAGGCGGCCAGCTGGCGCAGCACCAGCCGCTCGACGAAGGACAGCGGCGCGACGCGGCCATTGGGTGCCCACAGCTGCCAGTCGTCGGCGCCGAACTGCCAGGATTGCGCCAGCGGTGCCGGTTCCGGATCCAGCCGTTCGCCCAGCCGGGTCAGCGCAGCGGCGAGCAGTTCGCCGTCGACCGGCTTGGGCAGGCACATGTCGGCGCCCGCATGCAGGCCATCCAGCGGCCCCTCCTTCGCGCCGGCGCCGGTCAGCAGCACGATGCCGGCGCGCGACATGCTGCGCAGATGCCGCACCACCGACACGCCGTGTTCGTCGGGCAGCGTCACATCCACCACCACCATGTCGAACAGCCGGCCGACCCAGGCGCGATACAGATCCGTCGCCGACGCCATCGGCGTGGCGGCAAAGCCCGCCTCCTGCAGCTGCACGAGCGCCGGCCCGGTGTACAGGCCGGCATCTCCCGTGACGATAGCCACCTGGCGTTTCACAGCGGTACCGCGTGCGGAAGCATCAGCGCATCGGCACCGGGACGGCACGCCCTCGATGCGCCGCCATCGACACGGCGGCGGCGGCGTCGATGCTCGCTGCAACGGTATGGCGGGTCTTGCTTGCGAATAGATTCATGAGTGGTGTCCGCCGATGCGCATGGAAAAGCCAGCGCCGGGCGGGCTCCTCCGTTGGGACATGGAGGAGCGGCACGGAACGCAACGCGCCCCTGCCATTCCCCCGGTAACACCCCTTGCCGCCACGCTCCATCCAGGAGCGCGCGCGCCTATTCGTCGAAAACCCCCTTAGGTCACACGACGACAGACAGGTTGCATGGATGCGGGCCGCTTTCGCGTATCCGGCATCCGTGCGAGGCAAGCTAACGGAAGGAAAATATTTGGACAATTCCACCAAATATCGCTTTATTTCCCCGCCTCTCGTTCTGTCGCCCTCGCGCCCATGCCTGCACGGCACATGCTGCGCAAGCTGTGCTCGGCATCACGCGCGATGCGTGCGGCGCGTAGTGAACATGCCGTGATCGCGCCGATGCGCTGCGCTAATCCGCCTCCTCCAGCACCAGCATGTAGCCGATGCCGCGGATCACTTCGAGCGGCAGCGGCAAGCCGGTCCGCTGCAGCACGCGCCGGCGCAGGCGGTGCACCACGCGCTCCAGGCTGGTCGGATCGAACTCATCCAGCGTGGCGATCAGGTCGGCCAGCAGCGCGGCGCGCGGCACCGGCGCCTGGCGCGTGCCGAACAGGCGCTTGAGGATGATCCGTTCCGGCATCGACAAAGCCAGCGCGCGCTGCCCCGGCGCCGCCAGTTGCCAGCCGTCGGCCTTCAGCGACCAGTCGATCTCGCTGCGCGCACGCCCCGGCACGCCGCCCACGCGCGCGGCGAGATTGCGCAGGGAGATGGCCAGGGTTTCGGTTTCCACCGGCTTGGCGAAGCACACGTCGGCGCCGGCCTGCAGCGCTTCCTTGTGGCCGCGCGGCAGCGGCAGCTCCAGCAGCATGGCGATGCCCAGCGAAGAGTGGCGGCGCAGATGGCGGGCCACGGCCAGGCCGTTTTCGTCGGGCAGGTTCGCGCCCAGCACGACCAGGTCGTAGCGGTCGCCGACCAGCGAGCGGTACAGCGCGGCCGCGGATCCGACGCCGACCGGCTCGAAGCCATGGGCGGCCAGGCCGGGCAGCAGTTCTTCTTCACGCAAGCGTGCGTCGTGGTCGGCGACGACCACGCCGATGGGCGTCTTGCCGCCCTTGTCTTCGATCAACCGCGCTACCCCCAGGCATGGCTGCATCCATGCCGCATCGATGTCGTCGGGAGCCGCCGGTATCCGGCCCTGGCTGCGCCCGGCGCGAGACTAGTGAGGGGACAAGATGCCCTTCAATCGATCCAGGGAAAAACATAAGTGCCGCTGGGCGATTTCGCAAACAGCGATGCGTCCAACGGCTGCTGCGGCAAGCAGGCGCGACGGTGCGCGGCGCAAAAAAAACCGGCGATGGTAGGTCGCCGGTTCGAACGGTACAGCCAATGAGTCGGAGGTTTCATTGCACTGCCCACAGCCTAGGGAGGCTCCGTCATTACCCGCAACCAGAGCGTCATCGAAGTCCCCGGGGGCGAGGGCTAAGCGGCGGTCCGGACCGGGGCATCCTCCCCGGGCGGATAGAACGGTTTATGGAAAACGCGGCGCCGGCAGACCGTTGCGCGCCCTGTTGGCGCCGCTTCCTCCACGGCTGTCTCCGGTGGGAGTGGATACCCGGAGGTGGGGCCAGTGCGAGGTGGGTACAGGCTAGTGCCGGGGTATCGGCCCGGCCATGTCAGCACGGGCCAATTGCCGGTCAGCGTTTCAATGCGATGGCAGCGGACGCTCGCCGGCCAGCAGCTTGGCGCGCTGCAGCGCCTTGTCGCGCGCATCGTCGTGGCCCAGCGCCTGGTAGATGCGCGCTTCCAGCGCCACCACGCGCACGTCGTCCTGCGCCCAGGCCGACAGCGTGCCGCTGACGGTCAGCGCCTGGTCCGCCTGCCCGGCCTGCAGCAAGGCGCTGGCGTAGGAGCTGCCGACATTGACGATCAGCGCCGGCACGCCTTCCTTGCGCGCGCGCGCCAGCAGGCCTTCCAGCAGAACCAGGCCGCGCGGTACGTCTTTCGCGGCCACCAGTTCCGCCTGCGCCAGGTCCGCGTACAGCGGCGGCCAGTCGCCGTCGCCCGGCGGCTGTTCCTTCGCCCAGGCATCGAAGCGCTCGGCTTCCTTGGCGGCCTCGTCGGCATGGCCGCCGCGCGCCAGCGCGCGCACCAGCACCAGCCAGGCGGTGGAGCGGTCCTGCTGGTCCAGCCCGTCCTGCTGCGCCATCGCCTGATGCGCGTTGCGTGCGGCCTCGGCGTCGTCGCCCATCTCGTAGGCCATCTGCGCCAGCAGGGCCGGCACTTCGGCGGCGAGCATGGCGTCTTCGCGCGGATCGATCTCGCGCAGCAGCTGATGCGCCAGCGAGGAGGCCTCCAGCATGCGGCCGTTGTCGGCCAGCGCGATGGCGCGCACGAAGGTGAGTTCGCGGCGCATGTGCACGTCGACCAGGTCGGCGCTCAGCGGCCAGAAGCGGTCGGTGATGGCCAGCTCGTCGCGGTACTTCAGTTGCTGCTTGGCCACGCTGGCCATGCCGTCCAGTTCGGCCGGCAGCATGGTGCGCGCGCCGTAGCGCGCGTCCTGGTCGTAGGCGCGCTGCAGAAAGCTCATGGCGCTGTCGAGCTGGCCCTGCTTGGCGGCGATCAGGCCCATGTCGAAATCCGCGCGCGACATGCCGAACACATTGCCGGTGAGCGTGTACGTCGCGCGGCCCTTGCCCAGGTAGGTCATGGCCAGGTCGAGCTTGTCCTGCGTCTGCGCCAGCCAGGCGCGGTTGAGGTACGCATTGGCCAGTTCGTCGCTGGCCTTGGCCTGTTCCAGCAGGCGGATCGCTTCGTCCAGCATCGCCGCGCCGCGGTCCATCTGCCGTGCCGAGGCATAGCGCAGGCCCAGGGTGAACAACACGCGTCCGCGCAGCACCAGGTCCTTGCTCTGTTCCTTGTCCAGCCGCGCCAGCAAGTCGCGCAGGCGCTTCTCGCAGGCGTCGCGTTCGCCGCGGTCGCATTCGAGAATGGCGCGGGTGTATTCGATCTTCGGATCGTTGCGCCAGGATTCGGGCACACCGTCGATCACTTTCTGCGCCACGTCGATCTGGTTTTCCATGCGCGCGGCGGCCACCTTGGCCAGCCAGTCGTCGAGCTGCGAGGGCGACTGCACGGTGCCGGAGCCGGGCACGCCGAGGTGCCGCACCAGCGCATCGGAAGCCTGCTTGGCGGCGGCGAGCACGTCGTTGGCGATGACGTCCACGCCGTCGACATGCCCTTCCGCCGAACGCAAACCGAGATGGATGCGCCAATGGCCTTCGAGGAATTTCACTTCCGGCGTTACCTGCCAGGTGGCATCGAAGGGGCGCTTGCTGTCGTCCTCGTCGCCGAAGGCGCCGTCCCGGTACAAGGCCACCACCGTTTCGCTGGGCACGGTGCGCAGGCCTGCCGCGCGCAGATGGTTGGCGACGATGTCCATCACGCCGTAGCGCAGCCAGCCCCATTCGCCTTCCGCCTGCACCTTGGCCGGCAGCACCACCACGAGTGCTGCCGGTGCCATGGTGGACGAAGCCGGCACAGCCTTGCGCGCGTGCCACCACCAGCCGGCGGCGAGCACGGCGCAGGCGGCGATGGCGAGGCCTGCGATCCACAGATATCTGCGCCGATGCGATGGCGGCGGCAGTTCCGCCGCGGCTTCGTCGTCCACCGCAACCGCCACCGGTTCGGCGGCACTGCGTTCGTAGGCGACGGCTTCCGGCGCCACGGTATCGACGGACGTCTCGGCCACCCAGTGGTAGCCCACCCGCGGCACGGTGCGGATGCACGAGGTGTCGCCTTCCCACAGGCGGCGCAGCCGCACGATGTGCTGCGCCAGCAGGTTGTCGCTGACTTCGGTGCGGCCCCAGACCGCGGCGATCAGCTCGTCCTTGCCGACCGGACGCTGGCGGTGCTCGACCAGGTAGACCAGGCAATCGAAGGCGCTGGCCGGCAGGGTGACCAGCTCACCGTCCCCCCGCAGTTCGCGGGCCAGGGGATCCAGGCGGTACCGGCCGAAGACATAAACGGGTTTTTCCATGGACGAGCATGATACGGCCCCGCCCTTTCCGTGGGCTGTGGGCCATTAGAGATAGCGCGTCCAGGTGATCGTGCTGAGGTTGTCGTTGGTGGCCTGGGTGGCGTTGTTGCAGTTCTTCATGCAGGGCACGCTGCCCGGCTGGTAGGTGTCGGGCAGCTTGCTGTAGTCCAGCAAGGTGGCGCCGCTCAGCGATACCGGCGTGGTGTCGCTCTTGTTCTGCGCGGCGGCGGTGATATAGCCGTTGATATTGGTGCTGCCGCCGGTGCTGATGGTGTTGCCGGCCAGCACGGAACCGTTGATCACCGACGACGCGCCCACGGTGATGTTGCCGCCGGAGAACGTATCGCCCACATAGCCGCCGGCCAGCAGCGCCACATTGCCGATCGGATTGGCGATCAGCTGCTTGTTGGCGATGTCGCAGAAGTTGCTCGGGTAGACGCCGGCGAAATCCGCCACCTGCTGGTCGGTCAGCCCGGAACCGGAACTTGCCAACCCGGCCGGCGTGGCGTTCGTGCAGATCTGGTCGTAGCCGGCGTAGTTCGGCGCGTCGGTGCGGTGCGCGCCGCTGGTGCTGATATTGCCGGTGGCGATGAGCGTATCCAGGTAATAGCCGGTGCTGGGATTGAGGTCGCCGTGGAACCACAGCACGCCGCGCGCGAAGCTCTTGCCGTTGAGCGACCAGGTGCCGTTGTTGTAGCCGAGGCAATCGTTCTGGTTCGAAAACGCCTGGCAGATCGTGCGGTACGGCGTGGCCGGCTTGCTGCACTGGCCCTTGCCGCTGCTGTTGAGCGTGCCGGGCACCAGCTTGGCGCACAGGAAATCCTGGTAGCCGCGGCCGTTGGCCTGCGGGTAGTAGCCGAGGAAATAGGTACCGCTGTCGATGCCGTTGACGTTGGACACGGTCACCTGGATCGCGCCATTGACGAAGTCGAACACGTAGTTGGCGGCATCCTTCAGCGCATAGGCGTCGATGGCCGGCTTGTCCACCGTCACCGGCGGCAGCTTGGCCAGCGCCACCGGCGTGATGTCCACCTTCAGGCCCGGCTGCACGGTGATGTTGGCGCCCATGTACGGCGAGCTCTTGGTGAGCGTGCCGCCGATGGTGCCGGACACGCCGGTCCAGGTGTTCACCGTCAGATCGCCCTGCCCGGTCAGCTGGCCGACCGCGCCGGAGTTGTCCAGCGTGGTGTTGCCCTGGGTAATGATGGTCTGCGCGCCGCCGCCCGGCAGGCGCACGTCGCCGATGGCGCGGATGGTGGTGCCGTTGTTGCCGCCGGCATAGGTCACCGAACCGTTGGCGGTGATCGAACCGGCGCTGCCGCCGCTGCCGGTCCAGTACACCTTGCCCATGGTGCGGATGCTGGAGATCACGATGCCGCCGGCCGGCACGATCACGTCGCCGATCGCATCGACCGAGGACGCGCTGCCGCCGTTGAAGGTGACGGTGCCGTTGGACTGGATCGCAAAGGGCTTGGCGCCGCCGTTGATGGTGACGTTGCCCAGCGCATTGATCAGGTCCGCGCTGGCCGCGCCGGTCACCGTGACGTCGCCGTTGGAATAGATGCTGTTGACGTGGATGCCGCTGCCCACCGTCACGTTGCCGGTGGCACGGATGGTGTTGATGCCGTCCACCGTGGCGTTGTCCAGGGTGACGTTGCCCTGCACGTTGAGATTGGCGTTGTTGCCGCCCAGCACCTTGATGCCGCCGGTGAGGTTGAGGTCCTTGTAGATATTGATCGTGTTGATCAGGGTCGGCTGGTTGGGCAGGCCCGAATTGGAATTGCCGGAACCGGGCTGCGGGGTGACGTCGTACACCGCCTGCAGCACCGACTTGCTCGCCGCCGTGGTGCCGTCGGCCGCGCTGCCGACCAGGTCGACGGTGATGCGGTAGGTGTTGCGCCCCTTGCTGTCCTTGCCCTTGACCACGCTGACCACATTCGCGGCGAGCGTGCTGCCGTCGATCTTCAGCGCGCCGGAAAGCGTCGCGAGCGTGTTCTCGTCGGCCTTCTGCAGATAGCGCCGCACCGCTTCGGCGCCGTCCCAGGCGCCGTCCTGCGCGGGCGTGACGGCATGCAGGCTGAGCTGGCTTTCCTGCGTGCCGCGCACGGCATGCGCCACGCCGAACGCGGTGGCGGTCATGGCCAGGCCGACCAGGATCACCAGCAGCAAGGTGGCCATGCCGCGCTGATGGCGGCCGGAACGCTGGGAAGAATGCTTGGGCATGGTGTCGCGCTCGCTCAAGTCAGTGGCGGAAGTTGGGCAGGCACACGGAGAACGCCGCGTGGTCGGCCATGGTCGCCCCGGTGCCGCGGCCGAAACTGCTGGAGGCGCTGGCCGGCTCCGGGTAGTAGTTCAGCTGCATGGCGGTGGCGGCGTCGGAATGCGCGTAAGGCCAGCAGCTGCTGGCCAGCGCTTCGAACAGGCCGGTGTCCTGCATGCTGTCGGGCGAGGTCAGCGCCACGCGCTGCCAGCTCAGCTGGTTCCACGACGCCGCGCTGTCGCAGGCCACCGGCTGCAGCGCATAGAGCTGCGCGCCCGGCACGTCCGCGGCGTGATTGGCATCGACCACCAGCAGCAGGCCGGCGCAGCGATAGGCGGCCGGATCCGGCGCGGCGCCGTTGCCGCTGGGGTTGTAGCCCCACACCACGGCATTGCCGCGCACGGCGTTGTCATAGCTGGCGGCGGCGGTGCCGCTGAGTTTCTTGTTGTCGAACGTGGCGTTGGCAATGACGATGAGGTCCTTGCCCGCGGTGGCGCCGAGGCCGAAGCCGGCTTCCTGCAACTGCACCTGCGCGCCGAGCACGCTGGCCACCACTTCACCGTCCTGGACGGCCTGGGCTTTCACGTCGCGCGCCACCACCACCAGCGACTTGTAGAGCATCAGCATGCCGCCGACGGTGATGACGCCGATCAGCAGGCCGACGAGCATGCTGATCAGGGTGTAGCCGTGCTGGATGCGTGCGCTGTTCACGACTGGCTGTCTCCGTATCCCTTGCCCTTGCCGTTGCCATTGCCGCCGCTGTTGCCGTTGCCGTTGCCACCACCGTTGCCGTTGCCATTGCCGCTGTTGCCATTGCCATTGCCGTTTCCACTGCCGCTGCCGCTGCTGCTCTTCGTGCTCGCGCAGGCGGTGACGTCGCCGGTGCCGACGGCGATCGATGGCGCGCTGCTGCTGCCGGCCGGATCGGCGCTGGTGCACAACAGCACCTGGGTGGTGCCCTGCACGCTGATGCCGTTGACGGTGCGCGCGGCGCCGTCGGCGCAGATCACCTGCAGGTCGGTGAGTTCGCCGTCGTGGCTGCGCAGCTTGGCCAGGCCCTGGTTGGCGCCGCCGGTGCACAGCGAGGCGCCGTAGCGCTGCAGCAGTTCGCGCATCTGCTGCGCGGCGATGCCTTCCAGGCGCTGGTCCTTGGCGCTGATGGTCAGGCGCGTGGTCATGTAGGCGGTGCCGGCGCCGATAATGGCGGTGATCAGCACGGCGATCAGCGATTCGAGCAGCACGTCGCCGCGCTGCCGGCGGCGCTCAGGGAATGGACACGGCGAGTGCATCTTCATTGCCTGCATGAGCCTCGATGGTGGTGGCCGGGGTCGGGGGCGAGGACGGAACCGTGCATGGGGTGGCGGACGCTGCCACCTTCACGGCCAGCGCCGCGCCGCGCGCGCTATAGGCGACGCAGTAAAAGGCGGTCTTGTCGCCGAGCGCGATCGAGCTGCCGGTCGGCAGGGTGGTGCTCCAGGCCAGGGTGCCCTTGCCGCAGGCGGTGCTCTGGTCCGGCCGCGCCACCGCGACGGTGTTGCCGGTCAGGCAGACGAACGCGCCTGGCTGAGCGGGGTCGGCGATGCCGCCGGGGTTGCGCATGGCCAGCGCCTTGGCGCGGCCCAGGCCCTCGGCCAGCATGCCGGCGGCTTCGCGCTGGTGGGCCGAATCGACCCAGGCCTTGGTCAGCGGCACGCCGGCCAGGGCGATGATGCACATCAGGGTGACGGTCACCATCAGCTCGATCAGCGACATGCCCCGCTGCCGGTGGGATGGGGCCAAGCTCACCATGAGGTGATCGAACCGCAGGGCCCCGGCACCTGGCGCTTGCCGGTGGCGTCCAGGGTCAGCTTGCAGGTGGCCAGGCTGCCGCGGATGCCGGCGGCGGTCAGGGTGTAGCCGAGCTTGGTCGACACCACCGTATAGGTGAAGTCATTGATCTGGGCCGGATGCCAGCCGGTGAACTGCTGCACCGTGTCGTCGGTGCTGGTGGTGGTCACCTGCGGGTACTGCAGCTGCCGCTGCAGCATGTTCTCCAGGTTCAGCGACAGCGCCACCAGGTCGCCCTGGGCCGTGCGCACCTTGCTGCGCAGCACATAGGACAGATACGAGGAGACCGCGATGGCGGTGAGGATGGCCACGATGGCCAGCACCACCATCAGCTCGATCAGCGAAAAACCGCGGACGCGCAGACGCGCCGCCGGACGGACGGATGACATGGATGGATCGCCCCCTGTGGCGAATGAGCGTCCGCGCCCCTGCCCGGACAGGCGCCGCGGAGTGGCAGCCGGGCCGGGAAGGGGTTCGGACGATGGGCAAAGTGTGCATGCCCTGCGCCGGCGCATGGAGTTCCGGAGGGCGCCAGGGTGGGGTCAGTTGAGGCCAGGGTGGGGACGGTGTGGGCGCAGCCCCTCAGGTTGGGGTGAGCCGCAGGCGAACCCCAACATCGCCCCCCGGGTGTGCGTCGCGGTGTTGGGGTTCGCCTGCGGCTCACCCCAACCTACGCCGGTTTTTCGGGCGCCACTCCATATATAGAAGCCGCCGCACATCGAAAACGCATGCTTCGTTCATCCCTCACGAATGCCAATCCGGCGTAAAAACCGAGACTTGCGTCTCATCAGCTCCGCAGCCCGCGGAGAGCTGGAGACCGCGATGTCACCCATGCCGCCCGACCGCCTGGTCATACCCGCCGCCCATACCTTCACCCTGCGCCGCCTGCTGGTCGCCCACGGCGGACCGGTGACGCATGCCTTCGACGAGCTCGACCGCCCGCTGGCCCAGGCTGGCAGCGAGGGCAGCGTCGCCCTGCGCCTGGATGACCAATGGTGCACCCGGGTAGAAAGCCTGGGCGTGCCCGAGCTCGGCCACCTGGCCGGCCGCGCCTGCCGGGTCGCCGAACACGGCGTGCTGGGTTTCGCCCTGCTGAGCTGCCCGACCCTGGGCGAGGCGCTGAAGCTGTGGGCGCGCTTCGCCCCCACCCTGGCCGGCGGTTTCGAACTGCGCCAGGCGGTGGTGCCGGGCGGCGTCGAATTCACCATCCGCGACCTCTACCCCCTGCTGCCCGGCCGCTCGTTCGCGCTGGACCGCTTCGTCGGCTTCACCCTGGGCCTGTGCGAGCAGCTGGCCGGCCTGCCGCCGCAGGCGATGGCGCTGTACCTGCCGGCGCGCGCGCTGAGCCGGGCGGTGGCCGCTTCGCGCCACCATCCCATGCCGGCCCTGGCCGGCGATCCGGGCCAGGTGCGCCTGATCGTGTCCGGCACCAGCCTGGCCACCCCGGTCGCCAGCGCGCATGCCGGCGTGCTGGGCGTGCTGCTGCAGCAGTGCGAGCAGGAACACGCGCGCGTGCGCCGCCCCGGCGACTGGGCCGGCCGCGTCGAGCACCTGCTGGAACGCCGCCTGGACATGACCTTCCCGATCGAAGCGGCCGCCAAGGCGCTGTGCGTCTCCACCCGCACGCTGAAGCGCCGGCTGCAGGAAGAAGGCTGGAGCTACCGCACCCTGGTCGACGAAGTGCGCAAGCGCGAAGCCCTGCGCGCGATGAGCAACCCCTCGCTGCGCCTGGAAGACATCGCCAGCCTGGTCGGCTACACCGACCAGGCCAACTTCGCCCGCGCCTTCCGCCGCTGGACCGGCCAGGCCCCCGGCACCTACCGCGCGGAACGGGCGGCGAAGGTGACGCCGCTGCGCCAGGCCTTCCGCGCGGCGGCATGAAAAAACGCCGCGCTGCGCACCGCCGGTGGCGGTGCGCAGCGCGGCGCCGAAAACTTCAGTGCATCAACCGAAGAAGCGCGTATCGCCCTTGAGCGGCGAAGCCAGCACGGTACGGTCCAGCCACGACTCGTTGAACCAGGCCGCGAAGTCGTTGCGCATCTGCGGCGTCAACTCATGCTTGGCCAGATAGCGCCGCTGCCGGCACCCGGCACCATGCCGCCCCAGCTGCACCACGGTGTGTTCCGCATGCTCCAGCGGCATCTGCTCGTCCAGCACGCCATGCCCGACGAACGCATGCAGATGCCCCTGCCCCGCCCCCATCGCCAGCAGCTCGCCCGGCGCCGGCAGGCGCCCGCCGAGCAGGCCCAGCCCATGCGCAGGCCGGCTCGCATCCAGCGCCATCGACGCCGCCAGCAGCCCGCCCTGCCCGAAACCCGCGACCGCCGTACGCGACGCATCCACACCCAGCCACGCCTGCAGCATGCCGACGAAACCGAGCATGCCTTCGAGACTGGAACGGAACGCCGGACTCATCGCCTGCTCACCCGCATCGAGCGCCGCCAGATCCCACGCAAACGCCCCCCGCCGCAACGGCACACAAGCCCGCGGCATCACCACCGCCACACCTTCGGCGATACGCTCCGCCACCCCCGCAAACTGCGTTTCACTGCCACCGCCCTCATGCAGCAGCACGAGCAGCGAAGCGACATACCCATAACCGCCCTTGCGCAGCAGAAACGGAAACGCAAAACGCGGATCGTCGATCCATTCCAATCCCTGGTCACGAAGCGGCGGGATCCGTTCCCGTGCAAGCAGAGAGGTATGACGTGACATGGCGGCCAGCAGAACGAGCGAAGAGACAACAGCACGCCTCGTATCCCGGCAACAGCATCACAGGGAGGCGCATGGGTAGCGATGATCGCAGCAGCAAGCCCGAAAGCCCGACAACCAAAGCGTGCGAGACATCGCATCGAACCGTGCGGACACACGCAGTGCATGCGTGCGCCCGATCACGGATTGAGCTCAGTATCCGTATTGGCGAATGAGGTGGAAGGTTGTTTGGGGCCGTGGCTGCGTCAGGGTGGGCCAGCGGTGTTGCTTGCGCACGTTGGTACTGGCATGGCGGTTGGCACGTGCCGAGTAGAGCGAATGGGCAAATAGATATGCCCTCGCGAGCCCCGGCCCCTCACCCTGCCCTCTCCCCGGAGGGGAGAGGGGTGATGGCGTGAGGCAGGCAGGAACGAAGAGCCAAAGCTGGCCTCGGTCCTTGAACATCCTCTCGGCAACGGCACGTTGAAGCGAGCGTTACGTAAACGCACCTTCGCTTCGTGTAGACCCAGGTTAATCCGTTTACCGCAGCCGCCACTGCTCCTTCTAGTCGCGTCGCGAGCCTTTGCTTTAAGGCCATTTCTCTTTGGTTACTTTCTCTTTGGGCCAGCAAAGAGAAAGTGACCCGGGCGCCGGCAGGCGTCCGGAATGCCCGCTGCATAAGCGGCCCGTTCGCGTCACCGCGAAAACCAAGCGATACCGTTACTGGATCCCGGCCTACGCCGGCATGACGAGTAGGGAGGCCCAAGGCGACATGAAGAGCCACAGCGCCCCACACTTGAGCACCCAAGTAACGCGTGACACGATCCCCGCGATGAGCGACAAGCCCCCCTCCTCCACGCACCTGCGCGACCTGGCGCGCCTCCGCCGCGTCCGCGACCGCATCGACCGCGAATACGCCCAACCACTCAACGTCGAAGCACTAGCCACCGACATCGGCATGTCCGCCGGCCACCTCAGCCGCCAATTCCGCCTCGCCTACGGCGAATCCCCCTACTCCTACCTGATGACGCGCCGCATCGAGCGAGCGATGTCCCTCCTGCGCCGCGGCGACCTCGCCGTGACCGAAGTCTGCCTCGAAGTCGGCTGCGCCTCGCTGGGCACCTTCAGCACGCGCTTCACCGAACTGGTCGGCATGTCCCCCGGCGCCTACCGCAAGCAGCAGGCGGAGATCACCAGCGGCCTGCCCTCCTGCGTGGCCAGGCAGGTCACGCGACCGATCAGGAATCGAGAAGCGCCGGAAACCGAGCCGCCGGTAGATTGAACGCCGTGGACAGACCCCACGCCAACCCAACTGAGACCGTCGCCATGGACATCGCCATCCACTCCAGCTTCCTGCCCCAGAACGACCCCGATGCCGCGCTTGCCTTCTACCGCGACACGCTCGGCTTCGAAGTGCGCAACGACGTCGGCTACGGCGGCAAGCGCTGGATCACCGTCGGCCCCGCCGGCCAGCCCGCCGTCAATATCGTGCTGTACCCGCCGGAGGCCAGCCCCGGCATCACCGACGACGAGCGCCGCACCATCGCCGAGATGATGGCCAAGGGCACCTTCGGCATCCTCCTGCTGGCCACGCACGACCTGGCCGGCGCGTTCGAGAAGCTGCAGGCGCGCGAGGCGGACATCGTGCAGGAACCGACCGACCAGCCCTACGGTGTGCGCGATTGCGCGGTGCGCGATCCGGCCGGGAACATGCTGCGTATCCAGCAGCTGCGCTGAACAACAAGCTACGGCGTAGGTTGGGGTGAGCGCAGCGAACCCCAACGTGGCGGCGCGGTGCAGGGCCTGTTGGGGTTACGGGCTGCATCAGCAGCCCGCCCTTCGGGCCATCCGCTATGCGGATGTTCGCTACGGCATCCTGCCTTCGCAGTCGCCTGCGGCTCACCCCAACCTACGCCTCGATACATAGAGGACAAACGATGAGCAAGGCCAAGCCACCCGCCTCCCCCCACGACCTCATCCGCGTCCACGGCGCCCGCGTCAACAACCTCAAGGACGTCAGCGTCGCCATCCCCAAGCGCCGCCTTACCGTCTTCACCGGCGTCTCCGGCTCCGGCAAGAGCTCGCTGGTATTCGGCACCATCGCCGCCGAATCGCAGCGGCTGATCAACGAAACCTACAGCGCCTTCGTGCAGGGCTTCATGCCCACGCTGGCGCGCCCGGACGTGGACGTGCTCGAAGGCCTGACCACGGCCATCGTGATCGACCAGGAACGCATGGGCGCGGACCCGCGCTCCACCGTCGGCACCGCCACCGATGCCAACGCCATGCTGCGCATTCTGTTCAGCCGCCTGGGCAAGCCGCATATCGGCCCGCCCAGCGCGTTCGCCTTCAACGTGCCCACGGTGAAGGCAGCCGGTGCGATCACCGTCGAGCGCGGCGCGAAGACCAAAACGGTGAAGGAAACCTTCAACCGCACCGGCGGCATGTGCCCGCGCTGCGAAGGCCGCGGCGCGGTGACCGACTTCGACCTGGCGCAGATGTACGACGACGCCAAGTCGCTCAGCGAAGGTGCGCTGAAGATCCCCGGCTACAGCATGGACGGCTGGTTCGGCCGCATCTTCAGCGGCTGCGGCTTCTTCGACCCGGACAAGCCGATCCGCAAGTTCAGCAAGAAGGAATTGCACGACCTGCTCTACAAAGAGCCGACCAAGATCAAGGTCGACGGCATCAACCTCACCTACGAGGGGCTGATCCCGAAGCTGCAGAAATCCATGCTGGCCAAGGACGTCGACGCCATGCAGCCGCACGTGCGCGCCTTCGTAGAGCGCGTGGTCACCTTCAGCACCTGTCCGGATTGCAACGGCACGCGGCTGAGCGAAGGCGCGCGTTCCTCGAAGATCGGCAAGCTCAATATCGCCGACGCCTGCGCCATGCAGATCAGCGATCTGGCCGTGTGGGTGCGCGGCCTGAAGGAGCCTTCGGTGGCGCCGCTGCTGGCCAAGCTGCTGCATACGCTGGATTCCTTCGTGGAGATCGGCCTGGGCTATCTGTCGCTGGAGCGCCCGGCCGGCACGCTCTCGGGCGGCGAGGCGCAGCGCACCAAGATGATCCGGCACCTGGGTTCGGCGCTGACCGACGTCACCTACGTGTTCGACGAGCCGACCATCGGCCTGCACCCGCACGACATCCAGCGCATGAACGAGCTGCTGCTGCAGCTGCGCGACAAGGGCAATACGGTGTTGGTGGTGGAACACAAGCCGGAGGTGATCGCCATCGCCGACCACGTGGTCGACCTGGGTCCCGGCGCCGGTTCGGCCGGCGGCAAGGTGGTATTCGAAGGCAGCGTCGAACAGCTGCGCGCCAGCGGCACGCTTACCGGCAGGCATCTGGACGACCGCGCGGTGTTGAAGCCGTCGGTGCGCAAGCCTACGGGTGCGCTGAAGGTGCGCGGCGCGAAGATGCATAACTTGAAGAACGTCAGCGTCGACATTCCGCTCGGCGTGCTGGCGGTGCTGACCGGCGTGGCCGGTTCCGGCAAGAGCTCGCTGATCCACGGCTCGGTGGCGAACCAGGACGGCGTGGTGGCGATCGACCAGGCGCCGGTGCGCGGCTCGCGGCGCAGCAATCCGGCCACCTATACCGGCATGCTCGACGCCATCCGCAACGCGTTCGCCAAGGCCAATAAGGTCAAGCCCGCCCTGTTCAGCGCCAACTCCGAAGGCGCCTGCCCCACCTGCAACGGTGCCGGCGTGGTGTATGCGGATCTGGCGATGATGGCGGGCGTGGCCAGCGTCTGCGAGGAATGCGAAGGCAAGCGCTTCCAGGCCGAGGTGCTGAAGTACAAGTTCGGCGGCAAGGACATCAGCCAGGTCTTGGCAATGCCGGTGGACGAAGCGCTGGCCTTCTTCGGCGCCGGCAAGACCAGCGTGCCCGCAGCGCATGCGGTGCTCGAACGACTCGCGGACGTGGGCCTGGGTTATCTGGGCCTGGGCCAGCTGCTCACCACGCTTTCGGGCGGCGAGCGGCAGCGGCTGAAGCTCGCCACGCATCTGGGCGAGAAAGGCGGCATCTACGTGCTGGACGAACCGACCAGTGGCCTGCACCTGGCCGACGTGGATCAGTTGCTCGCGCTATTGGACCGGCTGGTCGCGTCCGGCAAGTCGGTGCTGGTGATCGAACACCACCAGGCGGTGATGGCGCATGCGGACTGGATCATCGACTTAGGCCCCGGCGCAGGCCACGACGGCGGACGCGTGGTGTTCGAGGGCACACCCGCACAACTGGTGGCGGATCGCTCCACCCTCACCGGCCAGCATCTGGCCGAGTACGTCGGCGCATCCACGCCGCGCAAGGCCGGCAAGCCGAAGGCGCGCGCAACTTAAGCGCGCGGCCGCTGCTCCGGCGGCGGTACCGGATCGGTCACCGGCGCTGGAATGTCCGGATCGGTGACCGGCGGCGTATGCGGCTCGGGCAAAGGTGGAATCTCGGGCTTGTCCGGCAAGGGCGGCGCCGGGTCCGGCGGCGGACCCGGCGGCTTCACCGGATCGGGCGCGGGTGCCGGCACCTCGCCCGGTGCCGCGGCGCGGCGGGAAACATGGATGTCTCCCGCGAAAACAACGGAAAAACCTTTCATGCCATGCATCCCGCCGCACCTGTTTCAGATCAATGCGCGGCCGTGCTGGCCGGCATCGGCGCCGGCGACGAAGCATTGGAAGCCGGCGGCAGCGTGGAAGCAGCCGGCGACACCGGCGGAGGCGGCGTAGCCGCCGGCGTACTCGGCGTACTGGCCGGCGCAGCCGCACCCGGCTGCGCATTCTGATCGCTGTCGTTGTGGCCGGTGCAGCCGGCTACGGCCAGCAGGGCGATGCTGAGGGCGGTGGTCGCGTATGCGCTGATGCGTTTCATGGGGTGCCTCTTGTCGTCGTGGAACGGAACGGGTTGTGCGCTGGCGCTGTGCAGATGGCGCGTCTGCTTGGCGCGGAATCTCCGGTTGATGTTACATACGCCTGCATGGTGCGTACCGCGAATTGAAAGCGATGCGTGCAGAGGGTCAACGGGCTCTTCCACAGGGGAGTGTTGTGTTCATGTTTTCGCAAAGGTGTTTGCGTGAACTGAGGTTGCGCTGGCGCGCTCTTTGCTCGGCATCGTTGCTTGTCATTCCGGCGTAGGCCGGGATCCAGTAACGGTATCGTTTGATTTTCGCGTGGCCGCGATTGGGCCGCTTATGCAGCGGGCATTTCGTGCGCCTGCCGGCGCCCGAGTCACTTTCTCTTTGCTGGCTCAAAGAGAAAGTAACCAAAGAGAAATAGCCTTCAGAGCAAAGGCTCGCGACGCGACTAGAAGGAGCGGTGGACGGCTGCGGTAGCCTGATTAACCTGGGTCTACAC
>NZ_JAHFVJ010000022.1:0-35772 GCF_018599165.1 Dyella sp. LX-66
ACACATCGTGCGCACACTGTGGCCGGACATGCCCTCTATCCAGGCGTACTTCACGACAACTCCCGCGCGAAGTACGCTGCCGCTTTTTTTAAAATCTCATTCTCTTCTTTGAGGCGGGCCAGCTCGCGCTTAAGTACCGCCACCTCATCGTTGCTTGCCTTGGGCCGTCCACTTCCACCAAACGCTGCGGCTCCCTTCTTGCCCACTTCATCGGCCCATTTGTACAGCCGGTTACGCGGCACGCCCAATTCACGGGCAACAACCGCGGCGGGCTTACCACTGCTTTGCATCAGCCGCAGGGCTTCACGCTTGAACTCGGCTGAGAATCGCTGGCGCTTTTCCATCGAACACCTCCGTGCGAGGATTGTCCTCGCTTTTGGGTGTCCGAGAAATCAGGGGTGATCCAGAACTTCTTTCCGAATTCATTCTTCGTCCTGGGAGGGGCCGCGGTATTCGCTTTGCTTTGCTGGAAGGTGCCCGCGCTCGCGAGCTCGATCGTAAGCGGTGGGCTCAATCTCGGAGCAGCAGACTTGCTTGGTGTGGCCGCTGCAGGAGGTGCGGCTGCTGCCGGTGGTGCCGCATTGAGTGGTGCAGTGGGCTCCGCTGTCGGCAGCACACTGAAGGGTGCCACGCAAGCTGTAGCGTCGGGTAAAGGATTTGCAGCGGCGCAGGGCATCACGGGCTGGAAAGGGTTGGGTGCAGGACTTGGATATGCCATGCAGGCAGCTGGATCAGAAGCAGCGCAAGGCATGCGTGCCAAGGTTGGGCTGGACAAGCGATCGGAGCACGCAGTAGATCGTCACGGCAAAGATGTGGACAACTTGGGCACCCGTGCGGCCAACCGAATCGACGCACGAGCACAAGCCGCCCGGGAATCCAACGCGGGAGACGTTGTCGCGAAACCGGCTAACGCGGTCAACGCTGTCGAATCGAGTTCGGGCGCGAGTGATGGCAGTACCACCGGCATGCCTGAGTACGATCGAGCTGATGCAGCCGCTGCGCCTCCGGCGGGAAATGATAGTGCACCGAAACCGCCTAACTCGATAGCAGACATTAAGCCAATGCCCCTCAGCAGCCCCCGGCATGTCGATGCAGGAGGGAGACAGATCCAGGACGCTGTTCGGCGCGTGAAGCCGCCGCAGCTTCCACACGACGGTGGTCGTATCGAGGCTCCCAGCATCAGGTTTGAGGGCGACGAGTAAAAACACCGCCCAGGCTGCCCCCGTCGTACGATAAGCGGCGGGGGCCGGATGGCCAGTTCGTGGCACCCCGTATCTAGTCAGAGCTGCGATGGCAGCACCACGGGGGGCGCATGCATTGTCTGCTTTTAGGAAATGGGCTGAATCGTCTGTCGATGCAGCTGAGTTGGCAGGCCTTGTTGGAGGCGCTCGCTGACGAGCTGGGCTTAGCTGACCAAGTCCAATTTTACGAGCAGAAGCCCCTGTCTCTGCATTTTGAAGAGCTGTGCGTACGCTTACCCCAATATAGGGCGCGCACTGCTGAGCAAGTTGTCAAGAAACGCATTGCAGAACTCCTGACCGTATTTCCGAGACACCCCTATCACAAGCTGCTTGCGGACATGTTTGGGACCATCATCACTACCAACTACGACTTCACTATCGAGGAAGCTATCGGTGGTGGGATTCGGGAACGCAAACAGATCATCAGCGAGACGCGATATAGCTTATTCCGCAGATTGGATATCGGGGCGCATTCGATATGGCACGTGCATGGTGATGCCGAGAGATCTGAATCCATCCTCTTAGGCTATGACCACTATGCAGGCCAGCTTCAAAAAATACGTAACTACCTTACACATGGCATTTCGCCCAAGGTGCCTGGAGGTCTAACCAAGTCGCCGCTGAGCGGAACGCATCGCTTTGAGGATCACCATGTGCATTCCTGGGTCGATCACTTTCTTCGCGACCATATCCATATCGTTGGATTTGGCTTCGATTTCACCGAGATCGACCTGTGGTGGCTGATGGTCTATAAGCGCAGGAGGGATGTTCGGACAGGACGGACATTTTTCTATGCAGTGGAAGTAGATGGGCAAAGTGCTAATCCGGACAAAGCTAAGCGCTCACTGCTAGAGTCCTTGGGCGTAGAAGTGGTCAGCGAACGCGCCAATACGTTTGAAGAAGGCTATGGTCGCGTCATCGAGGCGATTTCGCGCAATATTCGAGCCAATCCAACCTGGCTTCCTTATACGCCGGTGACAAAGCCCGCCAGGGACTATGCGTCCTATGAGCCGCAACCCAGAGCTTCCTTGCCTATGTCACCGCAGCTTGAGTTTTCGCTCGAATCCAAGAGAAGAAGGCGCAAGTCCCCGATGACCTGACTCGCCCAACTGTAGAGGTGGTTGCGTCCTGCCATTTCTCCGGGGTGTCAGTGGGAGACAGGCATTGGCGATTTTTTCTTCGAAGTTCTTTTGCGTACGCTGCTGGATTGCACCGGAACATTCTCTTCTTGTCCGCTGGTTAGCGCGCGCAGTAGCTCGTCTTTACTTTCACCCTCAAGTTCCGCGCGCTTGAGTCGCAGGTGCTTGAGCAAGTAATCGTTGGTGAGCTCGAATCCAGCCAGGATGGTCTCCCAGTTGAGAACAAAGACCGTGAATCGCTCATCCTGTCGAATTAGTCCAGGCACACCTCGATCCGCAACCTGTCTCAAACGCGACCGAATTTCGGTGTCGACAGAGGAAATTTTCCTACCAACAAGGATCATCTCGACTCGCGTCTGCTCTGCCGCAAACTCGGGATCGCCCTCAATGATGCGGATATAGTCATCGATCTGACGAAGATGCTTATAGTTAAGCGCAACTCCAGGTCGCTTGATCTCAATAATGACCCATCGGTTCTGCATTCGACCGAGCGAATCAGGTGCTGGAAGTTTGCGAACTAAAAAGAGGTCAGGTTGCCGTTGTGATACTTCGATAGTGGCGCCATCTTCGACGTCTTCATCGGCGACATTGTCGATTCCATGGATCTTGCTCCTCAACCGGCGTGCGATTTCGGTGAACGTGGTTTCCTCGGCGCCTAGGGTCTCGAATTGAGGGCCGAATAGCCAAGTGTTCAACTCAATAATTTTCTGCAAATCCGGCGTTTCTCTAACTTCTTTGTAGTGGACGCGCATGAGCTGCCTGATCTGATCGACGGCAGTCTGTCGCTTTTGCAGCGCTTCAATAGTCTCGACAATGCTGTCGAAGGTAGTTCTTTCAAGGTGCGACGCCAGTTGCTTGACTGCTTTGGCATCGAGGTCGAGGACCCCTTTGAGTACATCGAAGATTGCGTCATTCTCGTTCGAGACGGACAGGCGATCGAGAAGCCTGATGAGCACCGTTCGCTGCTTTTTGGGAAGGGAGCCAAAAAGTCCAGGGTCAGCGACATATACGGTACGAACGATGTGCCGAATATTCCGAGAGCGCCACTCTGCATCGACTTTAGGAAGTTCGCTGAAGTCAGGGAAAGACCCTTCGATCTCATATTTCTGTATTTCACGCTCTACATGTTCACGCAGGAACGCTTCGTACACTTCACGTACTTTGCCGACGACCAAGCGGTCAACTGTCTTCCAGACCTTTGACTCAGTTGTGGCAGCATCAGGATTGAGCAGGTCTTGCTCTAGCGCAAAAGCGTCCGCCCAAGGCGATTGGATGTATACGCTGACGAAGAATCCAGGCTTATTGTTATGGGAGCTCAGTTTGTAGAAGACTGTCTTTCCCGATGTGTTTTGCAGATAGACATAAGACTTCTCAGAGGCAAGACGCTCATGCCACCGAATGATGCGCACCCGGAAGTCATTTCCATCTACCAGAATCGAGCTATCGATTAGCTCATGGGCGGGAGCCGATACCGCAACACCGTCATAAGTCAAACGGCGGTCCGGGTTGAGGAGGAGATACCAGCCGAACTCAGTCGAGAGAAGCTTGAGCATGTCCTGCGGTTCGGGCAATGCTGCGCTTACAGGGTCCAATCGAACCTGCGTGCCTGATCCAGTGGCCACCATCCCGTGGGACTGCCCAACTTCCCATGTGTCGCCAGAGTAACGTTCCAGATTTGCGCCGGTTACCTCGATTGTTGCGTCACAGCCGTCGCGCCGCGTGTACCAGGTGGCTCGATCAGCCAATCGGTGAAACGCGAGTCGCCCCCTACCGTTGAATCCATGGAGGGTGACGTCTTCCTGCTTAGCTGACTCATTAAACCGACCAAAATTGTCGTCGATATTCGCGAAGTCGATGCCTTCGCCATCATCGGTGATCGAGACTGAACTCAGCTGCTCAAGGTCGTTATATTCAAGCCCCACGTCAACGTGGTGTGCCTGCGCGTCAAAGCCGTTCCACACGAGCTCAACAATGGCCTTCGATGGCTCGGTTCGCACGAAGTGCTTTTTGATTCCTGCGCCGCCAATCTGGGTCTTACCCTGGAAGTTGGTCACCAGCCCTCTCCGTGATTGTTCCCTGGCTCGTTCGATGATGTGCATGGCAATGCTTTCAGATGGCGTGAGACTTCATCATCGCCCGCTATCCACTCAAACAATGAGACGCGGACGGTGACTTGCCCGCGGCCCGGATTCCATTTGAATCGAATAAAACAAGAACGCTAAAGCCGAAGCCATCGCAGTGTAGCGTAGTCATTTCATCGCATCAGCCGGCCACGGGATCGACAGCCTTCAACACCTTGCGCGTGCCGTCGGGTGCCTCCTCGATGAGGTGGCCGTCCTCGATGTAATGGATGTTCAGACCGTGGGCCTTCGCCTGACGCACCGCTTCAGCTGCTGCGCGCTCGCCGGCGGCCACAATCGCCGGGCTCTGGGCGAGGAGGAATCGAACATTTTTTGATCGGCTCATGCTGGCTCCACAATGCAGGTTTAAAGGATTACCCCAGCCGCTTCGCCAAATCCGCTGCGTCCGGATGGTAATACCGCAGGAGCATCCGCGTGTCACGGTGACCGGTGATTTTTGCCAGTTCGTGGAGCTGAAAACGCGATGCCAGGCGAGAAGTGGCTTCATGCCGGAGATCGTGAAACCGTAAGTCCTTCAGGAATTTGGACTTCGGTTCGCGGCCGTGTTCTGTGCATTCCGCTTCGTATGACTTGCGGGCTCGCTGTAGGGCACGCTCAAAAGCCTGCGTAATCCCGTCCGGATGGACGGCAAAGACCGCGCCATTTAGCGAAGAGGGCACTATCGGAGCCTTGCGCCGCCGCACTGTACCCTCGCGTTTTGGAAGCAGCTCGGCAAGCGCCTCCACTGCGGCTTGCGACAGCGGTACGTCGCGACTATTGCCATTCTTAGTTTCAGGAAGGTGTGCAACCCGTCGGCCTAGGTCAACGTGCTCCCAACGCAAGGTGGCTATTTCGCTTCGCCTCATGGCTGTTTCCACGGCTAGCGTGATAATTGTGGGAAGGGCACGCGATTCGCTCGCCGAAATGATGCGCGATAGCTCATCCTCCGTGTGTCCACGGTGGCGTCCAGTGGTGGAGGGCGTCACGACACGCCGTGTACGTGCATTGTTTGGCGTAGGCTTGCGCACAAGTTCGACGGGGTTAGACAGGCTCTCCATGCCCCATTCTTTCCGTGCCGTATTGAACAAGTGTGAGAGGCGCGCCAGGCGCCGCAGTACGGTTGCCGGCGCCAACCCATCTGCCAGCCAGGCATCTCGCTGTTGCGCGATGTCACCGCTGCGGATGGTGGCAACCGTCCGCTTCGCCAACGGCGTCTGCCGCCAAAGGTGGAGTACGGAGCGCTCTCTGATAGCTCCCTTTAACGCGGGCACGACTTCCGCCTCGTAACGGTCCAGGAGCGCGCCCAGCGTGGTGCTCTCTGCCTCACTGCGATCGAGCCACACACCGCGGTTCATCTCGGACTCGATCATGGCGGCCCAGGCTTCGGCTTCAGCCTTGGTATCGAAAGTCTTAGTCTGGGAGGGCCAGCCACGCCTGCGCACCTGCGCCTCCCACGAATACCGCCCCCGCCGCCGATACGTTGCCATGCTTACCGCCCTTGCCATGGATGTGGCATAAGTGTGGCATCAATTCATTTTAAATACATAACTCGTTGATATTATTGTTTATGTAAACGCATTCGTAATGCGTAGGTCGTAGGTTCGATTCCTATTTCCGGCACCAGCTTGAAAACAAAAAAAGCCCTGGAAACCAAGCTTTCCAGGGCTTTTTTTGTGCTGTTCGGGCAGGCGCCGCCATCCTTTGCCATGCCCGCCCTGCTGCCTTGACGGCCCGCTCCTCCGCCTGCTGTGATGCCCCGGCCAGCGCTACGCCGCAGGCTGCGTGGCAGGGGCACGACACAGGGGGCAGGACCATGGATCGTCGAATCGCGGCGCGTCTTGCGCACGCTCAGCATGGAACACGCACGGCCGGCCGTTGCCGATGCGGCTTCCGTTCGGACAACCCCGCGCCCTTCCCATTCGCCTGACCACGAAAGCCCTGCCGCGCCCTTCCCCGCCGGCGGCCTGCTTGTGCATCCGGTCGCAGAATCAGCGCCTTTTTCCAGCCGACAACGATCATCCCCTCAAGAAAGGAGTCCTTGAAGTGAAGCGATATCTCATCGAGCCCACGTTCCTGCCGGCGCACGAACCAGGTGCGGAAACCGCGCACGGCACCGGCGCCGTCTACCGGATCGTCGATACCCGTACGCAGCGCATCGTGCCTGCCGAAGGCGACGACATCGGCACCGTCTCGCGCACCTGCGCCAGGCTCAACGACGTGGACGAACAAACCGGGCCGGCATCCCCGAACCTGGCTTCGGGCGATTCGCTGCCGGACGAGATCGTGCAGTCCATCGCCATCTCCAATGCCAAGTCGATCGAAGCGCAGCCCGCCATCCTCGCCAATCTCGAACTGGCCCAGCAGGTGTTCAACCAGAACCTGCGCCAGCAGAACGCGGTGGCCCAGCAGCAGGCGATGAACCTGATCCGCCTCGCGGTGGTGGCCAAGTGCGTGTCGATGATCGAAAGCGCCGACGGCAACGACGACTCGGCGATCGAGAAGATCGGCAGGAACGCGGAAAAACTGTTCCAGGACCTGGGCCGCAGCATCGCCGGTGACGAGCCGTCGCCGCACGCGCCCTGACGGCCGTTCGCCGCACGCGCGGCGAAGCCGAACCTACTCCATCACCATCATTCCATTCGAAGGAGCATCACCATGGCCAATCTTCCCGAAGACATCATCGGCGCTGTCGCCATCGCCAACCTCAAGTCGATCGCCGAACAGCCCGCCATGCTGTCCAACCTGGCCTATTCGAACGCGGTGGCCACCACCAACCTGTCGCAGCAGAACGCCGTGGCCCACCAGCAGGCGATGAACGAGCTGAGCATTTCCATCCTCGCCAAGGCCGCCAACCTGATCAGCAACCTGGGCCCGCTGGAAGCGCGCTCGGCCGCCGAGGTGCTGACCAATAACGAGCTGGCGCAGACCATTGCCGACCTGAAGGCGACGACGCAGGCGTTTGCCGGCAAGTAATCCGGGCTTAAAAACAGAAGCCCCGGAAGGCGTGCTTTCCGGGGCTTTTTCTATTCCACACCATGCTTGTCTCAAGCGCTGGACAGCGAACGCGCCACCGCCTGCAGGCGACGGGCGACGGGGGCAACCGTTTGCCTGTTCGCACCGAGCTTGAGCGCTGCCGCACCGGCCTCCGATGCGACCGCCACGATGTCGTCGACGATCCGCGCAGCCTCGCCGCGATCGATGCGGTAGTGATCCGCCAGGCGAAGAAGATCCTCGCGCGTGGGATCCGCCGACGTGCCACCGGCGAAAGTCGTGGTGTGATGTCCGCCGGGGCCTTCCATGTAGGTCAGATCGAAAGCCGGCGACAGCTGCCACTGGCCATGGCGGTCCAGCATGAAGGCGAAGTTCTTGGCGTGGTCGTCGCGCACGCTCATGGCGGCATTGAATACGGCGCGCCGATAAGCCTGCGCATAAGCCGTTTCCGGTATCGAAAGCGCCTGCATGATCTCGGCCACGTTCGCGTAGTCGAGGCCGAGATCCCGATGGGAGAAATGAATCAGTCCGCCCAGCGACTGGCAGAAAACCCGCGCGCCTGCCGCGCGATCGAAGCGGCGGGTAGCGAAAGCCGGCTTGCCGTTGACCTCCAGCAGCAGGCTCTCCATCACGTCCACGCCCGCTTCGCGGGCGCATTGCATGTAGGCGAGTTCGAGCATCGGTGCATCCGCCGGCTCGTTGCGTGCGGCGAACTTGATCAGCCATGCGCTGTATCCCTGCTCCGGCACACCTGCGGTGACGCGTGCGCGCCGATGGTCGTCCGACAGATCCACCATGACCTTGGGACGGGCACCTTGAGGGGAACTGCCCGCGCGCAGAAGTTCGTCGGAGACCTCGTCGAAATGTCCCTCGATGGTCGCCTCGACGCCTCGGCCCAGTACATCGAGCGACATGTCCTCGCCGTGATCGTCATCGATGGCCGGACGAAAACTCAGCGAACCCCAGGCGCGATGGCCCAGGTAAGCCAGACGGACAGCGGGAGAAATGTATTCCGGCTTGATCGCCAGCCGTGCCAGCGCCTTGTCCAGCAGATACAAGCCCCAGCCGTCCGGCAACGCGTCGTTGAGCAGGCCGGGCAAGCCACGGTATTCCGTGGGCAGATCGCCGGCGTTCCGGCTGGACCAGACGGCTTCGTGAAGCGGCAGCGTGAAGGGAGAAAGCTGCAGCTGGCGCTCACGCGCCTCGTCGCTCCATTCGAAGTATCCGGCCTTGGTTTCCGTTTCGTAGTTGAGACGGCCGACCAGGACGGGCTCCGGAAGATGCTCGGTCCAGACTTCGAGCTGGTGGTTTTTGGCCTGGAGCCAGGCCTCGGTGAAGCTCACCGCGCGGCCTCCGCCACGGGCCGCACGCGCTTGGCCTTCAGCGTATTCGTCGCCGACAACTCCAGATAACGCTCTTGCGCGCGCAGCGTCGGAAAGTGGGGAGACTCCAGCATGCGCAGGAAGTCCGCGCCATGGCCGAGGGCGAGCAGCAATCGAAGCAGGCTTTCGTAAGCGATGGGTTCTCCCTTCTCCATCGCCTTGACGGTTTGCACGGACACCCCGGCCCGCTCGGCGAGGTCCGCCTGGCGCCAGGCAAATGCCATGCGCTGGCGGCGTAGCCGTGCGCCGACCTCGCCGGGGAAAGCGGACAGGGAAGGAGGCTTGCGCTGTGGCCCGGGGACGAGTTCATGCAGTCTTTTCATGCACTTAGCATACGCCACCGCTTAAAGTATGTCTATGGATACCTTAATTTAAGGTATCCATAGACATACTTTATCTTGGCGGCAACGCCGAACCACGGCTTATCCGAGGGCATCCCGGCCCGAGCCGATTCGGCACCCGTTTCCGGCGCCCGCATGCAAAAAGGCCCGCATCAAGCGGGCCTTTTTCCTGGAAGCCGAGCGGCCGTCAAAGCCTGGCCGACGTCCCGCCCTCCGCCAGCCGCAGCTCCTTCGGCAGCGCGAAGGTGATGGTCTCCGCTTCGCCATCCAGCTCGCGCACTTCGCCCGCCCCCCACGACTGCAGGCGCGCGATCACGTCGCGCACCAGCTTCTCCGGTGCAGAGGCGCCGGCGGTGAGGCCGATGTGCTGCACGCCGTCCAGCCATTCGCGCTGGATATGTTCGGCGCCGTCGATCAGGAAGGAGCGCACGCCCTGCTTCTCGGCCAGTTCGCGCAGGCGGTTGGAATTGGAGCTGTTGACCGAGCCGACCACCAGCATCAGGTCCACCGCGTCGGCGAGGCGGCGCACGGCATCCTGGCGGTTCTGCGTGGCATAGCAGATGTCGTCCTTGCGCGGGCCTTCGATGTCCGAAAACTTTTCGCGCAGGGCAGCGATGATCGCCTTGGTGTCGTCCACCGACAGCGTGGTCTGGGTGACGTAGGACAGCTGGTGCGGGAAGCGCGGTTCCAGCTTCGCCACGCATTCCACCGATTCGACCAGCAGGATCTCGCCGGCGTTGGCCGGGTTCCACTGGCCCATGGTGCCTTCCACTTCCGGATGGCCGGCGTGGCCGATCAGCACCACGCTGCGTCCGGTACGGCCCAGGCGCGCCACTTCCATGTGCACCTTGGTCACCAGCGGACAGGTGGCGTCGAACACGTTGAGCTTGCGGCTGTCGGCCTCTTCGCGCACCGCCTTGGACACGCCGTGCGCGCTGAAGATCACGGTGGCGCCGTCGGGCACTTCGTGCAGTTCCTCGACGAACACCGCACCGCTGGCGCGCAGCTTGTCCACCACGTAGCGGTTGTGCACCACCTCGTGGCGCACATAGATGGGCGCGCCGTACGACTCGAGCGCGCGCTCGACGATGGCGATGGCGCGGTCGACGCCGGCGCAGAAGCCGCGGGGGTTGGCGAGAAGAATGTCCACGTGAAGCCTCGACTGTCGCTGGCCGGCGCGCGGGGCGCCGAGACCGAAATTATCCCACGCCCCCGGCCTGCTTGCCGGTGAACAGGCCGAAAGCGATCAGCAGCACGGCGCCGACGGTAATCCCGCAGTCCGCGATGTTGAACACCGGGTAGTACCAGTCCTGGTAATGGACCTGGATGAAGTCGGTGACCTGGGCCGCGTGCAGGCGGTCGATCAGGTTGCCCAGGGCGCCGCCGATGATCAGGCCCAGCGGCAGCGCGGTGCGCCAGTCGGCGCGCGCGGTGCGCTTGAGCCACACCAGCAGGGCGCCGCTGATCAGCACGGCCAGGCCGACGAAGAACCAGCGCTGCCACCCGGCGCTGTCGGCCAGGAAGCTGAAGGCGGCGCCGGTATTGAAGGCCAGGGTCCAGTTGAGGAAGCCCGGGATGACCGCGTGCTGCACGCCGGCCGGCTGCAGCGCGGACAGCGCCCACCACTTGCTCGCCTGGTCGAGCGCGATCACCAGGGCGGACAGCCACAGCCAGGACAGGGCGTTGGATTGCTTGCTCATGCGTCGTCTATGCAAAGGGATTCAAAGAAAGCGGCCGGCTCGCGCCGGCCGCCCGCGTCTTCAGAACCAGCGGCGGTCTTCGCCCGGGCCGTCGACATTGCTCACGCAACGTCCGCACAGCTCCGGATGCTGCGCATGCTGGCCGACGTCGTCGCGGCGGTGCCAGCAGCGCACGCACTTGGCCGCTTCGCTCACCGTGGCCGACACCCACACGTCCGCGCCCTCCAGTTCCGACAGTACGGCGGAATCCGGCTGGCCGCCGGCCACGTCCAGGCGCACGTCGGACGTGATGAAGAAGAAGCGCAGCTCATCGGCTGCCGGCGCGTAGCGGCTCACCAGCGCGGGGTCGGCGTGGATCGCCAGCTTCGCATCGAGCGAGGCGCCGATCTGCCCGGCCTTGCGCATGCCTTCGAGCACGCGCGAGGCGGTGTCGCGGATCGCCAGCAGATCGGACCAGTAGCGGCGCTGCTCCGACAAACCCTGGGCGGCGGACAGGCCGTCGTACCAGGTTTCGAACAGCACGCTTTCGCTGCGCTGGCCCGGCAGCGCCTTCCAGATTTCCTCGGCGGTGAAGCTCAGCACCGGCGCCAGCCAGCGCACCAGCGCTTCGGCGATGCGGTACATCGCGCTCTGCGCGCTGCGCCGGCCGCGGCTGTCGGTCGGCATGGTGTAGAGGCGGTCCTTGGTGATGTCCAGGTACAGCGCGCCCAGCTCGTTGGTGCAGAAGTTCTGCACGCGCTGGACGATCTCCGGGAAATCGTAGCGGTCGTACGCCGCCGCCACCGCCTGCTGGGTGTCGTAGGCCTGCTGCACCGCCCACTGGTCCAGCAGCAGGCAGTCTTCCACCGGCAGCAGGTGCTGCGCGGGATCGAAGCCGTCCAGGTTGCCCAGCAGGAAGCGCGCCGTGTTGCGGATGCGGCGGTACATGTCGGAGACGCGCTTGAGGATCTCGTCCGACAGCGACATCTCGTTGCGGTAATCGGTGGAGCATATCCACAGGCGCAGGATGTCCGCGCCCAGGTTCTTCATGATGTCCTGCGGCTCGATGCCGTTGCCCAGCGACTTGGACATCTTGCGGCCCTGCGCATCCACGGTGAAGCCGTGGGTGAGCACGTCGTCGTAGGGCGCGCGGCCGTGGATGGCGGCCGAGGTGAGCAGCGAGGACTGGAACCAGCCGCGGTGCTGGTCCGAGCCTTCCAGGTACATCACCTTGTACGAGGCGGTCTCGCCCTGCTGCAGTTCCGGGCGCTGGCCGAGCACGGTGAAATGCGTGACGCCGGAATCGAACCAGACATCGAGCACGTCGTTGACCTTCTCGTAGTCCGCGGCCTCGTCGCCGAGCAGGTCGGCCGGATCGAGCGCGTACCAGGCGTCGATGCTGCCCTGCTCCACGTGCCGGGCCACCTGCTCCAGCAGTTCGACCGAGCGCGGATGCGGCTCCTGCGTGCCCTTGTGCACGAACAGCGCGATCGGCACGCCCCAGGTGCGCTGGCGCGAGATGCACCAGTCCGGGCGGTCGCCGACCATGCCGGCGATGCGCTCCTCGCCCCAGCCCGGCACCCAGCGCACCTGGCGGATGGAATCCATCGCCGCCTTGCGCAGGCCGGCCTGCTCCATGCTGATGAACCACTGAGGCGTGGCGCGGAAGATCACCGGCGTCTTGTGGCGCCAGCAATGCGGATAGCTGTGCTCGATCTTGTGGTGGGCCAGCAGCACGCCGCGGCCGCGCAGCATCTCGACGATGGCGTCGTTGGCTTTCCACAGGTGCGTGCCGGCAAGCGTCAGGTCGCCGGCCGGCGGCGTGTCGGCGCGATAGGTGCCGCGCGGCTCGACGTAGTTGAGCGTCTCGATGCCGTACTTGCGCGAAACGACAAAGTCTTCCACACCGTGGTCGGGCGACGTATGCACCGCGCCGGTACCGTCTTCGGCCGACACGTGCTCGCCGAGCAGCACGGGAATCTTGCGCTCGTAGAACGGGTGCTGCAGCAGCACGCCTTCCAGCGCCTGGCCGGCGACGTGGCCGAGCACTACCGGATGCTCCACGCCGTAACGATGCGAAGCCTTCTCCACCAGGGCGGCGGCCAGCACCAGCAGCACGCGGCGGCCGTTGCGCGCGGGGCCTTCGACCAGGGCGTATTCCAGTTCCGCACCCATCGACACCGCCTGGCTTTCCGGCAGCGTCCACGGCGTGGTGGTCCAGATCGGGATGGCGACGATGGCGTCGCCCGCGTCCACGCCGAACTTGGCGGCTAGCGCCTTCGGGTCGAGCGCGTCGTAGGCCACGTCGATCGCCGGGGAGACCTTGTCGGCGTATTCGATCTCCGCCTCGGCCAGGGCCGAGCCGCAGTCGAAGCACCAGTACACCGGCTTGAAGCCGCGCATCACGTGGCCGTTGTCGACGATGCGCGCCAGCGCGCGCAGCATGTCGGCCTCGAACTTGAAGTCCATGGTGCGGTACGGGTTCTGCCAGTCGCCGAGCACGCCCAGGCGCTTGAAGTCGGTGCGCTGCAGGTCGATCTGCGCCTGCGCGTACTCGCGGCACTTCTGGCGGAAGGCCACGGCGTCGAGCTTGTCGCCGGCCTTGCCGTGCTTCTTCTCCACGGCGATTTCGATCGGCAGGCCGTGGCAGTCCCAGCCCGGCACGTAGGGCGAGCGGAAGCCGGCCAGCAGGCGCGACTTCACCACTACGTCCTTCAGCACCTTGTTCACCGCATGGCCCAGGTGAATCACGCCATTGGCGTACGGCGGGCCGTCGTGCAGCACGAACACCTTGTCGCGGCCGGCGGTGCGCTCCTGGATCTGCGCGTAGCGGCCGACCTGCTCCCATTCCGCCAGCCACTGCGGCTCGCGCTTGGGCAGGTCGCCGCGCATCGGGAAGTCCGTCTGCGGCAGGTTGATGGTGTTCTTGTAATCCTGGGTCATTGCTCGGATGCCATCGGGGTTGTCGGGCGCGGCCCTCGTGCCGTCGCCGTGGGGTATGCGGCCGGCGTGGAAGCGCCGGCTTGAAGCGGAAAGCTCAAGTCCATGCCTCGGCCAGGCGCGGATTCATGCCGAGCACCTCGCGCGCCATGCGGGCGTCGCGGCGGATCTGCTCGGTGAGCGCAGCCAGGCCGTCGAATTTCAGTTCGTCGCGCAGCTTGGCCACGAACTCCACCGCCATGCGCTGGCCGTAGAGATCGCCTTCGAAATCGAACAGGTGCACTTCCAGCAGCGGCTGGGTCACTTCGTTGACCGTGGGGCGGATGCCGAGGCTGGCCACGCCCGGCCACGCGCATTCGCCCTCGCCCAGGCCCACGCGCACGGCGAAGATGCCCTGCACCGGCGGCACGCGGTCGCGCAGGTGGATATTGGCGGTGGGGAAACCCAGTTCGCGGCCGAGCTGGTTGCCGTATTCCACCTTGCCCTCGATCACGAAGGGCCGGCCCAGCAGCGGCGCGGCGCCGGAGAACTCGCCGGCGGCCAGCAGCATGCGCACGCGGGTGGCGGAGACGCGGGCGCCGTCGAGCAGCACCGGCGGCATCACGCGGGAAGCGAAGCCCAGTTCCGCGCCCATTTTTTCCAGCAGGGCGACGTCGCCGCCGCGCTTGTGGCCGAAGCGGAAATCGCCGCCGACCCACACCTCGCGGGTGCCCAGGCGCTCGACCAGCACGCGGCGCACGAAGTCTTCCGCCGGCATGGAGGTGAGCTCGTGGTTGAAGCGCAGGATCAGCGCCTTCTTGACCCCGGCCGCTTCGAAACCCAGCAGCTTCTCGCGCACGCTGGACAGGCGCGGCACCGGTTCCTTCGAAAAGAAGGCGCGCGGCAGCGGCTCGAAACTCACCACGATCGGCGTCAGGCCGGTCGCCTGCGCGCGCTCGTGCACCTGGGTCAGCAGCGCCTGGTGCCCGCGATGCAGTCCGTCGAACGCGCCGACGGCGACTACGCTACCGCCGGGCGCCAGGCACGGACCGGCGATATCCCTGGAAAGTCTGGTCATCGCGCGAGTATAGCCGTAGGACCGCGCACTGCGGCGGCGCATCAAACGCCGCGCAGTTCACGCAGCCGGAAGCCCGCGGCGAACAGCGTGGCGAGGTAGGCGCCGCCGCCGGCGCAGACCAGCGCGGCGAGATGCCACACGCGGGTCCACTTGTCCACCGCCGTCCAATCCGGCCACAGCCACAGGCCCGCCAGCAGCACGCCGATCATCACCGCGCAGGCCAGCGCGAGCCGGCCCAGATGGCGCATCCAGCCCGGCTGCCGCTGGTACACCCCCGCCTTGCGCAGCCAGTGCCACAGCAGGGCCAGGTTGATATAGCTGGCCGCCGCGCTGGCCACGCCCAGTGCCATGTGCAGGCCCGGCACCTTGGCCAGGCCTTCGAACAGCGCTCCCTGCTTCACCTCGGCCGGCGCCCACAGCGCATACAGCACGGCCAGGAACAGCACGTTCAGCACCATGTTGGCGATCAGCGAGGCCACACCGGCGCGCACCGGGGTGCGCGTGTCCTGGCGGGCATAGAAGGCCGGCAGCACCACCTTGACCAGGGCGAAGGCCGGCAGGCCGAAGCTCAGCGCGGAGATCGACAGCGTGGCCATGCGCGTATCGAACGCAGTGAAGCGCCCATGCTGGAACAGCGTGGCGACCAGCGGTTCGGCCAGCAGCATCAGCGCGAACATCGCCGGCACCGCGATCAGCAGGGTGATGCGCAGGCCCCAGTCCAGCGCCTTGGAAAAACCCTCGCCGTCGGTGGCCACGTGGTGGCGCGACAGCGACGGCAGGATCACCGTGCCCAGCGCCACGCCGAACACGCCCAGCGGCAATTCCAGGAAACGGTCGGCCTGCGACAGCCAGCTCTGCGAACCGATGAACAGCAGCGAGGCGATCACCGTATCCAGCAGCAGGTTGATCTGCGCCACCGAGGAGCCGAACAGCGTCGGCACCATCAGCTTGAGGATGCGCCGCACCTCCGGATGGCTCCAGCCCCAGCGCGGCAGGGTGAGCAGGTCCAGCTGGCGCAGCGCCGGCAGCTGGAACAGCAGCTGCAGCATGCCCGCCGCCAGGATCGCCCAGCCCATCGCCATGATCGGCGTATGCAGCCGCGGCGCCAGCCACAGCGCGCCGGTGATCATGCACAGGTTGAGGATCACCGGCGTCAGCGCCGGCAGGCCGAAGCGATGGAAGCTGTTGAGCGCGCCGCCCGACAGCGCGGTCAGCGAGACGAACAGCAGGAACGGAAACGTCAGGCGCAGCAGGTTGACCGTGAGCTCGAACTTCTCCGGCGTCTCGATCGCGCCCGGCGAGAACAGCGTGGTGACCTGCGGCGCGAAGATCACCCCCAGCGCCGTGATCAGCATCAGCACCCCGCCCAGGGTGCCGGAGACGCGCGACATCAGCGTCTTCAGCTCCTGGTGGCTGCGTTTTTCCTTCACCTCGGTGAACACCGGCACGAAGGCGGTGGAGAACGAGCCTTCGGCGAACAGCCGGCGCATGAAATTGGGGATGCGGAACGCCACCCAGAACGCGTCGGTGGCCGCGTTGGCGCCGAAAGCCGCGTTGATCGACATATCCCGGACCAGCCCGAGCACACGCGAAATCATGGTCATGCCGCTGAACGACAGCAGCCCTCGGAACATGCTGGGTGACTTCATGCGCGCGCCGGTACCTTTCTTGTCATGCAGGGGGGGGTTATCGAGAGCTTGCCCGCTCCGCCCCTGACGGCGCCGGCAAAGCGCGTAGTCTGACAGCGGCCGCGGGCGGTAACACAGCGCGTTTGTGGCAAAATCCCGCTTCTGTTCATGGGACCGGCCCGCCACCCCTGCCCGCAGGCCCCATCCGCACGGTCCGGGCGTCGCTAAGCTGTTGACGCAACGACCCATTACCGTCATAATTGCCCCCTTTTTCCAACCAACCCAAGCTATTTCGGAGTTCTACTTTGGCCAACATCAAGTCCGCGAAGAAGCGCGCGCGCCAGTCCGAGCAGCGCCGCCTGCGCAACGTCAGCGCCCGTTCCATGGTGCGCACCGCCCTCAAGAAGGTCGTCAAGGCCATCGAGAACAAGGACAAGGCTGCCGCTGTCGAGGCGTTCGCCGCCGCCCAGCCGGTCATGGATCGCTACGCTTCGCGTGGCCTGATCCACAAGAACAAGGCCGCTCGCCACAAGAGCCGCCTCAACGCGAAGATCCGCGAGCTGGCGTAAGCCAGCTTCTAAGCGATTCGGGTTGGCGCAAAGGGCCGGCGAAAGCCGGCCCTTTCGTTATTGGGAAAACCAGCCAGCGAAAGCCGGCCCTTTCGTTATTGGGAAAACCAGCCGGCGAAAGCCGGCCCTTTCGTTATTGGGAAAACCAGCCGGCGAAAGCCGGCCCTTTCGTTTTGTGCGTCTAGCCGGTTCCTCGACTGTCAGGCTGAAGTCCTTCTCCCTCCGGCGACCCGAAGGTAGTCCCCGTGGGAGAGAAGGTGGCGGCAGCCGGATGAGGGTTCGGGCGGAGCGGTGCGCATCACCCTTGCGCTCCGGCCGTACCCTCACCCCAACCCCTCTCCCGGCGGGAGAGGGGCTTTACGCAACCTCGCGCGCCTTCTCCGGCAACGCCAGCCGCTTCTCCTCCGCGTCGTACTCGATCAACAGCACGCCCGAATCGTGCCGCCCGTTGATATCCACGAAGCACGCGCCGCCGATAAACGGCTCCAGCGTCATCACCGATTTCAGCGGCGTCGCCACCACCATCTGGAAGCCGAAGTTCTCGAAGATATTCATCGCCAGCGCGGTGAATTCGTTGTCGGCTTTGTCGAAGGCCTCGTCCAGCACCACCGGCGCATAGCGCGGCAAGTGGCCGTCGTCGCCGCCGAGCTGGTAGCGCAGCGCCGCGGCCAGGCAGGTGGTGGCCAGCTTCTGGCGCTGGCCGCCTGACTTGCCTGCGCCGCTGCGATAGACCTCCACCTGGCGCCGCGTCTCTTCCTCGATCTCCACGCCGATGAACTCCACATGCAGGCGCACGTCCAGCACCTGCTCGCGCCAGCGCCGCAGTTCCGGATCCGGCGCGCCCAGGCGTTCGACCAGCCCGCGCAGCACGGCGAACTGCGCCTCGGCGCGTTCGCGGTCCTCGGTGGGGTGCTGCATCAGCACGTCGCGCAACTGGGCCTGGAAATCGCGCACTTCCTGCAGGCCGCGGTCGCTCACTTCGATCTGCAGCAAGGTGCCGCGGTTGAACGGCACGCGCTCCAGGCTTTCGTTGACCTCTTCCATGCGCTGGCCGATCGACTTGCGCGCCTCGGTCATATGTTTCTGCAGCACCAGCAGATCCTGCTTGCTCTGGCTCTGCAGCAGCTCGAAGAAGCGCGCCTCGTGCTTGGGCAGGCCGTCCAGCTCCAGGCGGCGCAGGCGGGCCAGGAAGCCTTCGGCGGAATCCAGGCGCGGGGTGAAATCGGCGCTGTCCTGCGGCCAGCGGCGGCAGAACGCGCGGAAGCATTCCTCCACCGACTGCACCAGGCGGTGGTCGCGTTCGGCCTGGCCGTCCAGCACCTCGTGCAGCGCGCGCTCAAGCGCGCGGAACTGGTGGTCAATGTTCTCCAGCGACAGCAGCGGCTGCGCCGGCAGGCGGGCCTGCAGGCCTTCCTGCTGCAGCGGCGTCAGCGCGGCGGCGCTCGCGCGCATGGCACAGGCTTCGCGCTGGTTTTCCACGCCGCGGCGCTCGCGCTCCACCGCAATGCGTTCGGCCGCGCTTTCCTCGTAGGCCTTGGCGGATTGCTGCCGCGCCGCGCGTTCGACATCGAGGCGGCGGCCGAGTTCGTTGAGTCCTGCGTCGCCTTCGTTCAACTGCCGCAGCTGGTCCTCGATATCGGCCAGGCGCTGCAGCTTGGGCGCGATGTCGATCTCTTCCCATTCGATGCCGGTGAACGCGGCCGCGGCGACGCGGCGGTCGCCTTCGCGGTCGCGCTGCGCCTTCAGCTGGGCCAGCGCGTCGCCGGTGCGCGCGATGGATTGCGCCAGTTCCACGCCCTCCTTCTCGAACAGCACCAGCTTGTCGCGGTTGTCGAAGCCCAGCACCCAGTGGCGGCGGTCGTCGGTGGCGCGGCGGTCGTCCTTCTCGTAGCGGTCGCCGGGGTGCTTGACCTGGCCTTCGCGCGTGATCGCGCGGTCGGCCTGGCGCAGTGCCGCGGCATTGTCGACGCAGGCGTAGTCGAAGCGGCGCGCCAGCTCGGCCTGCAGCCAGGCGCGGTGCGCGTGGTCGCGCAGCTCCAGCCGGTGCACCAGCGAACGGCCGTCCGGCTTGCGCTGGCCGAAGGCCTCCACGCGGCCGACGCGGTAGTACACCAGCTTGCCGCCCAGATGGGTCTTGTTGACCCAGGCCGCCACCGCCGCGTACTGCTGTTCGTCCACCAGCAGCGACAGCGCGAAGCCGTGCAGCACGCGCTCGATCGCGCCGCGCCAGGCGGCGAATTCGTCCTTCACCTGCAGCAGCTCGCCGGCGAACGGCACGGCGTTCTCGGACCAGCCGAGTTCCTCGCACAGCCGCGCGCGCATGGCCTGGATCGGCGCGGGGATATTCGAAGGGTGCTTCTTCAGCGCATCGATTTCCGCGCGCACCGTGGCGAAGCGCTGCGCGGCCTGGCCGCTGTCGCGCTTGATCGCGTCCATCTGTTCTTCCAGCGCGCCGCCCTGGCTGCGCACGCCGCTGGCCAGTTCGCGCGCCTGCCCGGCCAGTTCGGCCAGCGCGCGCGCTGTGCCAGGCAGGGTCCAGCCCAGTTCGCGGCAGGCGGTTTCGAGCTTGTCGCGGCGGCGCAGGCGCTCGTCGCGTTCGCGCTGCACCTGGCCGCGCTCGCGTTCGAGCTGGTCGACCGCGTCGCCGCCCTGCTCGCGGCGCTGGCGCTCTATGTCGGCCAGGCGCTGGTCGTGGTTCTCCAGCGCCTGCTTGCGCTGCGCCTGCTCGCCTTCGATGCCTTGTGCCAAGACCTCGAGTTCGGCGCGGCGGTCGTCCAGCAGGCGCAGGCGGCGCTGCTCGCGGAACAGGTCCACGCCCTGCTGCTGCTCGCGCAGCGCGCTGGTCTGGCGGCGCAGCGCCTGCAGCTCGTCGTGGGCCTGGCGCGCCGGCGCCAGCGTCTGCACCTGTTCGCGCGCGATCACCACGGCCTTGTGCGCGGCATCGAGCTCGGCGAAATCGGCGACGAGACGGTCGGCTGCGGCGAAGGTTTCCGGCTCCTCCAGCATGAAGCCGCGCAGGAAATGATTGAGGTCGCCCAGGTTCTTGGCCGACTGCGTCTTGTGCAGCAGCTTCAGCGCCATGTCGTTCTGGATGCCGAGCAGGCGGCGGAAGCGTTCCGCGTAGCCGGCGAAGGCGTCGAAATGGTGCACCTCGTCGCCGAGCCTGGCCTTGAGCCGGCGCAGGTCCAGGTCGAAGCCGTCCATTTCCCTCGCCACGTCGAACGCGCGCTCGGTGACCATGTAGTGCTTGCGCACGTCGGCCGCGGCCGAGCCGTTGCCGGCGATCCAGAACAAGCGGATCAGCGAGACTGTCTCGCCCATCGCATTGCGGTATTCCAGCGCCAGCGCCGACCAGGTGCTGCCCTTGCGCAGGTACTGGGTGGCGATCTCGCCGGAGTCGCTGTCGTGCTGGTCGGCCCAGGCGCCACGCACGTACGAAGCGAGGCTGCGGTCGCGGCCACTGCGGTCCGCTTCGCGCGCGGCGGCGTTGAAGTCGACCAGGCTGGGCGGCACCAGCAGCGCGGACATCGCATCGAGCAGGGTCGACTTGCCGGAGCCGGAGCGGCCGACGAACAGGAAACCCTTCTCGGCGATCGGGATATCGACCAGACCGCTGAAGGTGCCCCAGTTGAACACCTGCAGGCGGCGCATGCGGAACTGTTCGTCGCGCGGGTCGGGCAGATCGGAGAGGAACAGCGAAGGCGCGGCGGGGCGTGCTGCCTTGGCTTTCGACGGGCGCGCGGGAGATTCCGCGCCGGAATCAGGTTCCGGTGCGGCAACCGCTACTGCCGTCTGGATCTGCTCGGCCGGCTTCGCGGCCTTCGCTTTCTTCGGCGCGGCCTTGTCGCTGACGCTCGCGCTCTTTGCCTTCGCCTGCTTCGCTACTGCTTTGCTTGCCGCCTTCTTGCCGGCAGCCTTCTTCGCCGGCGCCTTGTTTTTACTGCTCATCCGCAGCCTCCTGCAGCACCACGTCCGCGCCGCGCAGCTCGCGGTACACCTGGGTCAGCGCCTGCACGTCCTCGGCCGAGAACAGCAGCTTCAGCGTGGGCGAGACCTCGTAGCGGTCCTCGCTGCCGCGCAGGCGTTCCAGCACGTGGCTCTCGCGCATCTTGGCGATCGCCGCGGCGACGCGCTTGGCGAAGCCGGCGCGGTCGGTGGAAAGATTCTTTTCGTAGACCGACAGCGCATCCACCAGCGCGCCCTCCTCCACCACGGCACGGCGCCCCTGCGCCTCGCCTTCCAGCAATTGCTGACGCAGGTGCAGCAGCAGCACGGTGTCGATGAACGTGAGCGGCAGCGAGCGCAGCAGCACCGGCGTGTCGAGTTCGCCGGTGTCGGCCTGGCGCGCGAAGGCGACGCCGGCCTCGCGGTCGATCACCAGTTCCAGGAACAGCTCGCACAGCTGCGAATGCAGGGTGGCCTCGTAGCGCAGCAGCACCGGCCACAGCGCGGCGTGGCGGCCGGCGTCGATGCTGGGGCCGGCCAGCAGCTGGCACAGCACGCGGCGCACTTCCAGCGGCAACACGCCGGTGTCGCCATCGAACAGCGCGCCCTTGGCGGTCGCGTCCGGCAACGCCGGCGCCGTCACGGCCAGCTCGGCTTCTTCATGCAAATTCATGGCGTTTCTCTTTGAGGAACCACACCAGGGGCACGCGCGCGCGGCGCCACTGCCCGTCGCCACCCTGCCAGGACACTTCTTCCAGCTCGCCTTCGGCCACTACGCCGTGGCGCGTGGCCAGCGAGAGATAACCGATGATGCTGCCCAGGCCCTGCTCGGCCGGACGCGCGGCGAGCACTGCGCCGATCGACAGCTGCGGCGTGTCCTGCAGCAGTTCGTGCAGGTCGCGGCGCAGGCCGCGGTAATTGATTTCGGACTGCGCCACCAGCGCGCCGACGCTGTCCAGCGAAATGGCGGCCGCGCCGGAAAGATCGATGCGCCCGTCGATGCGCGCATGCCGCGGATCGTGCAGGCGCCACTGCGAGAGCGAACGCAGGCGCGCGCCGGTCAGCGGCAGTTCGAGCGGCAGGCGGCGGTGCGCGCCCAGTTCGTCGCGCAGCTGCAGCGCCTCGGCCTGCGCCTGCTTCAACAGTTGATTGAGGCGGCGCTGCTCCAGGTAGCCGCGGCTCTGCACGAAGCCGCGCAGGCTGCGCGCGAAGTGCTGCATCACGTCGTGCACCTGGCCGCCGCGCTCCAGCATCACGCGGGTGAAGCCGCGCAGCAGCTGCCGCTCCTCGCGCTGCAGGCGGCGGGCGAAGCCGCGCGACAGCACGGTTTCCATGGCGGCGTCGAGCTGGTTGCTCTGCTCCACATTGTTGAGCAGTTTCCAGAACGCGCCGAAGCTGCGGCCGGCTTCACTGCCGGCGATGACGTCGACGCCTTCGAACAGGCGGTCGAGCAGGTCGCCGCGCTGGCCTTCGTCGTCGATGATGCGTTCGCGGAATTCGCGGTTGAGGCGTTCGAAATCCTCGCGCACGCGGCGGAAGTCCTCGGCCAGCTCGTCGGCGAGCTGGATCACTTCGCGCGTGCGTTCGAGCGCGCGCTGGCCGCCGACGGCGTCGAGCTTGCCGCTGCGCACGCGTTCGATCTCGGCGTCCAGGCGCGCGCGTTCGGCCAGCAGGCTGTCCAGGCGCGTGGCGGGATCGGTCTCGGTCTGCTCGGCCAGTTGCACCAGCTGCTGGATCACCAGCGACAGGCGGCTTTCGGTGGCGGCGTGGCGCGGCGAGTGCAGCCCGGCGATAAAGCGCACGGCCTGCACGGCCTGCGCCGAGAGCTCGTATTCCTCTTCGCTCGAACCTTCCGGCAGGCGGCGTTCGAGATAGCCCTGCGCCAGCCAGTGCGCCAGGTAGGCCTGCGCGGTGCGCGGCAGTTCGGTGGGCAGCTCGGAGGCGTTGATGGTGTCGAGGTGGTCCTGCAGGCGCTCATGCAGGGCCGAGGCGGGCAGCCGGCGTTCGCCGTCCTGCAGCAGGGACTGCAGCAGGCCGATCAGTTCCGGCGCGTGGTCGGCGGCCAGCAGCCGCCACAGGGCTTGTTCGCGCAGCCGGCGGTAGCCGGCGATGCGGGCTTGCAGCTTCATGCGTGCGGGGTGCTCCGGGCGGGACGCAGGACGGCGCGGGAGACGGCGTGACGCGCGCGCTCAGTCGCGCGGCGCGTCCCCGCGCAGGCGCACGTCGCCCGGCAGCATGTCGGTGCGGCCTTCCAGCACCTCGCGCTGCGCCTCGAAGAAGCGCTGGATCTGCTGGCACACCGCCGTGGTGTTGTCGCGCGCGATGGCCGAGACCAGGAACCACGGCTGGGTCCAGCCCAGGCGCTGCACGATGTCCGCGGCGACGGCCTGGCGCTCGTCTTCCGGCAGCACGTCGGCCTTGTTCAGCACCAGCCAGCGCGGGCGGTCCAGCAGCTCGGGATCGAACTTCTGCAGCTCGTGCTCGATGGCGTGCACCTGCTCCACCACGTCGGAGCCGTCGATCGGCGCGATGTCTACCAGGTGCAGCAGCAGGCGCGTGCGCGCCACGTGGCGCAGGAACTGGATGCCCAGGCCGACGCCCTCGGCAGCGCCTTCGATCAGGCCGGGGATGTCGGCGATCACGAAGCTCTGGTCCGGCCCCAGGCTGACCACGCCCAGGTTCGGATGCAGGGTGGTGAACGGGTAGTCGGCCACGCGCGGCGTGGCCGCCGACACGGCGCGGATGAAGGTGGACTTGCCGGCGTTCGGGAAGCCGAGCAGGCCGACGTCGGCCAGCAGCTTCAGCTCCAGCTTCAGCTCGCGCACCTCGCCCGGGGTGCCGGGCGTGGACTTGCGCGGCGCGCGGTTCACCGAGCTCTTGAAATGGATGTTGCCCAGGCCGCCCTTGCCGCCCTGCGCCACCAGCAGGCGCTGGCCGTGGGCGGTGAGGTCGCCGATGGTTTCGTCGGTGTCGACATTGGTGACCACGGTGCCGACCGGCACGCGGACTTCGGTGTCGTCGCCGCCCTTGCCGTACATGTCGCTGCCCATGCCGTTCTCGCCGCGCTGCGCCTTGAACGCGCGCTGGTGGCGGAAGTCGACCAGGGTGTTGAGGCCTTCGTCGGCCACCAGCCAGATCGAGCCGCCGCTGCCGCCGTCGCCGCCATCGGGACCGCCGAAGGGAATGAATTTTTCGCGACGGAAGCTGATGCATCCGTTGCCGCCGTCACCGGCCAGGACCTTGATGATGGCTTCGTCGACAAATTTCATGGGAAGGGATCGCGAACTTAAGGAAGGGAGGCGAGAAACGGACGCGCCACCGCGCATCATATTAGGGAAGCCGGGCGCGCGCCTTGCGCACTGCTCCGATTCCCGTTCCCCGCCTTAAAAAGCAAAAGCCCCGCCGAAGCGGGGCCCTTGCGCTGCATCGGCCGGGCTTAGCCCTGGACGACGTTCACGTACTTGCGGTTCTTCTCGCCACGGGTCTTGAACTCGACCGTGCCGTCGACCAGCGCGAACAGGGTGTGGTCGCGGCCGAGGCCCACGCCGGTACCGGGATGGAACTTGGTGCCGCGCTGACGCACGATGATGTTGCCGGCTTCGATGGCCTGGCCACCGTAGATCTTCACGCCGAGATACTTCGGGTTCGAATCGCGGCCGTTGCGCGACGAACCTACGCCTTTCTTATGTGCCATGACTGATTACTCCAGATTGGCGGATCAGGCGTTGATGCCCGTGATCTCGACTTCGGTGAAATGCTGACGATGTCCCTGCTGCTTCTTGTGGTGCTTGCGGCGGCGGAACTTGATGATGCGGACCTTGTCGGCGCGGCCATGCTTGCGCACGGTGGCGGAGACAGTGGCGCCGGTCACGGTCGGCGCACCGACGGTGATGGTCTCGCCCGAACCGACCAGCAGCACTTCGTCGAACTTCACGCTGGCGCCTTCTTCGGCGTTCAGCAGCTCCACGCGCAGGACATCGCCCTGCTGGACGCGGTACTGCTTGCCGCCGGTCTTGATGACTGCATAACTCATGGGAATATCCCTTCTGTCGTTATTCTCTTGGGTGTTCTCGCTTGCGCGAGCCGGCGATCATAACCAAAAAAATCCCTGGGATCAAACCGATAGGGTCCACCGGGACTCAATTCCCCTTGTTCTGCCTGAGGCGCTCCCGTTCGGCCTTGGCCTCCGCGCGCCGGGCCTTGGCGTCCTCCAGCTCGGCGTAGGCGGCGGTGGCCTGGGCGTTGGCGGCGGTTTCCTGGGCGGCGACCTGTCGCTCGGCCAGCTGCTGCTGGGCCACGTCATTGGCGTAATTGAGGTCCAGAGCCAGGTTCGGGGCATCCGGCGGACGCCGCAGCACCCGCGTGACCTCGTAGACGCCCTGGCTGCCCGCGGGCGCGCAGATCTCCTCGGACTGCGTCACCTCGGCGCCGCTGATCCATTTCGCCCTGGCGGTGTCGGTCAGCACGCAGTGCACGCCGCTTTTGACCGCCTGCTGGCTGATGAAATAGGTCCGCGTCGCGGCGCCGCGGCCCAGATACTCGCTGCCCGACTCGATCGTCGCCCCGCCCGGCTCGGTCTGGTAGTTCACGTTGATCGCCAGGCCGCATCCGGCCAGCCCCAGCGATGCCACCAGCACCGCTCCCGCCTTCATCCACATGCCCATGCCCCTGTCTCCTTTCGCCCGGCTTGAGTGAACCGCAAAGAGTTGCGGACTCAGCTTAGGGCTGGAAAACGCGGCCACGGAGGGGGTGAAAACACCCCGGGAGCGGCTGCGGTCCATCCTCATTCAGCAAGGTCTTTCGAAAGCTGAACAAGCGTGAGGAGCAGGTGAAACAGCGGCATGGCGCCGCATTACGATCCCGCGCTTGCCCGCCGGGGCCTTGTTCCGGCCCCGGCGGACGCGGCTTATTGAGCGGGCGTGCTCGACTTGCCGGTATCGGCCGCCGGCTTGGCGGGCGTCGCGGCGGGCTTGGCCGGCGCCTTGGTGGTGGTCTTGGCGGGCGTCTTCTTGGCCGGGGCCTTCTTGGTCGACTTGGACTTGGTCGTCGTCTTCCCCTTCGCCTTGCTCGCCGGCGCCGCCTTCTTGGCCGGCGCCGCCGCGGCCGCGGCTTCGTCGTCGTCATCGGCGCCCGCGGCATTCGCCGCCGCGGCGCCTGCTGCTACGCCGGTGGCCGCCGCTGCATGTTCGGCCGGGCAACGGCCGCCCGCGTCCAGGCTGCCCTTCTGCTTGAGCTCGGCGATCATCTGGTCGCTGCGCTCCTTGCTCCACTGCAGGCCGGCCTGGTTGGCCTCGCCCATGGTGGTCGGCATCTCGGTGATCACTTTCTGGCCAAGAGGAGACCGGTAGAACTTCAGCATGCCGTCGATCTCGTCCGCGCTGAAATGGCGCTGGTAGATCGGCACCAGCCGCCCGATGAATTGCTGGGTGCCATTGCTGTCCATGTAGCCCTGCCAGTAGCTGGCCGGAATGCACGGCAGCGACTGCTGCATCACCGTCACGGCCTGACTGTTCATCTGGCTGAGCATCTTGCCCACCCCCACCACTTCCATCAGCTGGCGCACCTGCTCTTCGCTGGGCTGAGTCGCGGCCGAGGCCGTGCCCATCGATGCCACCAGCGCCAGGGAGAGCCCCCATCCTTTCCACTTGCGCATGTGTACTGGTCTCGCTGCATCGGCCTTGCGGCCAAAACAGCTATTAAGCCAATCCACTTGTTAACACTTTGATGCCACCCCACTTTCGGTGGTCTACCGCAGCCACGACCGGACCCGCCCAGGGGCAATAACTGACCTGGGGAGTTTGGTATAGTGCAGTTTTTCCCCCTCCTACTTTCCCCCCGGCGTTCAATGGACACCATCCGCATCCGCGGCGCGCGCACGCACAACCTCAAGAACATCGACCTGGACCTCCCCCGCGACCAGTTGATCGTGATCACGGGCCTGTCCGGTTCCGGCAAATCCTCGCTGGCCTTCGACACCATCTATGCGGAAGGCCAGCGCCGCTACGTCGAGTCGCTGTCGGCCTACGCCCGCCAGTTCCTCTCGATGATGGAGAAGCCGGACGTCGACCATATCGAAGGCCTGTCGCCGGCCATCTCGATCGAGCAGAAATCCACCTCGCACAACCCGCGCTCCACCGTGGGCACCATCACCGAGGTCTACGACTACCTGCGCCTGCTGTACGCCCGCGTCGGCACGCCGCGCTGCCCGGACCACGGCATCCCGCTGGAAGCGCAGACGGTGAGCCAGATGGTGGACGCCACCCTGGCGCTGGATCCGGACAAGCGCTTCATGCTGCTGGCCCCGGTGATCCGCGAGCGCAAGGGCGAGCACGTACAGGTGTTCGACCAGCTGCGCGCGCAGGGCTTCGTGCGCGCCCGCGTCGACGGCGTGGTGTACGAGCTCGACGCCGTGCCGCCGCTCACCTTGCGCCAGAAGCACACCATCGAAGTGGTGATCGACCGCTTCCGCCCGCGCGACGACATCAAGCAGCGCCTGGCCGAATCCTTCGAGACGGCGCTGCGCCTGGGCGACGGGCTGGTGATCCTGGCCGATATGGACGACGCCAAGGCGCAGGAGCAGCTGCTCTCTTCGCGCTATTCCTGCCCCGTGTGCGACTACTCGCTGCCGGAGCTTGAACCGCGCCTGTTCTCGTTCAACTCGCCGATCGGCGCCTGCCCCACCTGCGACGGCCTGGGCGTGACCCAGGTGTTCGATCCGGCGCGCGTGGTCGGCCATCCGGAGCTGCCGCTGTCCGGCGGCGCGATCCGCGGCTGGGACCGCCGCAACGCCCACTATTTCCAGCTGATCATCTCGCTGGCCAGCCACTACCGCTTCGACGTCGACACGCCGTGGCAGAAGCTGCCGGCCACGGTGCAGAAGGCCGTGCTGTACGGCAGCGGCAACGACAAGATCCAGTTCCGCTACCTCACCGAACGCGGCGGCAAGGTCACCCGCGAGCACTCCTTCGAAGGCATCCTGCCGAACCTGGAGCGCCGCTATAAGGAAACCGAGTCGCCCGCGGTGCGCGAGGAACTGGCCAAGTACATCGCGGACCATCCGTGTCCCGACTGCCACGGCCAGCGCCTGAACCGTTCGGCGCGCAACGTGTTCGTCGCCGACCACGCCCTGCCCTCACTCACCTCGCGCTCGATCGACGACGCGCTGGGCTTCTTCGACACGCTCACCCTCAGCGGCTGGCGCGGCGAGATCGCGGTGAAGATCGTCAAGGAAATCCGCGAGCGCCTGAGCTTCCTCAACGACGTGGGCCTGAACTACCTCACGCTCGACCGCCAGGCCGACTCGCTGTCCGGCGGCGAAGCCCAGCGCATCCGCCTGGCTTCGCAGATCGGCGCCGGCCTGGTCGGCGTGATGTACGTGCTGGACGAACCTTCGATCGGCCTGCACCAGCGCGACAACGAACGCCTGCTCGGCACGCTCACCCGCCTGCGCGACCTGGGCAATACGGTGATCGTGGTGGAGCACGACGAAGACGCCATCCGTCTGGCCGACCACGTGCTGGACATCGGCCCCGGCGCCGGCGTGCACGGCGGCGAAGTGGTGGCGCAGGGCACGCTGAAGGACATCCTCGCCTCCAAGCGCTCGGTCACCGGCCAGTACCTGTCCGGCCGCCGCGCGATCGAGGTGCCGAAGGAGCGCCGCGAGCAGGAGGACAAGGACTCCTGGCTGCATCTGCGCGGCGCCACCGGCAACAACCTGAAGAACGTGGACCTGGCCATTCCGGCCGGCCTGTTCACCTGCATCACCGGCGTGTCCGGCTCGGGCAAGTCCACCCTCATCAACGACACCCTGTTCCGCCTCGCCGCCGCCGAACTCAACGGCGCCAGCGAGCAGCCGGCGGCGCACAAGTCGGTGGAAGGGCTGGAGCTGTTCGACAAGGTGGTCGATATCGACCAGTCGCCGATCGGCCGTACGCCGCGTTCGAATCCGGCCACCTATACCGGCCTGTTCACCCCGCTGCGCGAGCTGTACGCGCAGGTGCCGGAAGCGCGCTCGCGCGGCTACACCGCCGGCCGCTTCAGCTTCAACGTGCGCGGCGGCCGCTGCGAGGCCTGCGAAGGCGACGGCATGATCAAGGTGGAGATGCACTTCCTGCCGGACGTGTACGTGCCCTGCGACGTCTGCCACGGCAAGCGCTACAACCGCGAGACGCTGGAGATCGCCTACAAGGGCCACACGATTGCCGACGTGCTCGGCATGACGGTGGAAGACGCGCTGAAGCTGTTCGAGAACGTGCCCACCATCGCGCGCAAGCTGGAAACCCTGCGCGCGGTCGGCCTGGACTACATCAAGCTGGGCCAGAGCGCGACCACGCTGTCCGGCGGCGAAGCGCAGCGCGTGAAGCTGTCGAAGGAGCTGTCCAAGCGCGACACCGGCCGCACGCTGTACATCCTGGACGAACCCACCACCGGCCTGCATTTCCACGATATCGAGCAGTTGCTCGACGTGCTGCACCAGCTGGTGGACCAGGGCAATACCGTGGTGGTGATCGAGCACAACCTCGACGTGATCAAGACCGCCGACTGGATCGTCGACCTCGGCCCCGAAGGCGGCGCCGGCGGTGGACGCATCCTGGTCGCCGGCACGCCGGAAGTGGTGGCCGAGACGGCCGCCTCGCATACCGGCCGCTTCCTTGCGCCGCACCTGGGCATCAAGCCGGCCAAGGCGCAGAACGATGCGCCGAAGAACGGCGCTCAGAAGAACGCTGCACAGAAGACCGGCGCACAGAAGACCGTTGCACAGAAGAGCAGCGGCCGCGACACCAAGGCCGCACGGAAAAAGACCGCATGAGTTTCACCATCACCGAATCGAGCCCCGCCGCGGATGCCGCGGAGGAAGTCCATCCGCTGTTCACCGCCTCCATCGGCGTGCGCTGGCGCGATCTCGACGCCTTCAACCACGTCAACAATTCCAACTACCTCACGTATCTGGAAGAAGCGCGGCTGCAGTGGCTGAAGCACGTGCCGGGGCCGTGGTTCGACGAGAAGTCGATGCCGGTGCTGGCGGCGAGCGAGATCAACTACCGCTTCCCGATCGAATGGCCGGCGCAGCTGCAGGTGGAACTGTTCTGCCTGCGCCTGGGCAACAGCTCGATGACCATCGGGCATCGCATCGTCGATGCGGAACATCCGGACAAGCTGTACAGCGACGGCCACGTGGTGATGGTCTGGATGAACCCGCACACCGGCAAGCCGGTGCCGCTGCCGCAGGCGATCCGCGACGCGGCCGAGCAGGCCTGAAGCCCCCATGTGGAATCCTTCTCCCATCGGGAGAAGGTGCCGGCAGGCGGATGAGGGTACGACCGGAGCGATGCACATCACTCTTGCGCTCCGCCCGTACCCTCACCCCAACCCCTCTCCCGGGGGGAGAGTGGCTTTGCGACACTAGCTGGACCTCCGCTCACGGAACCATCCGGCATGCCCACGCCCACCGCCCTCCCCCGCGTCGCCATCATCGGCTGCGGCGGCACCATCGCCTCGCTGGGCACCTCCAGCACCGACCTGATGGATTACCCGGAGCACGGCAGCAAGCTGGACGTCGCGCAGATCCTGGCGCGCGTGCCTGAAGTCGCCGACGTGGCCGACGCGGTGCCGGTGCCATTCCGCTCGGTGGGCAGCAACAATCTCACCATGGCCGACTGGTTCGAGCTGCGCGCCACGCTGCGGCGGCTGTCGCGCGAACAGCCGGAACTGGCCGGTTTCGTGATCCTGCACGGCACCGCCACGCTGGAAGAAACCGCGTTCTTCCTCAACCTCACGCTGGATATTCCGCAGACCGTGGTGCTTACCGGTTCCCAGCGGCCATTGAGCGCGGTGGGTTCGGATGCGCCATCCAATCTGCTGGGCGCCATTCGCGTGGCAGGCGATGCGGATGCGCGCGGGCGCGGTGTGCTGGTGGTGTTCAACGACGGCATCTATCCGGCGCGCGACGTGATCAAGGTTTCCACTTTGCGGCTGGATACGTTCCGCTCGATGGATCACGGCGTGCTCGGCACGGTCGATCCGGACCGCATCCGCTACCGCCGCCGTCCCGAAGGCCGCCATGCCCCCGGCGCGGCCTTCGCTGCATTGCCCGACGATGCGCAGCCGCCGCGCGTGGACATCGCCTACTCCTACGTCGGCGCCGACGACACCATGATCGAAGCCGCGCTGGCCAAGGGCGCGCAAGGCATCGTCTCCGCGGGCCTGGCGCCGGGCCTGGTCACCAAGGCCGAGCGCATCGCGCTGGAAGCGGCTATCGCCGGCGGCATCGCGGTGGTGCAGTGCACCCGCTCGCCGCTGGGCAGTGTGGCGCAGCGGCGCTACCTGCAGGAGACGGGCTTTATCGCGGGCGAGGATTTCAGCCCGCAGAGGGCGCGCATCCTGCTGGCGCTGGGCATCACGCTCACGCGCGACCTGGCCGCGCTGCGCGGCTACTTCGCCACGCACTGAATTCCTCCGGGTCGGCCGCAACGCAGCCGGCGCGATCCGGGGTTAACGCGTTGGCGGCCACGGATGCCGCATCTTCATGCGCGCTGCGTAAGATCGGCGGCGCCCAACGAAAGGAGTTCGCCCGTGAGCAAGTTCCCCTTCACCACCCTCGCCCTGGCCTGCGCCACCACCCTGGCCGGCACTGCCGCCGCGGCCACGCCCGAACGCACCGAGCTGACCCTGTACCGCAGCGACGACGCCTCCCTGTTCACCGGCGGCGACGGCAGCAGCGTGGACAGCGGCTACGCCATGGCGCGCGAACCGCGCCGGCTGGATCTGAAGCAGGGTGTGCAAGACGTAAGCCTCGGCGGCCTGCCCGCCTTTCTCGATACCGAAGCGCTGTCGCTCGACGTCGAAGGCGATGCCGCCAAGGTGCTGTCGCAGCGCCTGCTGCTGGCCCAGGGCCGCGACGCCGCGCTGGGCAGCCTGGTCGGCCAGCCGGTGGAAGTGCTCGGCAGCAACGGCCAGCCGCTGGCCAGCGGCACCTTGCTGCGCGCCGGCAACGGCCTGCTGGTGAGCGATGCCAGCGGCCGCACCAGCCTGATCCGCGACTACGCGGCGGTGCGCGCCAGCGGCCACTTCAATACCGGCTCCAGCCTGGAACTGCGCGTGGATGCGGCCAAGGCCGGCAATGCACGCGCCACCTTGAGCTATCCCACCGCCGGCCTCGGCTGGCGCGCGGCGTACATCGGCACCGTGCTGCCGGGCGCCGGCTGCAAGCTGCGTTTCGAGGCGCGCGCCAGCATCGCCAACCGCAGCGGCCGCGACTGGAACGACGTGCACCTGACCCTGATCGCCGGCGAGCCGCAGATCACCCGCACGCCCGGCCCGATGCCGGCCGCCGCGCCGCGGATGATGTCCTTCAACGCCAAGGCGCAGACGGCGGACATGCCGCAACAGGGCTCGGTGGCCGATTACCGCAGCTACACCCTGCCCGGCGCGGTGAACCTGCCCGACGGCAGCGTCAGCCAGGTGCCGCTGTATGAAACGCGCCAGCTCGATTGCGAACGCACCCTGCTGTATGAAACGGGCGGCCACTGGACGCCGCCGCAGCCGGCGACCAACCGCGACTTCAACACCGGCGGCAGCAATATCGTGACCAGCACGCTGAAGCTGCGTGCCTTCGACAGCCTGCCGGCCGGCAACCTGCGCGTGATGACCACCGACCGCAACGGCACGCCGCAATTCATCGGCGAGGGCCGCATCGAAGACACGCCCAAGGGCAGCGACGCCACCATCACTCTGGGCAATGCCTTCGACCTGCGCGCCGAGCGCGAACGCACGCAGTTCAAGCTGGACAAGGCCGGCCGTTCGATGGACGAAGCCTTCCGCATCACCCTCACCAATGCCGGCGATACCGCGCGCACGGTGACGGTGCGCGAACACCCCAGCCGCTGGCGCGAATGGACGCTGCAGTCGTCCAGCTCCAAGCCTTCGGAGCAGAAGCCCGACCTGCTGGAATTCCGCATCGAAGTGCCGGCCGGCGGCAAGGCCACGCTGGACTACGCGGTGCGCTACCGCTGGGCCGAGACCGACCAGCCGCAGCAGTAAACCCAGCGTTTAAAGCGCCGGCGAGGCCCGCGAGTTTGCTACGCTCGCGGGCCTTACTTCTTTCGTCCGGGGACGCCGCCATGCTCAACCTCGTCAAGCACGACGCCATCGTCGAGATCAATCTCGCGCGGCCGCCGGTCAATGCGCTGAACCTCGAACTGCTGCACGCGATCCAGGCGGCCATCGCCACCGCCGTGCAGGACGGCGCCGCGGGCATCGTGCTGTCGGGCACCGCCGGCATGTTCTCCGCGGGCGTCGACGTGCCCGCCCTGCTCGGCCAGGACCGCGATGGCGTGCGCCGCTTCTGGAGCACCTTCTTCGCCACCTGCTCGGCCATCGCCATGGCGCCGGTGCCGGTGGTGGCCGCGATCACCGGCCACGCGCCCGCGGGCGGCGCCGTGCTGTCGCTGTTCTGCGATTACCGCGTGATGGCCGAAGGCCCGTACCGCATCGGCCTGAACGAAGTGCAGGTCGGCCTGATCGTGCCGGACTGCATCCAGCTCGCGCTGCGCCGCGTGGTCGGCCCGTATCGCGCGGAACGGTTGCTGGTGGCCGGCGCGATGATCGATGCGCAGCAGGCGCTGTCGTTCGGCTTCGTCGACGAACTGACCGGCGTGGACCAGGTCACCACGCGCGCCCTGCACTGGCTCAACGAACTGCTGGCGCTGCCGCCGGGCGCGATGCTGGCCACGCGCCAGCTGGCGCGCGCGGATTTGACCGAGGTGTGGGCGGATCCGGAAAAGCTGCCGATCGACGTGTTCGTCGATGCGTTCTTCAGCGAAGAGACGCAGGCGGTGCTGCAACAGCTGGTGGCGCGACTGAAAAAGAAATAATCGCCACAGCGCAGGTTGGGGTGAGCGCAGCGAACCCCAACACCGCACCGCCAGGCGCCTCGCATGGTTGGGGTTCGCTGCGCTCACCCCAACCTACGGTTACGCGGTTTCGACCGGCCGCGCCGGATCGCTGACCCAACCGCTCCACGACGGCGCATACAGGCGCGAACCCATCAGCCCCGCGTGCTCCATCGCCAGCAGGTTGTGGCAGGCGGTGACGCCGGAGCCGCACATGTGCACGACTTGCGCGGACGGCGTGTCGCCGATCAATGCGGCGAAATCGCTGCGCAGCTGCCCGGCGGATTTGTAGCGGCCGTCCGCATCGAGATTGTCCGAATACGGGCGATTCAAGGCGCCGGGCACATGGCCGCCCACGCGGTCGATCGGTTCCACCTCGCCGCGGTAGCGCGGCGTGGCGCGGGCATCGATCAGCAGTTCCGAGCGATCGGCGATGGCGCGATGGTCGACGATGTAGCGCGAGGCGTCGTAGCGCAGCGCAACGTCGCTCGGCTCGCGTTCCACCTCACCCGCTTCCAGCGGCAAGCCAGCCGCCTGCCACGCCTGGAAACCACCATCGAGCACCGCCACCTCGCGCACGCCGGCCAGCCGCAGCAGCCACCACAGCCGCGCCGCGGCCAGTGCGCCGCCAGCGGCATCGTAAGCCACGACCTGCAGGCCCGGACGCCAGCCCCAGCGCGACAGCGCCGCGGAAAACGCCTGCTCGGACGGCATCGGGTGCCGGCCCAGCCCTTCGCTCTTGCGCGAGAGGTCCGACAGGTCGCGATCCAGATGCGCATAGACCGCGCCCGGGATATGCCCCTCGCGATACGCGCGTTCGCCCTTGTCCGGATCGCCGCCGGCCACGGCCAGTTCGAAGCGGCAGTCGACGATCAGCACGTCGCGCGGCGGCAGCGCCGACAGCGTGCGCGCATCGATCAGCGTGGTGTATGCAGTCATAGACGCCCCATGCGGTGCAGCAGGTTGACCAGCATGGCGGCCGTCGCGCCCCAGATGCGATGGCCGCCGTGAATGAATTCCACCATCTCGCGGCGATGGCCGCGGAAATCCATGGTGTAGCGGCGCAGGTTGGCCGGGTCGAGGAAAAAGCCCAGCGGCACCTCGAACACTTCGGCCACTTCCGCCGGCGCCGGATACAGGCTCGCTTCCGGCGCGATGCGCGCCACCACCGGCGTGATGCGGTAGCCGCTGATGGTGTCGAAGCTGTCGAGAAAGCCGATCGGCGTGACCAGGCGGCGATCGAGGCCGACTTCTTCTTCGCTTTCGCGCAAGGCCGTGGCGATGGCGTCGGCGTCTTCCGGGTCGGTGCGCCCGCCGGGAAACGCCACCTGCCCCGCATGCGCCTGCAGGCTGTCGTTGCGCACGGTCAGCACCAGGCGCGGCTGCACGCCTTCGCGCCAGCCCACCAGCACGGCGGCGGGACGGCGCGGCGCATCGCCGATCAGCTCGGCCATCTCGCGGTGGTTCCAGCCCGGCCCCTGCGGCGGCTCGGCCAGCGGGAGCACGGCGGCGGCGACGGGCGCCAGCGGGTCGCTCATGGCTGCGGCTCCCGCGCCGGCAGCACTTCGTGCATATAGCGCAGGCGTTCGGCGTCGCTCATGCCGCGCCAGCGCGCGATCTCGTCGCCGGTGCGCAGGCAGCCCTCGCAATAGCCGCGCTCGTCGAGCCGGCAGATGCCGATGCAGGGACTCAGGACGGCAGCAGGGATGGGGGCGGGATCGTTCGGCATGGACCGCTCATCTTAGAGCCTGTTCAAGGCCTCCGCGTAGCCCGCGTTGCCGTTGAGTGGCTCCCAGGCGGCAGCGCGTGGCGCGGGCCTGGCTGGTTGCCAGGTCAAGCCGCGCGCTGCC
>NZ_JAHFVJ010000023.1:0-30533 GCF_018599165.1 Dyella sp. LX-66
CCAGTACATCGAGATCTTCTATAACCGCAAACGCTTGCATAGCAGTCTCGGGTATCAATCTCCGGACAGCTTTGAGCGTACGCTTACGGTGACGATTTAAACCGTCCGAGGAATCGGGGGTAGTCCAACCTGACCCCGATCTTGCCTTTTCCGCCCAATAGCTGAACCAGTCTACTTACCGGGCCGCGAATTGCACCTACGTCTATAGCTCCCCTACAAATTATATCGTCATCCTCCACCCTTCTTCTGTGGATTTTTAAACCCCCAGAGGATCGACGACATTACAAGATGGTACACATTGAAAATAAACGACTTAACCTGAAGTATTACGAATACTGATATCGTTGAAAAAGCGACGTACGCGAAAACCACAAACCATTGACGGACGTCGTCACCCAGGTCAGCCATTTTGATAATTGAGTAAATCACCCCACCCTTTCTTGAAAAAAGAAGAAATGCGAGGCATATGAAAATATACGCAAGCAAGTAACCAAAGAAGCGCATTACGAGGAACATGTCCCTTTTCAGGAAGGACAAACCACTCTCTGGGTCTCGCATGATTGCCTTCGCCATGAAAAGGCTCCGCTCCGTCATCGTCGCAAAAACGGTAAATCCTGCAATGAGAAATGCGAGAACCGAGAAAGCCACATTGAGGCCAAGAGCAGTAAATGATCGGACGAAATCAGCCATTAAGACATAATTTGATTTTGATAAAAAGCCGTCAACAAGGAAGCCCACGAACGACAGCAACGTCACAATCAGATTGAACTTGCTTGGCTGAAGCCGAAGGGACTTCAAAAACACCTGCCCCATCCGCTTCTCGGAGATCAGATCCTCAGGAGGCAGCTCGTTATCGGACATGCCTCATCTATCCACACGCAGGTTATTGACAACTTCCTTCTTATTAACCGGCGTTTTTGGATTCTTCACCACCCCATCTGCAACCAGTTCCATAAAACTGGTGAACATCGACTTTGCCGCATCTTTAATACCACCAACCAGCGCTTCGACGGGCTTCTTTATCTTGAAATCATCATTATTACCGACCAACTTGTCTCCACCAGTGTCCACGCCTGAAATGATAACGCGCTGATTTCCTGACTCTGTGGCTGCCGCGACCTCGGACTTCACTTTCTCCTTAGGTAGGCCCTCTCGATCCGAGAACCTCAACTTGGCATCACCAAGCGCCTCCTGCTTCTTCTGCAAAGCCTCATAGAATGACGCATCATCAACCTCATCATTTCGATCTTTAAAGAGGAATTCGACGTACTTGATGGTGGCGTACCGATCAATGAAGACATCGATATCCTCTCCCGAACTCAGAGGAATAATTTCCAGCGTTGGCCTTGGATATTTTCGCAGAAATTCAATCCTTGACGTCTTCTCTCCCCACGGCATACCCCGCTCATCTTCCTTCAAAGCCTCATATTCGCGATCAGTAAGTTCCCCGTGCTTGTACTTAAAGAAGCTAAGCATCGTCGATCGAAACTCCGACATGGAAGGCGAATCGACCATCTCCTTCATGTAGAGCAGGCGATGCTGATTAAGTATGAGGACAAAGATCGACGACGGAGCCGTCCGAAGCGTCTTCCGACTACGCGTCAAACCAGCGGCCTTGTCGTAGACTTGTTCACGAATGAGCCTCGTGTTTTTTACGATGCGGCCTGCGATCCCCTTATAAGTTTCGCCGCCGTGTACTCCTAGATTAGCAATCTGCACGCCCAGTAAAAAATATTCGGTATTGCCGCGCTTTCGCGATAGACCACTATCCTTGAAGGCCGGTATAACGACCTCATCTAGAAAATCAAGAAGAACCTGATCACCAAATCTGCACACAAGGTTGCCGAGCTCTAATGTCCGATCAGTCGCCATATCCTTATCCGACCCCCTAAAAAGTCATTTATTTAGCAGATTGAGCTTCCCCTAGCACTTTCGACGTATAAAAAAAGGCGGCAAGACTGCCGCCTTCTCTATTTTCGGCAGGCATTTGCCGAACTCACCCACACTTGCTATACCCACAATTCAAACAAGTCTGACACCCATCCATCAACACCAACGCCTTCGTATTGCACTTGGCGCACAACGTAGCCCCCGGCGGGAACCCGTTGCTCGATTCACCCGCAGCCGCCTCAGCTTCAACGCTCGGCGCCGCCTGGCTCACCTCAGTGTTTTTTTTTGCGCCAGCCTCATAGGCAGCACGCTTCTCGGCAATCAGACGCTTGGTCGACTCGTCCATCTCCGGGTCATGGATCAACCCGATGGTCTTCATATGCTGCTCGATCACCGCGCCGATCTCGGCCACGATGCTGGGCATGTAGATGCCGCCGGGCTTGAAGTAGCCGCCGCGGGGGTCGAACACGGCCTTCATCTCTTCCACCAGGAAGGTGACGTCGCCGCCCTTGCGGAACACGGCGGAGATGATGCGGGTGAGCGCGACGATCCACTGGAAGTGGTCCATGTTCTTCGAGTTGATGAAGATCTCGAAGGGGCGGCGCTGCTCGTGGGGCGTGCCGGCGTTGAGCACGATGTCGTTTACGGTGACGTAAAGCGCATGCTCGAACAGCGGCGACTTGATCTTGTAGGTGGAGCCGACCAGCGTCTCGGGACGCTCCAGGCTCTCGTGCATCTGGATGACTTCCGCCTTGGGCGCCTCCTTGGGCGCGGCGGGTGCGGCTACTGCGGCGGGCGCGGCCTTGTCCTCGGGCTTGACGACGTTATAGCCCTTGATCTTCTTTTCGATCTTGATCGCCATAAGGATGCTTCTTTTTTCTGATGTAGGCGGGAGGAGCGGCGCTGCACGGCCGTAGGCCGGAAACGCACCGGCCCGGCACAAAGGCCGGGCCGGCACGCATGACGGCTTACTTCTTCTTGCGGGCGACCTTCTTGGCCGGCTTGCGCGCGGACTTGACGGCGGCCTTCTTGCTGGCAGTGGACCTCTTGACCGCCTTCTTGGCGGTCTTCTTCACGGCGGCCTTCTTGGCCGTCTTCTTCACGGCCTTCTTGGCCGTCTTCTTGCTGCTGACCTTCTTTGCAGCCTTGCGGGCCGTCTTCTTCACGGCCTTCTTGGCGGTCTTCTTGGCGCCGGCCTTCTTGGTCGCCTTCTTCGCGACCTTCTTGGCGGCGGCCTTCTTCACCGCCTTCTTGGCGGTCTTCTTGGCGCCGGCCTTCTTCACCGCCTTCTTGGCGGTCTTCTTGGCGCCCGCTTTCTTGGCGGCCTTCTTGGCGGTCTTCTTGCCAGCGGCCTTCTTCACTGCCTTCTTGGCGGCCTTCTTGGCCGGAGCGGCCTTCTTGGCAACCTTCTTAGCAGCCTTCTTGCGCGCCTTCTTGGGGGCGGCAGGGGCTTCGGCAGCAGCCGGGGCTTCCGGCATGGCCGGCGTGGCGATCGAATCGAAATCGGTATCAATGGACATCTGGGTTTCCCCTCCGACGTGAGTTCAGTACTTGGCGTGGGCCTGCGTTTATCAAGGCGTCAAAACAGCTTTCCGGACGCAAGCCGACGGTTGCATGGCAACCGCCGGCCTGTGCTCAAAACTTGCCGTAATAGCCTTCCTTCAAGGCATCAAATAGGTTTGCGGCGGTGTGCAGCTCCCCGTCGTATTCCACTTCTTCATTGCCTTTCAGTTCGATAACGCTACCGTCTTCCAATTCGAAGCGGTAGAGGGTGCTCTCAAGATCGGCTTCCTTCACCAGCACGCCCTGGAACGCGGCGGGGTTGAAACGGAAGGTCGTGCAGCCCTTGAGGCCCTGTTTATAGGCGTAGAAGTAGATGTCCTTGAAATCTTCGTACGGATAGTCCGTGGGCACGTTCGCGGTCTTGGAGATCGAGGAATCGATCCATTTCTGCGAGGCGGCCTGGATATCCACGTGCTCTTTCGGCGTGATGTCGTCGGCGGACACGAAGTATTCCGGCAGCTTGGACTGCGGATCGTCGCTGAACGGCATGGCGGCGGCATTGATGAGGCCGCGGTAGGCGAGCAGCTCGTAGCTGTACACCTCGACCTTTTCCTTGGTCTTGCGGCCTTCGCGGATCACGTTGCGCGAATAGTGGTGGGCGAAGCTCGGTTCGATGCCGTTGCTGGCGTTGTTGGCCAGCGACAGCGAGATGGTGCCGGTGGGCGCGATCGAGCTGTGGTGGGTGAAGCGGGCGCCGACTTCGGCGAGCTCAGCCACCAGGTTCGGCGCCACCGAGGCCACGCGCTGCATGTAGCGGCTGTACTTGGCGTGCAGCACGCGGCCGGGGATGGCGTCGCCCACCTTCCAGCCGTCGGCGGCCATTTCCGGGCGCTTGCGCAGCATGTCGCCGGTGACGGCGAATTCCTCGGACAGGATCGGGGCCGGGCCCTTTTCCTTGGCCAGGTCCAGCGCCACTTCCCAGCCGGCCACGGCCATCTCGCGCGAGACGTCTTCGGTGAAGGCCACCGCGTCGGCGTTGCCGTAGCGCATCTTCAGCATGGTGATCGTGGACCCTAAGCCCAGGAAGCCCATGCCGTGGCGGCGCTTGGACAGGATCTCGTTGCGCTGCTGCTGCAGCGGCAGGCCGTTGATCTCCACCACGTTGTCGAGCATGCGGGTGAACACCTTCACCACTTCGCGGTACTCGTCCCAGTCGAAGCGGGCCTTGGGGCCGAAGGGGTCGCGCACGAAGGTGGTGAGGTTGATCGAGCCCAGCAGGCAGGAGCCGTACGGCGGCAGGGGCTGCTCGCCGCAGGGGTTGGTGGCGCGGATGTGCTCGCACCACCAGTTGTTGTTCATCTCGTTGACCTTGTCGATCAGGATGAACCCCGGCTCGGCGTAGTCGTACGTCGAGACCATGATCATGTCCCACAGATGGCGGGCGCGGATGTGGCCGTAGATCTTGCAGGCGACCAGGCCATCCTCGCGGGACACGTAGTTCTGGTGGGTGGGCCATTCGCGCCACACCACCTTGGCCGGGTCGGTCAGGTCGATCTCGTCCTGTTCCTTCACGTGCACCGGGAAGACCATCGGCCAGTCCTGGTCGTGCTCCACCGCCTGCATGAAGCCGTCGGTGATCAGCAGGCTGAGGTTGAACTGGCGCAGGCGGCCGTCTTCGCGCTTGGCGCGGATGAATTCCTTGACGTCCGGATGGCTCACGTCGAACGTGCCCATCTGCGCGCCGCGGCGGCCGCCGGCGGACGAGACGGTGAAGCACATCTTGTCGTAGATATCCATGAAGGACAGCGGACCGCTGGTGTAGGCGCCGGCGCCCGACACGTAGGCGCCGCGCGGGCGCAGCGTGCTGAACTCGTAGCCGATGCCGCAGCCGGCCTTCAAGGTGAGGCCCGCTTCGTGCACCTTTTCCAGGATGTCGTCCATGGAGTCGGTGATGGTGCCCGACACGGTGCAGTTGATGGTGGAGGTGGCGGGCTTGTGCTCCAGCGCGCCGGCGTTGGAGGTGATGCGGCCGGCGGGAATCGCACCGCGGCGCAGTGCCCACAGGAAGCGCTCGAACCAGTGCTGGCGCAGCTCCGGCGTGGCTTCCACTTCGGACAGCGCGCGCGCGACGCGCTGGTAGGTTTCGTCGACGCTGCCGTCGACCGGATCGCCCGACTTGGCTTTCAGGCGGTATTTCTTGTCCCAGATATCGTAGGACGCAGGCTGCAGCGGAATCATGGCGGCGCCGTCTCTATTGATTTCCGCACCCACAGCTGGTGCACGCACAGTGCTCATCGGCTTCCTGACCTCCCGGTTTGGCCTCACGGCCCCGTTGTTTTTTCTTAGTCTGGTTTTGGATCGTCCGCGCGTACGTCGCTGTGTGCGAGGCCGTGCCTGACGCCCCCCTGCCGACTCTGCGACAACTCCCCCTAGAGCTGTCACTTTGGCACCAGCATTAGTTGGAGCGCCGGCGCCTATACACAAGATGTTGTGGTGCGAACGGAGGTGCAAGTTACCCCTGGGATCGTCCGATGTCAAAGATTTTTGCGCGCGATCACGTTTGGAACTGTCAGCGTTGAGTTACGTCGAAGTGAGCGGCTTTCCGAAGCGCGCGTCGGTGCTTAGCTGATGTGCGCGACAGGTATTTCGGGAAGCTCGGTAGGGCTTGTCTGAAGCCTCTGTCGTCCCGACAAAGTCGCTGTGCAGCGCGTCCTAAGATGCCGCTCAGCCGATCGACCTGAACCATCGCGTCCGCTGCCGGATGCGCTCACTCGAAAGGGAGTCGTTTTCCATGTCGCACCGCCGTATCCGTCCGCTCGCCGCCCTGTTCGCCGCCGTGCTCGGCCTCGCCGCGCCGCTGTCCAGCCAGGCCTCCCTGCCCGCCACCGCCGACGGCCAGCCGCTGCCCTCGCTGGCGCCGATGCTGGAGAAGGTGACGCCGGCGGTGGTGAACATCTCGACCAAGACGCGCGTGCAGGTGCGCGATCCGTTCTTCGACGACCCGGTGTTCCGCCAGTTCTTCGGCGTGCCCGGCTCGCAGCGGGAGCGGGTGGCGCAGAGCCTGGGTTCGGGGGTGATCGTGGATGCGGCCAAGGGCTACATCCTCACCAACAACCATGTGGTGGGCGGCGCGGACGACATCACGGTGAGCCTGCAGGACGGGCGCGACTTCAAAGGCAAGCTGATCGGCACCGATCCGGACACCGACGTGGCGGTGGTGCAGATCCAGGCCACCGGGTTGCAGGCGCTGCCCATTGCCGATTCCTCGAAGCTGCGCGTAGGCGATTTCGTGGTGGCGGTAGGCGATCCCTTCGGGCTGAGCCAGTCGGTGACGTCGGGCATCGTGTCGGCGCTGGGGCGTTCCGGTCTGGGCGGCACGGGCTATCAGAACTTCATCCAGACCGATGCCTCGATCAACCCTGGCAACTCCGGCGGCGCGCTGGTGAACCTGCGCGGCGAGCTGGTGGGCATCAACACCATGATTTTCTCGCCCTCGGGCGGCAACGTGGGCATCGGCTTCGCCATTCCCACCAATCTCGGCCGCGACGTGATGGAGCAGCTGATCGCGCACGGCAAGGTGAGCCGCGGCAACCTCGGCATCGAGACCCAGGACATCACCCCGCGCATCGCCCAGGTGCTGGGCCTGAAGAACGCCAGCGGCGCGGTGGTGACGCGGGTGAGTGCGGGTTCCGCCGCGGACGGTGCCGACATCGAGACGGGCGACGTGATCACCGCCATTGACGGCAAGCCGCTGCGCAATTCGCAGGAGCTACGCAACGCCGAGGGCCTGCTGCCGGTGGGCAGCACGGTGAAGCTGACGGTGCAGCGCAATGGCGCCAATCGCGAAGTGACGGCGAAGCTGACGCCGGAGAAACTGGCGACGGTGGATGGGGCGACGCTGGATCCGCGCCTGGCGGGTGTGACGTTCAGCGATCTGTCGCAGAACCTGCGCAGCCAGGGCGTGGCTGGCGTGGCGGTGCAGAGCGTGAAGCCGGGGAGCCGGGCGGCGCTGGCCGGGCTGGCGACCAGCGATGTGGTGCTGGGGGTGGGAAATGCGCGGATTCCGAATCTGGCGACGTTGAAGCGGCTGGCGGGGGTGAAGCCGCGGCAATTGGTGCTGGTGGTGTCGGGGGATGAGGGTGTGCGGTACGTCGATGTGCGTTGATGCGACGCACTCCAGGACATCGCAGCTTTAGCCCCTCTCCCATCGGGAGAGGGGTTGGGGTGAGGGTACGGGCGGAGTAGCAAGAGTGATGTACACCGCTCCGGCCGGACCCTCATCCGGCTGCCGCCACCTTCTCCCGGTGGGAGAAGGATTCAGGTGTGAGAACTGAGGGGTTCTCGCGAACGCTTTCACACTTCCAATGTTCTCCCGGGTGAACACGTGACGCCCGTCGCATCACCCTCTGATATCCACCCCTCCCGTCAGCCCCCATTTCATTTTCTTGCCCCACGATGGCGGGCGAGGGAGTTTCCGGGCGTTTTTTCTGACCCGGAGCGCATTGATTCGCTTGATTGTTCTCAAGCAGCCGGATGAAATACCGCAGCTTTGTCCGACGCATGCGCGCCATGACGGCAGTACGCGGTCCCATCTCCAGTCGAACCCCGGGGTTTCCCATACCTATGTCCTTCCGTCTCGCACGCATCCTTTCCGTCGCGCTGCTCAGCGTTGCCGCCGCCTCCGCGGCGCAGGCCGCGCCCAAAGCCAAGACTTCCAAGAAGCCCGCCCAGCCCGCCGCTCCCACGCTGGTCTGGCGCGGCGATCAGGCGACGGCGCGCGGCCTGGTCACCGACGTGGCCAAGGCCTACGAAAAGGCCGGCAAGGGCAAGATCGAGGTGCAGCCGTTCAACACGGCCTCGGGCCTGGATGCGGTAGCCAAGGGCACCGCCGATTTCGCCGGTTCCGCGCGCGGCCCGGACGGTTCGGCCGAGAGCAGCCTGGTGTTCACGCCGGTGGCGTGGGATGCGCTGGTGATGATCACCTACCCGTCCAACCCGGTGAACAGCCTGACCCTGAGCCAGGTGCACGACATCTACTACGGCAAGATCACCAACTGGAAGGATGTCGGCGGCAACGATCAGGAGATCGACCTGTACGCCGTGGCCAGCCCCGGTGACGGCGTGGAATACAGCCTGCGCAAGCTGCTGTTCGGCCACGGCAACCAGCCGGTGGCGGCGCCGCGCCTGTACGTGAACACCATGAAGCTGGAAGAAGCGGTGACGCTGGATCCGAAGGCGCTGGGCGTGACCACGCTGGCCGGCGTCAGCGGCAACCGCAAAGTGAAGACGATCAACATCAACGGCACCCCGCCGAGCCCGGCGACGGTGAAGGACGGCAGCTATCCGCTGTTTATCCCGGTCTACCTGATCACCAGCGACAACAGCCCGAAGGTGGCGCAGCTGAAGGTGTTCATGGACTTCCTCGGCACCGACCCCGCGCGCGAAGTGGCGCGCAAGCACGACCTGGTGCCGTACGACGAAGCGCCGGCGCTGGCCGAGCTGGATATCTCGCGCCGCCCGAAGATCCTGGCCGAAGTGGGCGCCCGCCCGATGTCGAACGAACCGGTCGCGACGCCGACGCCGGTGGCCGCACCGGGCGCGATGTACGCCTCGCGCGTGGCGACCTCGCCGACCTCCGAGCTGACCCAGCAGTCCAAGCAGGACCTGCAGGCGCGCAACGACGCCAGCGCCGAGAAGAAGGCCGCCGCCGTGGCCGCCGCCACCGGCGACAAGACCTACGTCGTGGCCAAGGGCGACACGCTGTCGGTGATCGCCAAGAAGAATTCGGTGACCGTCGCCGACCTGCGCAGCTGGAACGATCTGAAGAACGACAACGTGAAGATCGGCCAGGTGCTGAAGCTGGGCCTCTGACGCACACCGTGCGCATCCGGGCCCTCACGCTCGACCTCGACGACACGCTCTGGCCGGTACTCCCCGCGCTGGAGCGTGCCGACCAGGAGCTGGACGCCTACCTGCGCCAGCATTACCCCGACGTAGCGCGCGCCTGGCCCATTCCGGCCATGCGCGCCCTGCGCGCCCAGGTGGCGCAAGAACACCTGGAACTCGCCCACGATTTCACCGCTCAGCGGCACATCACCATGCAGCGCGCCTTCACCGCGTGCGGCATTGCGGAAGCGCCGCTGGACGTGCTGTGGGACATCTACTTCACCGCACGCAACAGCGTCGAGCTCTACGCCGACAGCCTGCCGGCCCTGCAACGCATCACCGCCACCTTTCCCGTCGCCAGCCTTACCAATGGCAATGCGGACCTCGACATGATCGGGATCCGCGCGCATTTCGCGCATCACATCTGTGCGCGGGATACCGGGATCGCAAAGCCCGATGCGCGGATTTTTTCTGCGGCCGCTGAACGCTTAGGCGTGGCGCCGGAGGAGATCCTGCATGTGGGGGACGACCCGGTGCTGGATGTGGCCGGGGCGCGCGAGGCTGGATTGCGCACGGCTTGGATCAATCGTGAGCGCGTGGCGTGGCCGGAGGCGCTTGGGGCGCCGCCGGAGTTGGATCTGGCGGATATGACGGCGCTGGCGGATTGGTTGGAAGCGCAATCGCGCTGACGCCAGCGTAGGTTGGGGTGAGCCGCAGGCGAACCCCAACATCCCCTCGTTCAAGCGCATCGCATTGTTGGGGTTCGCCTGCGGCTCACCCCAACCTACGCCCGATGAGCAGGCGGCAAAGCCGCCGCGTTCCGCTTGCGCGCTTTTGCTTCTGCTCTTGATCTAGCTCTTGATCTACCGGGTCCCCTTGGCGCCGGCGGTGAGGGCGCCAAGCAGGGTGCCCTTCTCTTTGCTTACTTTCTCTTGGGCACGCAAGAGAAAGTAAGTCGGGCCGCGGCAGCGGCACGAAACCCTCGCCAACGGCGAGACACCCCAGCGCCAGCGCAACAACCGAGCGATACCGCCACTGGATCCCGGCCTACGCCGGGATGACGAGCGAGGCTCACGCCGGAATGACGACCAGGCGGGTCGCCCGCCCACCCAAAAGCGCGCATCATTGCGCGCTACGCCAAGCAAGCCGCGCCCCCCGCGCGGCGATGGAGTCCCATGTCCCTGATCGAACGCAAAACCGGCGACCGCCAAACCATCGCCATCGAAACCACCGACACGACCCACCTCGCCGCCAGCAAAAAACGCCTCAGCGCCGCCCAGCGCAAATGGCTCGAACAGACCGGCTTCGAAGCCGCCCCCGGCAGCATCGCCCTGCTCCCTGACGCCAACGGCAAGCTGCAGCGCGTACTCGCCGGCGTCGACGCAGGCGATGCGCTCAACGCCATCGCCCACCTGCCGAAAACGCTGCCGGAAGGCAGCTACCACCTCGCCGACGAAGGCGTACTCGCCGACCCCGCGCAGGCCGCCCTGGGCTGGGCCCTCGGCGCCTACGAATTCACCCGCTACCGCAAGGCCAAGCGCGCACCGGCCACGCTGGCCGTCAAAGCCGCCGAGCTGAAGACGCTGGCCCCGCTGGTCGACGCCACCGCGCAGGTGCGCGACCTGGTCAACACGCCCACCGAGGACATGGGTCCGAAGCAGCTCGCCGAAGCGGTGAACCAGCTTGGCAAGGCCTACAAGGCCAAGGTGCGCGAGTGGGTCGGCGACGAGCTGCTCAAGGCCAACTTCCCCACCATCCACGCCGTGGGCCGCGCCAGCCATCGCGCGCCGCGCCTGATCGAATTGAACTGGGGCAAGAGCGGCGATCCGCTGCTGTCGGTGGTCGGCAAGGGCGTGTGCTTCGACACCGGCGGCCTGGATCTGAAAGCCGCCGACGGCATGCGCTGGATGAAGAAAGACATGGGCGGCGCCGCGCATGCGATCGCGCTGGCGCGCCTGATCATGGACGCGAAGCTGCCGGTGCGCCTGCAGCTGCTGATCCCGGCGGTGGAGAACGCGGTGAGCGGCAATGCGCTGCGTCCGGGCGAGGTGGTGATCACCCGCGCCGGCCACAGCGTGGAGATCGACAACACCGACGCCGAGGGCCGCCTGGTGCTGTGCGATGCGCTGGCCTATGCGGGCGAGCAGCAGCCGGACCTGATCGTGGATTTCGCCACGCTCACCGGCGCCGCGCGCGTGGCGCTGGGGCCGGACCTGCCGGCGCTGTTCGCCAACCGCGACGAGCTGGCCGAGCAGGCGATGGCCGCCGGCCACGCGGTGCAGGACCCGCTGTGGCGCCTGCCGCTGTGGCGTCCGTACCGGAAGATGCTCGACTCCTACCTCGCCGACTTCGCCAACAGCGGCGCCTCGCGCCACGCCGGTGCGATCACCGCGGCGCTGTACCTGGAGCGCTTTGTCGCCGACACCACGCCGTGGCTGCACCTGGACACGTATGCGTGGAACGATGGCGACCGCCCGGGCCGTCCGCGCGGCGGCGAGGCGATGGGCCTGCGTGCGCTGTTCGCGCTGCTGCAGAAGCGCTACGTGCGGGCGTAGCCCGTAGGTTGGAGTGAGCCGCAGGCGAACTCCAACGTCGCGCTCCGGCAGGCGGCGGTATGCGTTGGGGTTCGCTGCGCTCACCCCAACCTACGCCGGGCGCCATGGTCATAGCGGTACTGCGTGCGGCCGCCGGACATCGCGGCCCAATTCGTGGGCGATGTCGGCCAGTACACGCTGCAGGCGTAGCAGCACATCGTCGCTGCGGAAGCGGCGCAGGCGGTAGCCCTTGCCTTCGAGGGTGCGGGTACGTGCGGAGTGGTAGCACGGTGCGGCCTGCACGCGGCCGTCGTCGATCTCGACGATCAGCCGCGCCGGCACGCAGACCATGTCGACCAGGTAGCCGGCGATCAGATGGTGGCGGCGGAAGCGGTAGCGGACGCTGTCCTCGCCCTGCAGCGCCAGCCACAGGCGGCGCTCGGCGTGGACGCATTGCTGGCGTTGCTGGTCGGCCTGGCGGCGGAGGTGGTGCATGGGACGCTCCTGGCGATCGGGGGAAGCACAGTGGGCGCCTGTGCCCCCTGTCCCGGCCATCGGGCGCCGCCACGCCGCGCGGTCGGCCCGCGCCGCCGCCGCAGGGCAGGTTCCAGCGACATCGTGTAGGCCGGCGCCAGTGCCAGCCGGCATGACCTTCGGCGATGTTGCCTAGGACACTTCACTGCCATGCTTAGTACTTCACTCACAGGGAGCCTCCCCATGCCGACCCTTCGCCCCCGCCTGCTCGCCCTGGGCCTGGCCGCCCTGCTGGGCACCCCCGCCGCCTTCGCCGCCGACACGCCGGAAAAGCTGCCCGAGCAGCCGCCGCTGAGCGCGCAGACGCAGCGCTCCGGCGGCGAAATGCCGGCCGAGCAGCAGCGGCTGAACTTCGATCACGCCGAGCTGCACTTCGCGGTGGATATCCCCAAGGAGACGCTGGACGCCACGGCGCGGCTCACCTTCAGCGCGCGCGAAGCGACCGACGTGCTGCTGCTGGACCTGGATCCGGAACTGAAGATCGGCAGCATCGCACTGGACGGCAAGGCTTTGCCGACCAGCGCCTGGAGCAACCCTGACGGCCGCCTGCGGATTTCCCTGACCAAGCCGCTGGCCAAGGGCGGCAAGACCACGGTGGAGATCCGCTACGGCGGCAAGCCGCACGTGGCCAAGCGCGCACCCTGGGACGGCGGCTTCGTATGGGCCAAGACCGAGGACGGCCAGCCGTGGATCGCCACCGCGGTGGAAGGCGAAGGCTGCGACATGTTCTGGCCGTGCATCGACCATCCGATGGGCAAGCCCGACCTGGTCGACACCTACATCACCGTGCCCAAGTCGCTGGCGGCGCCGGGCAACGGCGTGCTGGTGGACATCAAGGACGAGGGCGCGAACCACACCTACCATTGGCGCGCCAAGCATCCGACCACCTATGCGATCTCGCTGAATATCGGCCCGTTCGACGTGCTGAAGGGCGACTACAAGAGCCATTACGGCAACACCATCCCGATGCAGATGTGGTACCTGCGCGGCCACGAGGCGCAGGCGAAGCAGTTGTTCGGCGAGTTCCCGCGCATGCTCGATTTCTTCGAGCAGGAGATCGGCCCCTACCCGTTCGGCGACGAGAAGATGGGCGTGGTGGAAACGCCGCATCTGGGCATGGAGCACCAGACCATCAATGCCTACGGCAACGGCTACCCGCGCGACCAGTACGGCTTCGACTGGCTGCTGCAGCACGAGTTTTCGCATGAGTGGTTCGGCAACCAGGTGACCAATGTCGACTGGGACGACATGTGGATCCACGAGGGTTTCGGCACCTATATGCAGCCGCTGTACGGCCAGTATCTGTACGGCGACATGCCCTACTTCTCGATGCTGCAGACCGAGCGCACGGCGGTGCGCAACGCGCATCCGATCGTGGCCGGCCGCCATCAGTTCGAGCACGAGGTGTACGACGCCGACACCGGTCCGGCCAACGACATCTACTACAAGGGCTCGCTGATGCTGCACACGCTGCGGCAGATGATCGGCGACAAGGCCTTCTTCGAGACGGTGCGCCGGCTGGTGTACGGCCGTCCCGATCCGAAGCCGGGCAATTTCGCACCGCACTATGCGACGACGCGCGATTACATCGGCATCGTCAAGCAGGTGACGGGGAAGGATCTGGGCTGGTTCTTCGATGTGTACCTGTACGAATCCGCATTGCCGGCGCTGGAAGTGAAGCGCGAGGGCGACACGGTGTCGCTGCACTGGAAGGTGCCGCACGACAAGCCGTTCCCGATGCCAGTGGAGGTGCAGGTGGGCGACGCCGTGCAGACGCTGCCGATGGCCGATGGCAATGGTTCGGTGAAGGCGCCGGCCGGCGCGCTGGTGGTGGTGGATCCGCGCAGCAAGGTGCTGCGGGAACTGCCGCATATCGGCGAGTACCAGCGGTGGAAGAAGGAAGAGATGGAGAAGCAGGCTAAGGCGAAGAAGAAGGGGTGATAGCCCATCGTCTGGACTCGCCCCTCAAGCTGGAATCCTTCTCCCTCCGGGAGAAGGTGGCGGCAGCCGGATGAGGGTTCGGCCGGAGCGTTGCACATCACCCTTGCGCTCCGACCGTACCCTCACCCCAACCCCTCTCCCGGGGGGAGAGGGGCTTAACTATGGAGGCGGCAGTCGGCCCACCGGCTCAGGCTCCGCCTCGCCGAACAACCGCCGCAACGTGCGAAACACCACCCGCACCCCACGCACGATCTTCGGCAACAACCACACCATCAACACCACGAACAAACCCAGCACCACCAGCAGCGCCAGCGGGTGCTGCCACATCAGGTAGAACATGCCGGCCCAGGTGAGGTCTTCGCTCACGCTGGCGCCCCAGTTGCTGAAGGGCTCCGGCGAGGTGTTGATCAGCGCGCGCGTGCCGGACTTGGCCAGATGCGTGCTCGACACCAGCGCACCGCCCAGCAGCGCCGCGGCAGCCTGCATCGCGGGCGACGCATCCTTGAACACCCCCCAGGCCAGCAGCGTGCCGGCGGGGATGCGGATAAAGGTGTGGATCGCATCCCACACGCTGTCGAAGGCCGGAATCTTGTCGGCGAGGAATTCGCCGAGCATCAGCACGCCGGAGACGATCAGTACCCAGTTGTCGCCGAGCATCTCCAGCCCCGGCGGCAGGTGCACCACGCCGAAGCGGCCGAGCAGGCCGGCCAGGAAGACGGTGGCGTAGAGGCGCACGCCGCTGGCCCAGGCCAGGCCGCCGGCGAGCGCGACGTTCGATAACGTGTCCATGGCGGGCCTCTGCGGGGGGGCGTCGGCGCTTATGTAGCACAGGCGTAGGTTGGGGTTCGCCTGTGGCTCACCCCAACCTACGCCGGGTGGTGCATGGGGCATAAAAAAAAGCGGCGCTTTCGCGCCGCCTTTTGTGCTTCTCTGCTCAGGCTCAGTGCGAACCGGGCGCCGCATTCGTCTCCGGCGTGGCCGCCGCGGTGGCGCTCGGCGAGAACTTGCCGCCGTACGGCAGCACCTCGGCCGCCAGCTTGGCGTCGCCCTTGATCAGGCCCACGGCGTCGAACAGGATGTGCGCCGTTTCGTCCAGCTGCGGGTCGGCGGCCTTCTTGGCGTCGTCTTCCTGCTTGAGCTGGGACTTCAGGCTGCGCTCGTTGGGGTTGAGGCCGTCGTCCAGGCCGTCGCGGTCGTCGTTGAAGGTGTTGCCGTCGATGGCCTTGTGGCGGGTGCGGAAGTCGGCCTGGATGCCTTCCTGTTCCTTGCGCTCGGCCTGGCGCTGGGCGAGGTTGAGCGAGATGGTGGTCTTGTCGCGCATCTTCCGGTACTGCGCCAGCTCGTCGAGCATCAGCTTCCAGCCCGGCGCCTTGGTGGCGCGCGCATCGTGCTTGGCCTGCAGCTGGCCCAGATAGGCCTTCAGGTCGGCCACCGGCTTGTAGTCCGGCGCCGGCGCGATCTGCGTCCACTGCAGGGCGTTGTCGTAGGTGGATTCGCCGAAGTCCTTCTCGTCGCCGCTCTTGGGGAAGCCGATGTCCGGCGTCACGCCCTTGAGCTGGGTGGAACCGCCGTTGATGCGGAAGAACTCGGCGATGGTCATCTTCAGCTCGCCCAGCTGCGGTTTTTCCTTGGTGCGGCTGGCGAAGCGGTCGAGGTCGACCAGGTTCTGCACGGTGCCCTTGCCGAAGGTGGGCTGGCCGATGATCAGGCCGCGGCCGTAGTCCTGGATGGCGGCGGCGAAGATTTCCGAAGCCGAAGCCGAGCCACGGTTGACCAGCACCGCCATCGGGCCGGTCCAGGCCATGCCAGGATCGTCGTCACCCTGCACGTCCACCTGGCCGCGCGCGTCGCGCACCTGCACCACCGGACCCTTGTCGATGAACAGGCCGGTGAGCTCGTTCGCCTCGGTGAGCGAACCGCCGCCGTTGTTGCGCAGGTCCATGATCACGCCTTCCACGCCGGCCTGCTTCAGCTCGCCGAGCAGCTTGGACACGTCGCGGGTGGCGCTCTTGAAGTTCTTGTCGCCTTCGCGGCGCGCGCCGAAGTCGGAATAGAAGGTGGGCAGGTCGATCACGCCGATCTTGCGGCTGACGTTGCCATCCTTGATCTCGATGATCTTCTTCTTGGCGGCCTGCTCTTCGATGCTGACCTTCTGGCGCACCAGCGAGATCACCTCGTGCTTGCCGTCCACGCCCACGTCGGCGGGCAGGATCTCCAGCCGCACGGTGGTGTCCTTCTTGCCGCGGATCAGCTTGACCACGTCGTCGTTGCGCCAGCCGATCACGTCGACGATGGCGCCGTCGGCGCCCTGGCCCACGCCGACGATGCGGTCGCCCGCATGCACCTTGCCGGACTTGGCGGCCGGGCCGGCCGGCACCACTTCGCTGACCACCACGTATTCGTCGCGCACGCCCAGCACCGCGCCGATGCCTTCCAGCGACAGCTTCATGGAGATGTCGAAGTTCTCCGCCGCGCGCGGGCCGAGGTAGTCGGTGTGCGGGTCGGTGGATTCGGCGTAGGCGTTCATGAAGGACTGGAACGCGTCCTCGCCGTCGAGCTGGCGCACGCGCTCGATGTAGTTGGCGTAGCGCTTGTCCAGCGTCTTGCGGATTTCGTCGTCGCTCTTGCCGGCGAGCTTCAAGCGCAGCCAGTCGTTGGTGGTGCGCTCGCGCCACAGGGTGTCGAGCTCGGCCTGGTCCTTGGGCCAGTCGGCCTTCTTGCGGTCGTAGGCGTAGGTCTCGTTGCTGTCGAGCTTGAAGCCCTTCTTGAGCAGCTCGCGCGCGTAGCTCATGCGGTCGACGGCGCGCTGCACGTACAGGTTGAACACCGAGAACGGGCCGGAGAGGTCCTGGTTCCAGATGGCGTCGTCGAACTGCGACTTCAGCGGCGCGAACTTGGCCATGTCGGCCTGGGTGAAGAACACCTTCTCGCCATCCAACGCGTCGAAGTAGGCCTTGAAGATCTTGGCCGACATGGCGTCGTCGAGCGGCTGCGCGTCGTAGTGGAAACGCGTGAGGAAGCGCGCCGAGAGCTGCGCCGCCTGGGCCTGGGTGAGCGTGGCCTTCAGCGGCAGCGACGAGGCCTTGCGGCCGGTGGTGCCGCCGGTGAGGTCCGCGGCCGACTGCGCCTGCGCGCCGCCGACGGTGAAGGCGAGCAGCAATGCGAGCGAGACGGTACGCAGTTTCATGAAGTTCTCTTTAGGCATGCTCGGTGACACCAGCGGCGTGGGCTTGCAGGTCGGCGTGATAGGAGGAGCGCACCAGCGGGCCGGAAGCGACGTGGCCGAAGCCCATCGCCTCGCCGGCTTCGCGCAGCGCCTCGAATTCTTCGGGAGTCCAGTAGCGCACGACCGGGTGGTGATGCGGCGTGGGCTGCAGGTACTGGCCGATGGTGATCATGTCCACGTCATGGGCGCGTAGATCGCGCATGGTCTCCAGCACCTGCTCCATGGTCTCGCCCAGGCCCAGCATGATGCCGGACTTGGTGGGGACTTCCGGATGCTGCGCCTTGAAGCGCTTGAGCAGGTCCAGCGACCACTGGTAGTCCGCGCCCGGGCGCACTTCGCGGTAGAGGTGCGGCACGGTTTCCAGGTTGTGGTTGAACACGTCCGGCGGGAAATCCTTCAGCACTTCCAGCGCGCGCTCCATGCGGCCCTTGCCGCGGAAGTCGGGCGTGAGGATCTCGATCTTGATGTTGGGGCTGGCATGGCGCGTGGCGCGGATGCAGGCGGCGAAATGCTCGGCGCCGCCGTCGCGCAGGTCGTCGCGGTCGACCGAGGTGATCACCACGTAGCGCAGGCGCATGTCGCGGATGGTCTCGGCCAGGCGGGCGGGCTCGAGCGGATCGGGCGCGGCCGGGCGGCCGTGGGCCACGTCGCAGAACGAGCAGCGGCGGGTGCACACCTCGCCGAGGATCATGAAGGTGGCGGTGCCCTTGCTGAAGCACTCGTGGATGTTCGGGCAGGAGGCTTCCTCGCACACCGTCACCAGCGAGTTCTCGCGCAGGCGGGCCTTCAGCTGCTGCACGGCGTTGCCTGGCGGCAGGCGCACGCGGATCCAGCTCGGCTTGCGCAGCGCGGGGGTGTCGGTTTCGAAGCCGGCGCGGTTGCGCGCGATCTTGTCGTTGCCGAGCTGCTTTTCGACCGACTGCTTGTCGGCGGCGGGCGTGCCGCTGACGACGCTGATCGGGATGACCTTGGAGGGGGACATATCGCTCATGTAGGCAAGCTCAGACCGCTACGCGAGCGGGTAGTTCGGGGATGACGGGAGCGGCGGACTCGGCGGTGAAATCGAACTGGCGGCAGAACTCCTCGACCAGTGCGTCTTCCACCTCCGCCAACCGCGACGGACCGCCCAAGTCTAGCACCTGGGTGACCTGCAAACCCTTGTAGCCGCAAGGGTTGATGCGGTGGAACGGCTCCAGGTCCATGTTCACGTTGAAGGCCAGACCGTGGAAGCTGCAGCCCCGCCGCACGCGCAGGCCCAGGGCGGCCACCTTGGCGCCGGCCACGTAGACGCCGGGGGCGCCGTCCAGGCGGGCCGCGCCGATGTTCCAGCGCTCCAGGGTGTCGATGATGGCCTGCTCGATCTTGCACACCATCTCGCGCACGCCGACGCCGGCGCGGCGCAGGTCGATCAGCGGATAGGCCACGATCTGGCCGGGGCCGTGGTAGGTGACCTGGCCGCCGCGGTCCACCGGCACCACCGGGATGTCGCCGGGCGCCAGCACGTGCTCCATCTTGCCGGCCTGGCCCAGGGTGAACACCGGATCGTGCTCCAGCACCCACAGCTCGTCGGGGGTGTCGGGACCGCGCTGGTCGGTGAACGCGCTCATGGCCTTCCAGGTCGCCTCGTAGGGCTGGCGGCCGAGGCGGCGGATTTTCAGCGGCTGGGACATGGGGACAACCGGGAAACGTAGAGGGTCGGGATGAGGTGCGGCCGGGTTCCGGGGCTTGCAAGGGCGCGAAGCGCGTCTCCGTGGCCCCGATACGCGGCCCCAAAACGGCGCGGGCCGGGAAAACCCGGCCCGCGCGTGGGATTACAGGGTGAAGCGGATATCCGGATCGGCGCGCAGGCTGGCATGCGCCAGGTCGTACTGCTCGCGGTTCTCGCAGCGGAAGCTGACCGTGACCGAGAGGAAATTGCCTTCGCGCGAGCTGCGGTGCTTCACCGTCTCGTGCAGCACGTGCAGGCCGATGCTTTCCAGGATCGCCGGCACGCGCCTGGCCAGGTCGGCGTTGGCGTTGCCCATGGCGGTGATCTCGAATTCGCCGGGGAACTGGAACCCCTGGCCTTCGTTCTGCGCCTTGATCGAATCGATGTCCTGCATGGCGGTACCTCGTGCTTACTTCTTGGCTTCGTCAGGCTTCTTGTCGCTGTGGAACCACAGCATGATGCTGTCCCACAGGCGGCCGAAGAAGCCGGCCTGCGGCGCGTCTTCCAGCGCCACCAGCGGCAGGTTCTGCACCGGCTGGCCGTCCAGGGTGACGCGCAGCGTGCCGATCTGCTGGCCCTTGGTGAACGGGGCGATCAGGGTGGCGGGCACGTCCACGGTGGCCTTGAGCTTGTCGTAGTCGCCGCGCTTGACGGTGACCAGCACGTTCTCGCCCACGCCCAGCGGCACCTGGTCGGCCTTGCCCTTCCACAGGCGCGGCGTGGCCAGCGGCTTGTTGGCGTCGTAGAGCTTGTGGGTTTCGTAGAAGCGGAAGCCGTAGTTCATCAGCGACAACGCGGCGTCGGCGCGCGCCTTCTCGCTGCTGGCGCCCATCACGATGGCGATCATGCGCGCCTCGCCCTGCTTGGCCGAGGCGGCCAGGCAGAAGCCGGCGGCGGCGGTGTGGCCGGTCTTGATGCCGTCGACGCTGGGGTCGCGCCACAGCAGCAGGTTGCGGTTGTGCTGCTTGATGCCGTTCCACTCGAAGTCCTTCACCGCCGAGATGGCGTAGTCCTCGGGGAAGTCGTGGATCAGCGCACGCGACAGCAGGGCGATGTCGCGGGCGGTGGTGTAGTGGTTGGCGATCGGGTAGCCGGAAGCGTTCTGGAAGTTGGAATTGACCATGCCCAGCTGCTTGGCGTACGCGTTCATCAGGTTGGCGAACGCGCCTTCGCTGCCGGCGGTGTGCTCGGCCAGCGCGATGGCGGAGTCGTTGCCGGACTGGATGATCATGCCGTACAGCAGGTCCTTCAGCGGCACCTGGCTGTTGAGCTTGAGGAAGCTGGTGGAACCGTCGGTGCCGGCGCCGCCGCTGCGCCAGGCGTTCTCGCTGATGGTCACCTGGTCGTTCATGTGGATCTTGCCGTTGGCGACCTCGGCCGAGACCACGTAGTCGGTCATCACCTTGGTGATCGAGGCCGGCTCCACGCGCACGTCGGGGTCCTTGGCGGCGAGCACCTGGCCGGTGGCGTAGTCCATCAGCACCCAGCTCTTGCCGTCCACGTCCGGCGGCGGCGGCACCGGCGCTTCGGCCACCACCGGCCGCGGCACGGGCGCGGGCTTCGGGGGCGTCTGCTGGGCGACGGCGGCGGTGCCGATCACCAGGGCGGCGATGGCAAAGGGAGCGAGGGTACGGCGGAGGAGATTCATCGTTCTGAGAGGTCCGGTTTCGATAGGGCTGGCGCCGGAGCGCCGGAAGGGCAATGCGTCAGTCTACCGCGACCTGCGGACGCGGCAGTCCCATGTCTTCGATCCTGGCGGTGACTTCGTCGGCGCTGTCGACGTCGGCGATGGGCCCCACCCGCACGCGCCGCACGCTGCGGCCGTTGATTTGGGCATCCACCACCTGTACCGGCGCGAAATTCGCGCTGCGCAGCTTCTGCGCCACGCGCTCGGCATTGGCGTTGTCGGCGAAAGCGCCGACCTGCAGATAGATGCCGGGCTTGGGCGGCGCACCGGCGCTGCTGCTGGCGACGGGCGCGGGCGGAGGCGGCGGCAGGTCCTGCAGCGGCTCGCCCGGCGTGATCGCGCGCACTTCCACCAGGCCGGTGCCCTTCGGGTACACGCCGATCTTCACCGCGGCGGCGTAGGAGAGATCGATCAGGCGGTTGTCGTGGAACGGCCCGCGGTCGTTGATGCGCACGACCACGCTCTTGCCGTTCTCCAGGTTGGTGACGCGTGCATAGCTCGGCAGCGGCAGCGTCTTGTGCGCCGCGCTGAACTGGTACATGTCGTATTCCTCGAGGCTCGAGGTCTTGTAGCCGTGGAACTTGTTGCCATAGAACGAGGCGATGCCGCGCTCCACGTAGCCGCTCGCGTTCGGCAGCACGGTGTAGGTCTGGCCGAGCACGCTGTAGGGCGACTTGTTGCCGTACAGCGCTCGCGGCTCCACTTTCGGCACGGGCTCGACCAGCTTGCTGATGTCCGGCGGCGGGCCGTCGGGCACGCTGTCGGCGTTGTCGCGGTAGCGGCTGCTCTGCGGACGGCTGACGTCGTCGTCGACGCCGCGGCGCGAACCGCCATCCGGCGACGGCCGATACGTCCCGCCGCTGCTGCTGCGCCCCGGCGAATAGCCGCCGGATTTCGACGGCCGCGGCTTGCTGCCGCCGCAACCGGCCAGGGCGAGCATGGCGACCGCCAGCAGCGGCAGCGCGAGGCTGGGTTTCATCGACGCTCCCGCACGCCGTCGGCAATGGCCTGGGCGAGCTGGTGCACCGCCAGCGCGTACAGCGGGCTGCGGTTGTACTTGGTGATCACGTAGAAGTTCTGGAAGGTGAACCAGTACTCCGGCCCGTACGGCCCCTGCAGCGACTGCAGGCTGCTGCCCAGGCCCGGATCCATCGGCTGCAACGGCGCATAGCCCCAGGCCATCAGCTGCTCCAGCGGCCACTGCGGCTTGGAATCCTTCACTTCGATCGGCCGCGCGGCGGCGTCGGGCTGCGCGCGCGCCACCACCGGCGCGCCGGTGACCCAGCCGTGCTTGGCGAAATAGTTGGCGACGCTGCCGAGGATGTCCGGCAGCGAATCGTGCAGGTCGATGTGGCCGTCGCCGTCCTCGTCCACGCCGAAGTCGCGGATGCTCGACGGCATGAACTGGCCCCAGCCCTGCGCACCCGCGTAGGAACCGGTAAGCGTATCCGGCGGACCGGCGAGCATGCTGTCCGGCAGGCTCAGCAGCACCTTCAGCTGCTCGCGGAAGAACGTGGCGCGCGGCGGGTAATACAGGCCCAGCGTGACCAGCGCATCGAGCACCTTGTACTTGCCGGTGTTGCGTCCGTAGAAGGTTTCCACGCCGACGATGGCCACGATGTATTCCGGCGCCACGCCGTATTTCTTGCCGATGCGCTCGACCAGCTCGCGGTGCTGCAGATAGAACGCGACGCCGTCGTCGATGCGCTTGTCGGTGATGAAGATCGGCCGGTAGTCCTTCCACGGCTTGGCTTCGGCCGGGCGGCTGATGGCGTCGAGGATGCTCTGCTGTTTCTTCGCGCCGTCGAGCAAGGCGTTCAACCGGGCCGGATCCTTGCCGGTTTCCTTGGCGACTTCGGCGACCAGCTGTGCCTGTCCCGGGTGAGTCTGGGCCTGGGCTGTCGTCAGTGCGGCAGCGGCGGCGAGGCCCAGGGCGGCAATCCATTGCAGGGGACGGGGCATGGCAATCTCGGTCATCAGGCTACTTCGCTGTAAAACGCTGTGCGCGCAAGAGCCTAGCACGCATGGCGGCGCAAACCCTGGCAGAAAACGGGCGTGCGCGGAGCCGGTTCAGTGATGCGAACCGCCGCGGCGCGGCTCAGTCGTGCATCTTGCGGTTGGCGTGGATCGACATCAGCACGCCGAAGCCGGTGAGCAGCGACACGGCCGAGGTGCCGCCGTAACTGATCAGCGGCATCGGCACGCCGACCACCGGCAACATGCCGGCGACCATGCCGCCGTTGACGAACACGTACACGAAGAAACTCATGCCGATCGCACCGGCGAGCAGGCGCGAATAGGTTTCGCGCGCTTCCATGGCGATCCACAGGCAGCGGCCGATGATGAAGGCGTACAGCGCCATCACCGCGGCCACGCCGACCAGGCCGAATTCCTCGGCGAACACCGCGAAGATGAAGTCGGTGGTGTGCTCGGGCAGGAAGTCCAGGCGCGACTGCGTGCCGTGTTGCCAGCCCTTGCCGAACAGGCCGCCGGAACCCACCGCGATCTGCGACTGGATGATGTGCCAGCCGTTGCCCAGCGGGTCCGACTCCGGATCGAGCAAGGTGCGCACGCGGTTGCGCTGGTATTCGTGCAGGAAATGCCAGGCCACCGGCACCATGCCGCCCACCGCGGCGAGCAGGCTGCCGATCTTCCACCAGGCCATGCCGGACAGGAACAGCGCGAACGCACCGGCGCCGGAGACCAGCACGGCGGTGCCCAGGTCGGGCTGCTCGGCGATCAGGGCGGCGGGAATGCCGATGAGGATGCCGACCGTGACGATGTCCTTCCACGACGGCGGCAGCTGCCGCGGGTGCAGGTACCACGCCACCATCATCGGCACGGTGAGCTTGAGCAGCTCCGACGGCTGGAACGACATCACGCCGAGATTGAGCCAGCGCTTGGAGCCGCTGCGGATCTCGCCCACGCCGGCCACCACGATCAGCAGGAACACGCTGCCGGCGTAGAGCCAGGGCGTCCAGCCGCGCAGCACCGAGGGCGGAATGCGCGAGATCAGCAGCAGCAGCATGCCGCCGATGACGAAGCGCGCGGCCTGGCCGGTGATCATCGCCATGCTGCCGCCGCTGGCGCTGTACAGCGTGACCAGACCGGTGGCGGCCAGCAGCAGCAGGCCGAAGGCCAGCGGCAGGTCGATGCGCGGACGCGTAAGCAGGCGGCGCAGAAAGCGGGTCAGGCGGACCTGGAGTTCGTCGATCATTGATGGCCTCCGTCGTCCTGCTGGCTGCTGTCGTCATGGTCTGACGGCAACTGCGCCGGCACATCGGCGGGCGTGGCCATCGGCGTGTCTTCCGGCACCTCCGGCACGCTGCTGGCGTTGGCCGGCAGGCCGCCCTGCTCCGGCGCGTTGCGCGCGGGCACGGCGCCGCCCTGGCTGGCCAGCCAGGCTTCCATGATCTTGCGCACGATGGGGCCGGCATCCGACGCGCCCCACGCGCCCTGTTCGAGCATCGCGGCCACGGCGATGCGCGGCGCGTCGGTGGGCGTGTAGCCGATGAACCAGGCGCGGTGGCGGGTGGCCAGGTAGGCGGTGTTCTTGTTGTTGTCGTAGTCGTTGCTGCGGCGGGAGAAACGCTCCGCCGTACCGCTCTTGCCGGCCACCACATAGGGGAAGCCGGTGAACTGGCCCTTGCCGGTACCGCCGGTGATCACCGCCTCCATACCCTGGTTCACCACGTTCCAGTAGTTGTCCTTGTGGATCAGGGTGGGACCGCTGGGCGGATTGGGCAGCGGCACGCGCGATTCCTTCACCGCCGAGGTGGCCATCACCAGGCGTGGCGAATACGGCGTGCCATGGCCGGCAAAGGTGGCCGTAGCGTGGGCGAGCTGCAGGGTGGTGACGTTCCAGTAGCCCTGGCCGATGCCGGTCAGGATGGTCTCGCCCGGGAACCAGCCGTACTTGCTGCGCGTGGCCTTCCATTCGCGTGAAGGCAGGATGCCTTCGACTTCGCCGAGCAGGTCGATGCCGGTCTTGTGGCCGAAGCCGAGGCTGCCCATCCAGGAGCTCAGGCGGTCGATGCCCAGGTCCAGCGCGAGCTTGTAGAAATACGTGTTGGTGGACAGCTGGATGGCGCGCACCATGTTCACCGTGCCGTCGCCGCCGCGCTTGTCGTCGCGATAGCAGCGCTGCTGGCCGGGGATGCAGAACTCGCCGGTGGACAGCACGGTGTCTTCCGGCCGCCGCACGCCGTATTCCAGGCCGCCCAGCGCGAGGAACGGCTTGACCGTGGAGCCCGGCGGGTAGGCGCTCTTCAGTGCGCGGTTGAGCAGCGGCTTGTCTTCGGCGGTGGTGTAGGCGACGTAGTCGGTCTTGCTGATGCCGTTGACGAACAGGTTGGGGTCGAAGCTGGGCACGCTGACCATAGCCATGACCTGGCCGTTGCGCGGGTCGATCGCCACCGCCGAACCCGGGCGGCCGGCGAAGGCATCGGTGGCGGCCTTCTGCACGCGCGCGTCGATGCTCAGGTACAGATTCTTGCCAGGCTTCGGTGCGTGGGTTTCCAGCACGCGCTGCACGCGGCCGTCGGCGTTCACTTCGACCAGCTCGTAGCCGGGTTCGCCGTGCAGCATGTCTTCGTAGGAGCGCTCCAGGCCGCTGCGGCCGACGTGGCTGGTGCCTTTGTAGCGATCCGGGTCGAGGCGGTTGAGGTCGTCGGCGTCGATGCGGCCGACGTAGCCGATGACGTGCGCGAACAGCTGCCCGTACGGGTAGCGACGGGTGAGGTACGGCACCACGTCCAGGCCTGGGAATCGCCAGCGGTTGATGGCGAAGCGGGCGATCTCGTCCTCGGTGAGGTGCAGCTTCAGCGGCACGCTGTCGAAACGGCGGTTCTGCTTGAGCTGCTTGCGGAAGGCTTCGACGTCGTCATCGCCGAGCGGGATCACGTCGCGGATGCCGGCCAGCATGGCCGGCATGTCGGGCACCTGCTCGGGCACCACTTCCAGGCGGAAGGCCGGCACGTTGTCGGCCAGCAGCACGCCGTTGCGGTCGAAGATCAGCCCGCGCGCGGGCGGGATGGCGCGAGGCTTGACGCGGTTGTTCTCCGAACGCAGCGCGAACTCGTCGTGGCGCTGCACCTGCAGGTAGCTGTAGCGCACCACCAGCACGGAAAGGCCGAGCAGGATCAGCGCGAAGCCGACGAAGGCGCGCCAACGGAACAGGGTGCTTTCGCCCCGGGAATCCTTGATCGAGCGGCGACGCAGGGCCATGGCGCTATTGCAGGCGCAGCCGCAGGCGCAGGTCGTCCATCAGCAGGAACAGGAACGGCCAGAGCGCTGCGCCGACGAACGGCGAGATCCACCAGGTGGCGGGCGGGAACGATTCGCCGGCGAAGGCGCGCACGATCAGCAGCACCACGCGGTCGTTCAGCAGCAGGGCCAGCACGGCCAGGGTCTGCTGCCACATCGGGAAGAAGCGCAGCCGCGAGCGGAAGCGCAGCGCGATGAACACCAGCGCGCACAGGCGCATGGCCTGCTCGCCGAGCAGCACGCCGTCGAGCAGGTCTGCGCACAGGCCGATGCAGAAGGCCAGGCCCAGGCTCACGCGCTGGTCGCCGGCTTCCAGCGCCCAGTACAGCAGGAACAGCGCTGGCCAGTAGGGCTTGAACGGCTGCAGCGCGCCGGGCAGCGGCACGAGCATGGACAGCAGGGCGAATGCCAGGGAGCCGGAGAACCAGAGCAGGCCGACGCGTTGCTTGTTCATGGCGCGGTGCTCGCGGAGGCTGGGGTTGCCGAGGCTGGGTTTGCTGAGGCTGGAGTGGCCGAGATGGGTGCGACGCGCGGCAGGGTTGCCGCGGTGGCGGCCGGTGCGGGCGCGAGGTCGGCTGGCGGGCCGGCCTGGGTGGCGGGTTCCGGCGGGCCGGCGGGTTCGGCCTGGTCGTGCAGGATCAGCACGTCCTCGCTGCGGTCCAGATCGGCGGTGGGACGCGCGCGGCCTTCCAGGAACATGCCCGAGGCACCCGGCTCCACGCCGCGGATTTCGCCCACCGGAAAGCCCGGCGGGAAGCGGCCGCCGAGGCCGGAGGTAAGCAGCTTGTCGCCCGGGCGCACGTCGGCGGCCATCGAGATGTTGGGCAGGCTGAGCAGGTCGCCGTCGCGCGAGCCGTAGGCCACGGTGCGCAGGCCGGTGCGCTCGACCACCACGGGGATGGCGTGGTCCGGGTCAGTCACCAGCATGACCAGCGAGGTGCGCGGCATCACTTCCACCACCTGGCCGATCACGCCGTGGGCGTCGATCACCACCTGGCCCTTCTTCACTCCGTCGCGCTCGCCGACGTTGACCAGCATGCGGTGGCGGTAGCTACCCAGGTCCACGTCGATGACGCGGGCCAGCTGCACGTTGAGTTCCAGGCTGTGCTGGGTGGCCAGCAGTTCCTTCAGGCGCTCGTTCTGCTCGGCCACCGAGGCCATGCGATTGAGCTTGGCGTTGGCCAGCAGCAGGTCTTCGCGCAGGCGCTGGTTCTGCTCGGTGAGCAGCTGGCGGTCGGCGAAGGCCACGCTGAGGTTGCGCATGCCGGCGGCGGGCATGCCGGCGAGGCGGTAGACCGGCTCGACCACGGCCGAGGTGGTGTAGCGGATACGCCACATCCAGCCGTTGCGATGGTCCAGGACCATCAGCACCATGGCGAACGCGAGATAGAGGATGAGGCGCAGGGTGCCGGCAACCGTGCCGGCAAACAGGGGCGAGGAGTCCTCGCGAGCGAGTGCCATCCCCTGCCCCTTTAGCGCTTATTCGGCGGCGAAGAAGTCGCTGCCGTGCTGGTCGATCAGCTCCAGCGCCTTGCCGCCGCCACGGGCCACGCAAGTGAGCGGCTCGTCGGCCACCATCACGTGCAGGCCGGTCTCCTCGGAGATCAGGCGGTCCAGGTCGCGCAGCAGAGCGCCGCCACCGGTGAGCACGATGCCGCGCTCGGCCACGTCGGAGCAGAGCTCCGGCGGGGTCTGCTCCAGCGCCGACTTCACCGCGGCGACGATGCCGGACAGCGGCTCGTGCAGGGCTTCCAGCACTTCGTTGGAGTTGATGGTGAACATGCGCGGCACGCCTTCGGCCAGGTTGCGGCCGGAAATTTCGATCTCGCGCACGTCGGTCTGCGGGAAAGCGCAGCCGATTTCCATCTTGATGCGCTCGGCGGTGGATTCGCCGATCAGGGTGCCGTGGTTGCGGCGCACGTAGTTGATGATGGCCTCGTCGAAGCGGTCGCCGCCGACGCGGACCGACTGCGAGTAGACGATGCCGTTGAGCGAAATGACCGCCACTTCGGAGGTGCCGCCGCCGATATCCAGCACCATCGAGCCGCGCGCCTCATGCACCGGAATGCCGGCGCCGATCGCGGCGGCCATGGGCTCCTCGATCAGGAACACGTCACGGGCACCGGCGCCTTCGGCCGATTCCTTGATGGCGCGGCGCTCCACCTGGGTAGAGCCGCAGGGCACGCAGACCAGCACGCGCGGGCTGGGACGCAGCAGGCGCGAACGGTGGACCTGCTTGATGAAGTGCTGCAGCATCGCCTCGGTCATGGAGAAGTTGGCGATCACGCCATCCTTCATCGGACGCACGGTGGCGATGTTGCCGGGGGTACGACCGAGCATCTTCTTGGCGTCGCTGCCGACGGCGGCGACGGCACGAGGACCGCCCGGGCCGCGATCCTGACGGATAGCGACTACGGAAGGTTCGTTCAGAACAATGCCCTGTCCGCGCACATAAATCAGGGTATTGGCCGTGCCAAGATCGATGGAGATGTCGTTGGAGAAGATCCCGCGAAACTTCTTGAACATGGGGCCGCCGTGCGTCGATCTGGCTAAAAAGTAAGCGCGCCAGTCTAAAGACGCGGCCTCTTGCGCGCAAGGACAATATCGTTAAGAAAGCCTTGTACGACGGGGTGATATGCCAACTTCCGCGCAGGTCGCATGAGTTCGAATTTTCAAAGGGTGATCGCCCTGGCGACCGGATATCGGTAAAATTCGCAACTTTGGCCGGGACGGTATCCCGGCTGTTTGTCCGACCGCGCTTGCGCGGCCCGTTCACTAGCCCGGGGACACCCACGAATCATGTCTGCCGTTATCTGCGGTTCGTTGGCATACGACACCATCATGGTCTTCCAGGACCAGTTCAAGAACCACATCCTGCCCGACCAGGTGCACATCCTGAACGTGTCGTTCCTGGTGCCGCGGATGCGTCGCGAGTTCGGCGGTTGCGCCGGCAATATCGCCTATAACCTGAAGCTGCTCGGCGCCGATCCGCTGCCGGTGGCCACGGTAGGCCAGGATTTCGGCCCGTATCGGGCACATATGCAGGAATGCGGGATCCGCCTGGATTATGTGCGCGAGTTCGGCGATCAGTTCACGCCGCAGTGCTTTATCACCACGGATCTGGATAACAACCAGATCACGGCGTTCCATCCCGGTGCGATGTTGAGCGCGCACGAAAATCATGTGCGGGATATTCCGGAGATCAGTTTCGCGATCGTCGCGCCGGATAGCCGCGATGCGATGCTGCAGCACGTGGATGAGTTTTCGGCGCGGAATGTGCCGTTTATTTTCGATCCGGGCCAGGCGATGCCGTTGTTCAACGGCGATGAATTCCGCTCGATGATCGAGAAGTCGACGTATGTGATCGTCAACGATTACGAGTCGCAGCTGCTGCAGTCGCGTACGGGCTGGAGTGCGGAAGACATCGCGAGCCGGGTGAAGGCGTACATCGTGACGCTGGGGCCGCGTGGGTCGCTGATTCATACCGATGGCATCACGCACGAGATTCCGCCGGCGCGCGAGCGCAAGGTGGTGGATCCCACCGGCTGTGGCGATGCTTATCGTGCGGGCCTGATCTTCGGGATCATGCGCGGGAAGGATTGGCCGACGATCGGACGGATGGCTTCGCTGATGGGTGCGCTCAAGGTCGAGTATCCGGGAACGCAGAATCAGCGCTTCGATTACGCGCTGTTTGCGGCGGAGTTCGAGGAGCAGTTTGGGTATGGGTTGGATTGACGTTAGTTAATTCAAATTGACTTGGGTTGGTTAATTCAAGTTGAAGTGAGAAGGCCTCCCGGGTGGGAGGCCTTTTTGTTTTGGAGCTTGGAGGCGTGGCACTTCTTCTGATGCCACCTGGCGTTGGTGAGGCAGGGTCAGCTGTCGAGCAGCAGGTGTCGATTCTGCGTTTCTGGCATTAGATCGATCACCAGGTCGCGATGGCTTTGCTGTTGCTCTGCATCGCTATCGCATCGATCAAGCTGCGGTGGATACAAAACCTGTGGCGGCAATGCTAGCCGGCGACGCTGACTGATGAGTCGCGTGGCAGCCAAGCTGATCGATTCGACAGGCCTTACATGGCGTGGAAGCACTGATAGCGCATCGCGCTGATGCTCCCATTCAGCGCTTCGAGTCGGGCGCTTCAATGAGTGGTGCATCTGCCATGCACGCGGGCCTGCAATGCTGACGCCAGCATCGCCTTTTCATCGATTATCTCGATGGATTAACTCGCACCGATGGCGGAGCTAATGAAGTGATTATGTTTAGGCCAAGAAAAAACCCTCACCGAGGTGGTGAGGGTTTTTAGGATAAAGCCCCTGGCGATGACCTACTCTTGCATAGCAAGCTACACTACCATCGGCG
>NZ_JAHFVJ010000024.1:0-20991 GCF_018599165.1 Dyella sp. LX-66
AGGGATCCACGCTGGTTTGGCGAGGGAACTCAGTTGGTTTGGCGAGGGAACTCAAGCCTTCACGCAACCTGCCCCCTCTCCCCCGCGGGGAGAGGGTTGGGGTGAGGGGGACACCTACGGAGCGGTGAAGCGAGAGCACTAAAGCAAGCGACGCTTCGTCGCTCTTCCGCCGCGAGCACCCGCCCCTCATCCGGCTGCCGCCACCTTCTCCCCGGAGGGGAGAAGGGATCCACACTGGTTTGGCGAGGGAACTCAAGCCTTCACGCAACCTGCCCCCTCTCCCCAGCGGGGAGAGGGTTGGGGTGAGGGGGACCTACGGAGCGATAAAGCGGCAGCACAAAAGCGAGCGACGCTTCGTCGAACCTCTACCGCGAGCACCCGCCCCTCATCCGGCTGCCGCCACCTTCTCCCCGAAGGGGCGAAGGGTTTCACTAGGCGGGGCTTTCTAACGCCGCAGCGCCTCCATCTCCGGCAGATACCGCAACTCAAAAAACGCCGTATCCCCCCCGCAAGGCGCCCGCTGCACCAAGGCCGCATCCACATCCCGCCCATCCAGCGGCTCCGCCTTGAACGCCTCGTCACCCCCGGTCTGCCGGAACACCTCATACACCACACCCGCAGCCCCTTTCCGATCGCACGACATCGCCGAAGCCAGATACACCGCACTCTCGCCACGGCTCAACCGCGCCGTCCCCGCCCCATCCTGCACCCACGCCTGCACGCCGCTGCCACGCACATCCGCCACCAGCTGCGCATACGCCGCCGGCGCCATATGCCCGGCGAAGAAGGTGCTCACGAACACCGGCCGCGCCAGTACCCGGTCCAGCTGCCGCCGCTCCAGCGCGAGGTAATCGCGCAGCACCTCGCGCGCTTCCGGCTCGCGCCAGCGGCGGTCGTCGATCTCCATCGGCAGGTACCAGCCGGCGATGTCCTGTTCGCCCAGCTCGGCGACCCAACGGCGCGCCGCCTCGGCATCCTGGCGGGCCAGTGAACGCAGGTAGTCGTCCAGCGCCGTTGCCGGCATTTCCTGGCGCTGGAAGAACGCCGGATCGCTGTGCAGCCCCAGCACGACGCGCAACCCGGCGGCGCGCGCTTCGCGAACCCGCTGCAACAGCCATGCATGCCCTGCGGGATCCGCGAAGGCATCGCCATACTGCGTCCACTGCACCACCAGGGTGTCGAAGCCACGCGCACGCAACTGCGCGAACCACCCCGGCCACTGCGCCACCGCCACCTCGCGGTCGCGCGTCTGCGGCTGGTAGAACACCGCCGTGGTGGCCTGCGCCAGCCACGGCGCCAGCAGCAGCGCCACCATCAACCACCACCGCCGCGCGCGGCTCACCACGCGGTCCTCACGATCAGGAACACCGCGTTCTTCTCGCGCAGATAGCTGGTGAAGGCATGCTGCCCTTCCACCGCCACGCTGAAGCGATGCGGGTACGCGTCGTAGCGCGTCTCGCCGAACCACAGGTTCCATTGCACGCCCAGGCCCACGCGTCCGTCGCGCTGGAAGCTGCCCTGGTTGCGGTCGATGCCGGTGAACTGCACGCGCGCATACGGCTCGATCGACTGTCCCTCGGCCAGCTTGCGATGCCAGCCGAGCTGGTAGTCGGCGGTGAGCACCGTCTGCTTGGCGCGCAGATAGCGCGCCACGTCCACGTAGAAGTTCTGCGACCACCAGCCGCCGCCGGAGGCATGCCAGTCGTCGTTGAGGTGCGGGCCGAACGACCAGGAGCCGGCCGCGCGCAGCAAGGTATCGTTGCGGGTGAAGCGGCTGCCGGACACCGGCGTCTGCTGCTCGGCGGAAAGCACGATGTTCTGCGTGGTCAACGGTTTCCAATGCACGCCCACGCCGAGCATCCAGCCATGGATCGGCCACACCGAGCCGCCGTTGCCGCTACCCGCGAACACGCGCGCATAGGCCGCCAGCGTATTGATGTCGGCGCCGTTCCACGGCGGATCGAAGCGGTACTGCCCTTCCATCTGGAAATAGCTGCGGTACGACTGGCCAGGGTTGGCCGCGTTCGCCGCCGAGGACACCGTGTCACCCAGCGTCATGTCGGCATTGAAGCGCCACTTGCGGCCCAGGTCCTCGTGCAGGCGGCGCAGGTCGTAGCGCTGCTGACCTTCGTCCTGTGCGGCCTCTGTTGCCGTGGCGGCGCCGGTGCCGCCGGCGTCGAGCTGGTCGATCGCCTGCGCCGCATAGGTGCGCGCCTGGCTGCTGTCGCCCAGCTTCTGGTGCACGTAGAGCAACTGCCAGGTGAGCTTGGCGTCATCCGGGTTGGCACGATGCGCACGCTCGAACTGCACCACCGCCAATTCCGGCGAGCCGTTCTGCAGATAGGCATAGCCGAGCTGCGCGGCAAGCTTGTCGTCGTCCGGTGCCAATACCGCGGCGCGCTGCAGCGAGAGCAGGGCCGGACGGGTTTCGCCGGCCTGGGTCTGCAAGGCCGCGAGGCGCTGGTAGTAGCGCGCTTCCGGATGCAGTGCGATGGCGTTGTCCAGATCGGTGCGCGCCAGCGCCGGGTCGCGCGGCTCGTCGGCCTGTGCGCGCAGCCACCAGTAGGCGTGGTCCTGCCGTCCGCCCTGCGCTGCATAGCTGTCCAGCCAGGCGCGCGCCACGCCGGGTTGCTCGGCGCTCATCGCGGTCGTTGCCGCGGCGAGCAGGTCGTCGGTCTTCATATGTTCGACCGGCACCGCGCGCCAGGCCTGCAGGGCAGTGGCGTAGTCGCGTGCGCCGTAGGCCTGGTAAGCCAGGGCGCGCGTGGTGTCGGGGTCGGGTTTGCGCTTGTTCGCTTCGGCGTAGGCGTATTCGGCCAGGCCGGGGCGGTCGTTGCCGTAGCAGTCGCCGAGCTGGCGCCACAGTTCCGCCGGATAGTCGGGCGAGAGGTCCGACATCACCTGGCGGATGCCGTCGCAGTCGCGCAGTGCGGCCAGGATCGGCACCTGCACGATGCGCAGCGGCACGCTTTCCAGCGGCCGCGCCAGGCGCGCGCGGTCGGCGGCGGAGAAGGCGGCGGATTGCTTTGCCGCCAGCACCGCCAGCCGCGCGAACAAGGTGCCGGCCTGCGGATTGCCGCCGAACGGATACGAAGCCAGCAGCAGCCGCTCGGCCTGGTCCGGCGCGCCGGCATCCATCAGGCGATAGCTCAGCGGATCGAGCAGGCGATGCCCGTCCGGCTGCGCTACCAGCGCCTCGGCCTGTTCGCGCGCTTCCTCATAGCGCCCTTGCGCCAGCGCCAGCGAGAAACGCTCCTCGCGATAACTGTCCTTCGGCAGCCGCGCCAGCAGGCGCTGCGTCGCGCCATCGTCATGGCGCGCCATCGCCAGCGGCAGCGACGAACGCGCCTGCCAGGCCGCATTGGCCGGGAAGCGCGCTTCGTACAGATCCAGCAGTTCCGGCCGCGCGCGTCCCACCTGCGCCAGCAGGTTCACCCATTGCCGCTCGTCCTTCTCGTCGTCGAAGGCCGGCTGGTGCACGGCGAGATAGTCTTCCAGCGCCTTGCGCTCGCCCGCGGCGGACAAACCCAGCGCCACGGCCAGTTCCTGCGCCGGCGCGCCGAGTCCGCCGCGCGCCTGCAGGTCGCGCGCTTCCAGCGCCCTACCCTGCATCAGCAAGACGTTGAACCATTGCGCGCGTTCGTCGGGGCCGATCTGCCCCAGCTGATCCAGCGCCGCCAGCTGCTGCACGGCGCGGTTGCGATCGCCCAGATAGATCGAGCGCTGCACCAGCGCACGGCGCAGTGCCAGGCCTTCGCTGGATCTGGCGAAATTCGCCGCGGCCAGTTCCGCCTGCGTGCGATCGAGCTCGCCCGCCTGCAAGGCGTCGAAGCCGCGTTGCGCGCGGCACACCGGGCGGTTGTCGACCTTGCAGTCCACCGCGGCCTCGGCCGGCGGTGGCGCGCGCAGGCGCGGATCGGCCGGCGTATAGCGGCGCTGGTCGTCCAGCACCGTGCGCGCCTTGTCGGCATGGCCGAAGTGGCGATACGCCTCGGCCAGGTCCAGCGCGGTGTCGATGCTTTGCGGCGCCAGTGCGCGGGCGCGCTCGAATTCGGCCAGCGCGGTGCGCTCGTCGTTGGCGCGCAGCGCGGCGAAGCCGGCCTGGCGATGGGGATACAACAGGAATTGCTGATAGCGGCTGGCGCTGTCCGGCTGCTGGCCCGCCGCGCAAAGCGGCAAGGCCGGTGCCATGGCGAACAGCGCGGCCGCACAACGAGTCGGCCATGGGCGTTTCATGCCACGCGCTCCGTCCACTGCTTGACCAGCTGCACCGGCGGGGCGGCCTCCTTCTCCAGGAGCGCCGCGAGGCTGGGTTGCAGCGCCGATTGCAGGGCCAGCAAGCGGTCGAGCGTGTCCTGGCCGATCACTCCCTGGGCCACCAGGAACGCACCCAGCGGTTGCCCGCTGCGCGCATGACTCAACAGCAATGCCTTGAATGCCACTTCATCCAGGTGCCCCTGCGCCACCAGGATCTCGCCCAGCATCACCTGCCGGGAAACGTAGTCGTCCCACAACTCCCGCGCACGCTCGGCGCCGATGCGCCCGCTGCGTGCGGCGGCTTCCAACAGCTTGCGCGGATCGTGCTCGCGCTCCGGCGACTGCGCATACCAGCGCCGCAGCCCCACCGTGACCTGGCCCTTGTGCGCGATCACATAGCGCACCGGCCGGTCCAGCTTGCGCGCGATCGCCGCCAGCGACACCGGGTCGACGTACGACTCGCTCGCCAGCACCAGCGTGCCGCCATCCACCCGCAGCGGCAGCACCGCGTACTGCAAGGCCACGGCCGCGGGCATCGCGGTGAAGAGTTCCGGCGACAAGGTCTCGGCGTCCACCGTCTCGCTGTCCACGCCGGCCTGTTCGGCGATCGGCCGCGCCAGCTGCTCGGCGGTGATCACGCCCTGGTGGATCAGCGTGCTGCCCGGATGCAGGCCTTCGATCGGCTGCGCGCGCGCCTGGCGCAGCCGCGCCTCGGTGAGCGCGCCCTGCGTCACCAGCAATTCGTCCAGCGAACGCTTGGAGCGGTTCTCGCCGCCGATGCTGGGGAAATCGTGGGTGGTCTTGTCCCAGGCCACGCGGCGCGGATCGCCGGTCTGCAGGATCTGCTTGATCGCACGCCAGTTGGCCAGGAAGTTGACCAGGTTGCTCCACAGCAGCCGCGGGATCGCCAGCAGGCCCTGCTTCACCCCGTAGTACGCGGTGACGAACACGATGCGCTGCAGGATGCGGTTGGCCATCAGCCCCGCATTGGCATACAGCACCATGTCCAGCCAATGCTGACCTTCGAAGATCGACAGGAAGCGCGGCGCGCCCGGCCACAGCTGCTGCACCGTGCCGATGATCAGCAGCTGCGCCAGCACCAGCATCGCGCCGAAGCTGACGAAGTTGGCGATGGCGCCCTTGCGGTCGCGCCACAGGAAATAATTCAGCACCAGGCCGTGCCGCCACTTCCAGCCGTGGGTGCGGTAGCCCTGATAGACGATGCCGATGATCCAGCGCGACTTCTGCCGTACCGCAGTCGAAAGGCGGTCGGGGAAATACTCGCGCACGCAGATCACGTTCGATTCGCGCCGGCTCTGCCCGAACGGCGACGGCTTCTGGTGCTTGCGGTAGCGCAGCACCGGGAAGCGCACGAAGACTTCCTGCAAGCCGCGCGCCTTCAGGCGCAGGCCGATGTCGTAGTCCTCGGTCAGGCTCTGCACGTCGAAGGCGATGCCGTTGCCTTCCTCGATCAGGGCCAGCACCGCGCGGCGGCTGAAGCAGGTGCCGACGCCCGCGCTGGGCACCTGGCCGGCCAGCGCCTCGCGCACCGGTACATCTTTGCCGTGCAGCTCGGCGAATTCGTCCAGGTAATGCAGGCTGGTGAAGTTGTTCCACTGCCGCTCGAACGGATACACCGGGATCTGGATCAGATCCTTGCGGCCCACCAGGTAATTGAACAGGCGCAGCTCCATCGCGCAGACCACGTCCTCGGCATCGTGCAGGATGAAACCCTCGAAGCTCAGCTTGGCGCGGCGTTCGAATTGCAGAATCGCGTCGAGCACGTTGTTGAGGCAGTCGGCCTTGCTGGTCGGCCCCGGCCGCGCGCACACCACTTTATGCACGTTGGGGAAGCGCGCGCTCACTTCGTCCACGTCGCGCTGCGTATCCGCATCGTTCGGATAGGTGCCGACGAAGATATGGTAGTTCTCGTAGTCCAGCGTGCTGGCGGCCAGCTCCGCCATGTGTCCGATCACGCCGGTCTCGTGCCAGGCCGGCACCATGATGGCCAGCGGCTTTTCCGCCGGCCGGTACAGCTCGTGGTAGTAGGTGCGCTCGTGCCGGCGGTACACCACCAGCGCCTTCCACGTGCGCCGCGTCCAGTACACGAGGTCGATGAACAGATCGTCCATGCCGCTCAGCAGCATGAGTATGGCGATCACCGATACGGCCACGCTCAGGCCGTACAGGTAGGTCGTGAATGCATCCAGCCACCACATCCCGGTGTACTCCCCTGTCAGACCGCTTCGCGCCGGCGTTCGCCGCCCTCCAGCGCCCCCTGCAGCAGATCCACGATGCGATCGCTGGCCCGGCCGTCGCCGAACGGATTGCCCGCGCGCGCCATGGCGCCGTAGGCCTCGCCGTCGTCCCACAGGTCCTCGATCTGCTTCACGATCGACGCCCGCCGCGTGCCGGCCAGCCGCGCACAGCCGCCTTCGATCGCTTCCGGCCGCTCGGTTTCGGTGCGCAGCACCAGCAGCGGTACGCCGAAGGTCGGCGCCTCTTCCTGCAGGCCGCCGGAATCGGTCAGCACCAGCCACGCGTCGATCAGCGCCTGCTGCATGCGCAGGTAGTCGAACGGGCCGCTCAGGTGCACGTTGCCCAGTTCGCCCAGGATGGCGTGCACCGGCTTGCTCACCGTCGGATTCAGATGCACCGGGAACAGGATGTCCAGTTCCGGATGGTGGCTGGCGATGTCGGCGATGGCGTAGCAGATCTCGCGCAGGTCGCTGCCCCAGTTCTCGCGCCGGTGCGCGGTGACCAGCAGATGGCCGCGCCCCGCGTGTCCGCGCTGGATGCGGCGATGGCGCGTCACCCAGTGCTGCGCGTCGATCACCGTATTGCCGGTGATGAACACGCGCTCGTCCGGTACGGCTTCGGCCTGCAGCGCCTGCGAGGCGCGCGCGGTCGGCGCGAAATGGAAACTGGCGATGCGGCTGACCATCTGCCGCAGGCCTTCTTCCGGGAACGGCCGCGACAGGTCGTAGGTGCGCAGGCCCGCTTCGACGTGCGCCACCGGCACGCGATGATAGAAACCGGCGAGCGCGCCGAGAAACGTGCTTTCGGTATCGCCCTGCACCATCACCAGCGACCACGGCCGGCTGGCCATCACTTCGTCCAGCAGTTCGCGGCAGCGGGTGCTGAACTGCGCCAGGGTGTCACCTCCGCGTGACAGTTCGATATCCGGCTGGATATCGAAACAGGCGAGCATCTGCCGCGCCATGTCGTCGTGCTGCCCGGTATGCAACCACACCGGCGTGGCCCAGCCGCTGTCGCGCAGCGCGTGATAGACCGGCGCGAGCTTGATGATTTCCGGGCGGGTGCCGCAAATGATCAGGATGTCCTGCATGACTCCTTCCCCCTTAAGGATGGCGACGCGTGTCCTGGCCCAGATGTCCGGCGCCGCGCTTCCGCCGCGCAAACGGCGGGGAAGAGCGGTCGTCCGGGGTCCCTGGTTCCCGGATAGACGTGTCGGCTGAGGAGTCCGCGTGGTGGTTTTCGACCTGCGATGGGTGTTGCGTCCGGGTCGCATATTGGGGTCGCGCCGGGCTGCCTGACGATTGACTAAAAGCCATACCTCGACAGACCAATAAAAACGCGCATTCCAGGCCCGTAAGCTTCAACTTGGGGGCGATGCCTCTCCACTCTCGGGAACAGGGACCTGGGCTTCGGAAAATCGTTCTCCGCCATGCGCGCAAGCACGGGGGCATTCCTGGCTTGCGTCGATTTCCATCGCAGCATGTGAGGATTTCCCATGACCAGGTCCCGCCTCAAGCCCTCCGTCCTGAGGTCTCTTCTCGCCAGTGCCGCCCTGGTGTTAACCACGGCAGCCGGCTTGACCTCTCCTGTTTACGCACAGATTGCCGAACACGCCGACATGCAGCTGCTGCCGGCGCCGCCGCGCTCGCTCGTCGTCGCACCGTCGATGAAGAGCGCGCAGAAAGCGGTGTCGACGCTGACCGCCGCCGGTTCGGTGCAACGCAACGTATCGCTGAACATCCTGCTCAGCCCTCCGGCCAACGCCTTCGCCGGCGCACCGGGCGCCAACCCCGCGCAGAACACCCTGGTGCTGTACGACAGCACCGGCGCGTGGGCCTGGCTGGGCGAAGCGTATGCGGTGATGGCGGCCAATCTCGTCTCGCACGGCAGCAAGTACACGCTGCACACGGCCGCCACCTACACCGCCGGTGAACTCAACAACTACACCGGCCTGGTCTATGTCGGTTCGACCTATGACGAACCTCTGCCGACCGCGATGCTCGACGACGTGCTGGCCACCACCAAGCCGGTGCTGTGGATGAACGACAACATCTGGCAGCTGGCCGCGCGCTCGCCGAACTTCGCCGCGCAGTATGGCTTCTCGCCGATGTTCTTCGACTTCAGCAATACGCTCACCGTCACCTACAAGGGCGTGGCGATCCAGCGCAACGCGCTGTCGGTGCCGTCGGGCCTGCTGCAGACGAGCATCACCGATCCGACCAAGGCGACGGCCGTGGCCGTGGCGACCAACGACACCGGCGGCACGGTGAACTGGGCGACCAAGGGTGCGAACCTCACCTATATCGGCGAGATTCCCTTCAGCTATATCGGCATGAACGATCGCTACCTGATCGCGGCCGACCTGATCGGCAAGGTGTCCAACCCGTCGATGCTGGCGCGCAAGCGGGCGCTGGTGCGCATCGAGGACGTCAACGCCACCGACGATCCGGCCCAGCTGCGCGCGATCGCCGATTATTTGTCCAGCAAGGGTGTGCCGTTCACGGTCGCGGTGATTCCGTACTACCTGGACCCGAAGGGCTTCTACAACAACGGTGTGCCGCAGGCGATCCACCTGTCGCAGGCGCGCAACGTGGTGAGCGCACTGAAGTACATGCAGTCCAAGGGCGGCACTATCCTGATGCATGGCTATACGCATCAGTACTCCAACGTGGCCAATCCCTACAGCGGCGTGTCGGCGGACGATTTCGAGTTCTACCGCTCGCACATCAGCCCCGACAACTACGTGCTGTACGACGCGCCGCCGGCCGAGGATTCGGCGCTCTGGACCCAGGGCCGCATCGTCAAGGGCCTGATGGACTTCGCCGCCGCCGGCTTCCTGGCGCCGACCATCTTCGAGCCGCCGCATTACGCAGCCTCGGCGGTGGACTACAAGGTCATCAACAGCCTGTTCTCCGCACGCTACGACCGCGGCCTGTATGCGGGCGGCTGGTGCCCGAACGGCGCCTGCGGCACGGGCACGCCGGACTACACCAAGATCTACGGCCAGTTCTTCCCCTACCTGGTGCGCGACATCTACGGCACCGTGGTGATCGGCGAGCAGCTGGGCAACGTTGAGACTCAAGCGTTCAACAACAACCCGGCGCGCTTCCCGGCTGACATCCTGGCCAGCGCCAACGTCAATACGGTGGTGCAGGACAGCGTGCAGAGCTTCTTCTTCCATCCCTATTACGACATCAGCTATCTGAAGCAGGTCGTCGAGGGATTGCAGGCGATGGGATATACGTTTGTGCCGGCGAATACGATCAAGCAAGGTTGAAGCAGTACTTCGCCTAGTGAACCCTTCTCCCCTCCGGGGAGAAGGTGCCGGCAGGCGGATGAGGGGCGGGTGCTCGCCATAACGGATCGACAGAGCGACGCACGTTTTCCGCTTCCGCTTCTACGCTCCGCCCGGCCCCTCACCCCGACCCTCTCCCCGGAGGGGAGAGGGAGATGAGGGGTGAGGCGGATTACGGCTGCTGATAAGCACCGATATCGATCTTGCCCGCAGCATTCACTCGCGGCTGCCCGTCGAAATCCACCGTTCCCACCGTCGACGCCGGCAATACCAGCCCCGCGCCGCGCGCCGCCGAGCCACTGCCCACGTGCAGGTCCGGCACGGTCAGGCTGGCGAACTGCGGATTCACCAGCAAGGTGAGCTTGTCCGCGCCGCTGCCGGTGCGGTAGCCGGCGATGCCGGTATAGCTCTTGCCCAGCCACACCCAGTTGGCATTCCCCGCGCCGCCATCGGCGAAATACAGGTTGTGCTCGATCGTGCCCGGGTTGGCATAGCCGGCGTTATTGGTGGTCTTGGGCCAGAAGTTCACCAGCAGGCCGTCGGCGGTGGCGTACAGCAGGTTGTTCTCGAACACCGTGCCGCTGACGTGGAACTGGATCTGGAACTCGCCGCTGCCGCTGGCCTGCTGGTCGTTGCGGAACAGCGTGTTGTTGACGATGGTGGCGTTCTGCATGCCGCCATTGCCGGAAGCCGCGCCGCCGATCGAGATGCCGGTGATGTTGGAGAACATCACCAGGTTGTTGCGCACGGTTACGTCGCTGCTGAACTTGTTCTTGGTCTCGCTGGCCAGCTCGATGCCGAGGTCCGCCCGGTTGACCACGTTGCGCTCGATGGTCACCCGCGTGCCGCCTTCCACGTAGATGCCGTCGGCGGAGAAGTCGCCCGCGGGATACGCCGCATTGCCCTGCGAGCTGATGTTGTACACCGAGTTGCCACTGATCACGCCGTCGCGCGCCTGGCTCTGGAAGGTGCCGCCGTTGCGGCCGGACATGGTCTCGAAGCCGAGCGCCGCGATGCCGATATTGTCGTTGTCGTGCACCGCGTTGTTGCTGATCGTCCACTGCTCGACGTTGCCGGTGAGCGAGAGCGACTCGCTGCAGCCCGTGCGCAGATGGTCCACCTCGTTGCCGCTGATGGTGAGCTGGTTGATCGAGTTGGCTGCGTCGTTGGCATAGACCTCGATGCCGAACGCATTGCCGTTGGGGCAGCTCTCGATCTTGTTGGCGATGTCGTGCACGCGGTTGCCGAGGATGTTCACCTGGGTGCCGCCGCCGTTGATATAGATGCCCACCGGCGTGGCCGTGGTGCTGGACGTGCTGTAGTTGCCCACGTCGAAACCCTGCACCGTCACGTAGCTGACGTTGTTGAGGTTCCACAGGCCGCGCATCGCATTGGCGGGCACGGTGAGGCCGGTGCCGCTGACCGCGGCTTTTTCGCCCGGATAGCTGGCGAACACGATGGGACCGGCCGCGGCGGAACCGGAGGTGTCGACGTCGATCGTCTCGGCGTAAGTACCTCCGCGCACGTACACGGTGTCGCCGGCAATCACGCCACGCGCGGCGCGGCCGATGGTGCGCCACGGCGCATCCAGCGTGCCCGCGGCATTGTCATTGCCATTCGTGGCGACGTAGTAGGTGTGGCCTGCGGCTTGCGCCTGGGCCAACGGCAAGGCGGCGAGCAAGGCGCAGACGAGGGGAGCGAACTTCCATGCGGGGGAATGCTTCATGCAGGTCTCCGTAGGGTGCGGATGGGGACGTCCGGAATGGACAGCCACGCATGCACACCCGGATGAAACCGCAAGCGTCGGAGCGTCCATGCGCGGACGGCGCAGTCTGCTCGCCTGCGCTCGCGCCGTTGTTGATCGGCGTCGCAAGAGGACGCGCCGCGCCACGGCTCAGGCGTAGCGCCGCTGCGTCGACTTCTCCACGATCAGCTTCAGCGCATCGGCCAGCACCAGCACGCGCGGCGTGTCCTCGCGCCGCACCACCAGGGCGGCGAGTCGGTCGTCCACGCTGTCGGGCAGCATCATCACTTCCAGCCCGCGCGCGGCGACGATCTCGTCCAGCCATTCGAAGTAATCGTCCGACCAGAAATCGCGCCGGTCGGCGGGGAATGGCGGCAGCGGTTCGTCCAGGCTGTCGCTGATGCGTTCGTGCAGCAGCTGCAGCTGGTCGCTGGTGAGCATGAAATCTTTCAGGCGGAACAGCAGCGAGGCCTGCATGAGTTGCGCCTCGCCTTCGCCGTGCAGCCAGGCAAGCTCGGCATCGCTTGCCGCGTTGCGCACGCGCTCGACGCGCTGCGCCAGTTCCGCGCGTTCCAGTTGGCCGCGGGTAAGCAGGTCGATCAAGCTCTCGAGTTTGTCCATCGCGGGCCGTTGCTCCTTGAGGCTAGATAGGTGACAGGCAACACCGTGCATGGTGAACCGGCGCCAACGAGACAGGCTGGAATGCAGCGCATAGCAACGTGCCCGACGCGACGCTGGCGTGACGATGACGTGATATCCACGCCACCTGCGCGACGCTTCCTGCATCGGCGGGACCGCTCCCTGGCGCGGCCGCAATGACGTGAACTAAATCACAGCCGGCCGCCTTGCGAAAGTATTTGCACACGCAACGTCGCTCACTTTGCAACCACGTAAGAACAATCAAATAGAAACGTCTGCCTCTTGAGAGCATCGAACGTGGAGATCAGCGCGCATACCGACTTCCTCGGCAGCAGCCAGATGGGCGAGCTGATACGGGCGCACGACTGGTCCGCCACGCTGGGCGCACCCGCGCAATGGCCGCGCAGCCTGCAGACAGCGGTGCGCATCGTGCTGTCGTCGCGCCACCCGATGTGGCTGGGCTGGGGGCCGCGACAGGTGTACCTCTACAACGATGCCTACCGCGCCATCATCGGCGGCAAACATCCGTGGGCGCTGGGGCGCACGGTCGAAGAGGTATGGCCGGAGATCCAGGACTACATGGCGCCGCGCCTGGCCCAGGTGCTGGCCGGCGGCGAAGGCATCTACGTGGAAGGCCAGTTGCTGATCATGGAGCGCAACGGCTATCCGGAAGAGACCTACTACACGTTCTCCTTCAGCCCCCTGCCCGACGACGACGGCCGCCCCGGCGGCATCATCTGCGTCAACACCGACGACACCCGCCGCGTGATCGGCGACCGCCAACTCGCCAGCTTGCGCGAACAAGCGGCCGGCACCATGCACGCGCACGGCTGGAAGGACAGCTGCGAACGCAGCGCCGCCGCGCTCGCCGCCAATGTGCACGACGTGCCGTTCGCGGCGATCTACGTGGCCGAGGCGGATGCCACCTTCGTGCTGGCGGCCTGTGGCGGCGCCTCCGCAGGCGACAGCGTCGCGCCGCTGCGTATCCTGCCCGGCGACGAGCGCGCCTGGCCGGTGGCGCGCGCGCTGGCCGCGGGGCATCCGCTGCACCTGCACGACCTCGCCTCGCGCTTGCGTGTGCCACTGCCGCGCGGCGCCTGGCCATTACCGCCCAGCCAGGCGGTGCTGCTGCCGATCGCGCCGGCGGGCGAACGCGGCCGCGCGGCGGTGCTGGTGGTCGGGCTCAATCCGTATCGCCTGTACGACGCCGCGTACGCAGGGTTTCTCGAACTGGCCGCCGGCCAGGTCGGCGCCGCCATCGCGCAGGCCGACACGCTGGAACAGGAGCGCCGCCGCGCACAGGAACTGGCGCGGCTGGACCAGGCCAAGACGCTGTTCTTCTCCAACGTCAGCCACGAATTCCGCACGCCGCTGACCTTGATGCTGGGGCCGCTGGAGGAATGGCTGGCGCGCGCGGAAGCAGCGCCGGACGCATCGCGCAGCCTGGTGGAACTGGCCCATCGCAACGGCCAGCGCCTGCTGAAACTGGTCAACACGCTGCTGGATTTCGCGCGCATCGAAGCGGGCCGCGCGCAGGCGCGCTACGAACCCACCGACCTTTCGACGCTCACCGCCGACCTGGCCAGCAGCTTCCGCTCCGCCATCGAGAAGGCCGGGCTGATGCTTACCGTGGCTTGCCCCGCTGGTTTGCCGCCGGCCTACGTGGACCGGGAGATGTGGGAAAAGATCGTGCTGAACCTGGTTTCCAACGCGTTCAAGTTCACCTTCGAAGGCGGCATCGTGGTGACCCTGTCGCCGCAGGAGGGCTGCCTGGCGCTGGAGGTGAGCGACACCGGCACCGGCATTCCCGCCGAACAGATGCCGCGCCTGTTCGAGCGCTTCCACCGCGTGGAAGGCGCGCGCGGGCGCAGCATCGAAGGCAGCGGCATCGGCCTGGCCCTGGTGCGCGAACTGGTGGGGCTGCATGGCGGCCAGCTGGAGGCCGTGAGCGCCGAAGGCCGCGGCACCACGCTTACCGTGCGCATTCCCGCCGGCAAGGCGCATCTCGATGCCGCGCGCGTGATCGAATCCGACAGCACGCCCCTGCCCGCCCGCCATGCCGCGCCCTATGTCGACGAAGCCGCGCAATGGCTGCCCGCCAGCGTGGCGCCCGCGCCGTACGTGCCGGCGCCGGAAGGTGCCAGTGGCGAATACATCCTGCTCGCCGACGACAACCAGGACATGCGCCAGTACGTACAGCGCCTGCTGCAGGAAGCCGGCTGGCGCGTGGCCTGCGTGGCCGACGGCGAGGCGGCGCTGGCGGCGATCCGCCGCGAACGGCCGTCGCTGCTGCTGGCCGACGTGATGATGCCGCGCCTGGACGGCCTGGCCCTGGTGCAGGCGCTACGCGCCGACCCCGCGTTCGCCCTGCTGCCAACGGTGCTGCTCTCGGCGCGCGCCGGCGAGGAAGCGAAGATCGAAGGCATCGAGGCCGGCGCCGACGACTATCTGGTCAAGCCCTTCACCGCACGCGAACTGCTGGTGCGCGTGCAGAGCCATATCGCGCTGGCCGCGGTGCGCCGCCAGACCGCCGAGCGCGAACGCACGCTGCGCGAACAGGCCGAACAGACCGAACGGCGCCTGCGCCACCGCACCGGCCAGTTGCTGGATGCGCAGCGCGACATCCTGCAATCGCGCGAAGCGCTGCGCCGGCTCAATGCCACCCTGGAAGAGCGCGTCGCCAGCGAGATCGCCGAGCGCGCCAAGGCGGAAGAGCAACTGCGCCAGTCACAGAAGATGGAAGCGATCGGCCATCTCACCGGCGGCATCGCGCACGACTTCAACAATCTGCTGACCGTGATCATCGGCAACCTGGAGCTGATGCAGCGCCCGGGTGTGCAAGGCTCGCCCGAACGCGTGCACCGCTTTGCCGACAACGCCATGCTCGGCGCACGCCGCGCCGCCACCCTCACCCAGCGCCTGCTCGCCTTCGCGCGGCGGCAACCGCTGGAACCGCGGCCGGTGGATACCAATCGGCTGGTGCTGGGCATGTCCGATCTGCTAGCGCGCACGCTGGGCGAAAACATCGCCATCGAAACGGTGCTAGCCAACGATCTGTGGCAAGTGCACGCCGACGGCAACCAGCTGGAAAGCGCCCTGCTCAACCTGGTGGTGAATGCGCGCGATGCCATGCCGGAAGGCGGACGCCTGCGCATCGAGACCGCCAACATCCAACTCGATGCCGATGCCGTGCGCGACGCCGACCAGGAGGCCGCACCCGGCGCCTATGCGCGCCTGAGCGTGGCCGACACCGGCAGCGGCATGCCGGCCGACGTGCGCGAGCGCGTGTTCGAACCGTTCTTCACCACCAAGCCGACCGGCCACGGCACCGGCCTGGGCCTGTCGCAGGTGTATGGCTTCGTGCGCCAGTCCGGCGGCTTCGTCACGCTGCAGAGCGAGGCCGGGCACGGCACCACGGTGCGCATCTACCTGCCGCGGCTGACCGCGGAGCAGGCGGTGACGGAGATCGAGCGGCCCGCGCTGCCCGAGGTCGCCGGCGGACACACCGTGCTGGTGGTGGAAGACAACCCCGACGTACGCGACTACAGCTGCCTGCTGCTGCACGAACTCGGCTACCAGGTGCTGTCCGCCGAAGATGCGCCAACCGCCCTGCTGCTGCTCGCGCAGCATGCGGAGGTGGACCTGCTGTTCACCGACGTCGGCCTGCCCGGCATGAACGGCCGCGAGCTGGCGGAACAGGCGCTGGCGCTGCGTCCGGCGCTGAAGGTGCTGTTCGTCAGCGGGTATGCGCGGCAGGCGATCGTGCATGACGGGAGGCTGGATCCGGGGCTGCAGATGCTGGCGAAGCCGTTTACGCATGGGGAGTTGATGGAGAAGCTGGCGGCGGTGATGGAAGTGCGGCCAATGTTGTAGCGCGCCGCCAGCAGGTTTCAGACGTCTCTAGTTATCGACGCCATCGCACGCCATATCGCTGGACACCTCGTCAGGCTGCTCAGCCGCGTCACGCACCTGTTCCCATTGCATGCGCAGATGCGCCTGAGTGGCGCAGCGTGCGCCCATCTCGATCAAGGCAGCGATGCCATCCAGCATGATCGGCAGGCGCCGTGCATCCGCGCCGCCGCGCTCGTGGACCCGTTCGGAGAGGAACTGGAGGGACACATGGGCGTACGCCAGCCATTCGGTGGCGTCGTTGAGCAAGGCATCCGGGCCCGCTTCGGGGTCGGAGTAGTAGTGGGTGTGACGGGTGATCCACGGCTCGCCGTACATGTTCATAAGCAACTCCTTGCCAAGGGAATGCCGCGCCCTCGCTCCGAGAACGGCACGCCGCCAGACAGCACGGCGTGCCGCGACCACACGGACTCGAAGGTTCACCGGTGGCCTGTGCTCAGGCCCCGGGCGGCTGGATTGATGAAGGGGTTTGCGGTGTCAGAGGGTTTCGCCGTTGCACAGGGCAACGCGCCGGGTGAGTACGGCTCGGATAATTCCTGCGAAAACTCTTAAACCGCGGTGCTTCAACCCTGTCCGCTAGATCGTCGGACGGCCGGGATGTGCGGTGAGGAGGTCGCCGAGGGGATCGGCGAGCGTGCAAGTACCGTATGATCTGGGGTAGCCATGATCAACTCTCATCTAGTTGGTGATGGTTAGCGGGTCAGGGGTGTTGGTAGCACCCTTGGCTCGCGCTTTCACAGCATTGCTGCCATGGTTGCCCGCGTTGCGTCTTGACGTCACTGCGCGGGGAACATCTCGGAAGGTATCAAAGGCCAGTCGGCCTGTCTGTAGGTGCAACCGTGAGTTGCGCATGAGTGGTGTGATTTACAGAATTGTCTGATGGTTTTCGGAGTATTCGCTGTTGAGGCACGGTGCTCCGCGGTTGAATCCCATGCCGCAAGCGCCCACAGCCCTATCAGGACCTGCCGTGCGACCAGATTTCGTGTGCACGAAGAAATTCGTCTTCGCTGGAACTTGATTCGATATCAGAAAATCTCGAATCGATCATGGCGCCGATAAGTGCGGCAACCGCTTCCCTCTGCATCGATTTGCAATACGTATAGAGCGCATTTTCCAACCCGCCGGAATAAAGGTGGAAAAGCAACTGATGCCCGTACCAGTCGTAGCCATAGGGAGGCTCGGCAAATGCGAGACGGGCCAACGACGGCAGGTAGAACGCCAGCCCTTCCGGGGTGGAGAAACACATCGGGTCCCAACCAGGATTCCCGACGTCTTCAAACGCGAGCGTTTCCCGCGTGCGGTTCCTCAGCAGCTCATCGTGCTCTGCGCACTCCTGGCAATGCTCGAAGTTGGTGAAGTGCTCGGGCCTTGGCAATGGGCCGAAGGCTAGATCGACTGCTGAGATGGCGTTAGATGGCGTCACCATGATCGATATCAATGCTCGATTTATTGCCGCGATCTCGAATTCCGAGGGCGTCCGCTGCACACCTTATGGGAAACGCGCGATCTGAAGGGGGCATTCCGGTGACGACGATAACAGGACCGACTTTAGCCGACCTAGTCGAAAACCACCGCTGGATTCATATCCGCAGGTGAAAGCCAAGAAATGCCGTGGCGCTCAGCCAAGATTCGCTTCTGCATCGACCAGACAAAGTGACATCGACCTTTGCCTTGGTGGCCCGCCGAATCCGCAGCACGGTTTGCCTCGGCTTCAGCCCTGCGAATTAATTCCGCCAAAGCCGAATCTATCTCGATGGGGTCGACTAGTAGCCTGCGCCCACCTTTCTGCTTGACCGCCAATAGAACACGCTCTCGTATATCCGGCGGCATCGCAGACAGCAATTCCTTCGCGCGGCTCAGCGGAAGCCCCGAGGCCACGTGATAGTCCCAGATATCTTCAGCCGTCACGCTTTCTCCGATGCATAAGACTCGTCTTGGTGAGAAGGCCGTCGCTCGGACTCGCGGAATCTTTCGGTGCACAGCGCATCCGGCTCTTCGTCAGACCACCACCACTGGATGGAAGTCGAACCGTCTCCTCTGAACGTGAAAACCGTGCAACCGTCGTAGTGGCTATAGCTCACATCCAACAATTCGTAGGACTGGCCTTCCTCGAACGCTGAACCGACAAGTCCTCGAAAGGAGATCGTTACTGAGTAGTGGTGCCCGACGACCAAAGAATGCTGACGCAACATTTTTCCCGCCAAACTCACTTTCTACGTCCCTCCCGCGCCGCACCAGTCTGCGCCCCTATAACATCCGCCATGGGTCGGTCGCAGGATGTTGCATCAATATTGCGAAGAAGTAAGGTCCCCATGTTATTTCCCAGAAGACTCCTTGACATTGAATGCATTTCCAATGCATTGATTTACCTTAAGTAAGAACGCCTTCTGATTTGTTCGAAGGGCAGCCTGCCCCGCATCCGTTGCCATGAAATCTGTCAGAGATCGCTGCTGCGATTTTGTGAGATTCAGTGGCACGCCGGGATTGTCGATGCTTGCGACCTGTTGACGCGTCATGGCTTTACCCACGTCAGAGGCATAAAAGTCGGCGAGAGCGCGAGCCTGTTCAGCAGTCAACTCTTGCCGATACGCCGGCAATACGGCGGTGATGATCTCCTCATCTGACGCGGTCAAAATCGCCCGAAGCGCCGAGTTTGATCGACCCGATTTCGCAACAAAGACCTCAATTCCGTGCCTATACGAAGATGCAAATTGCGCTTCCCTAAGGTATCGAGTGATTTCCTCATCGCCCGATAGAGCTGCCGTGTCGGAAGCCAGGAGGGAACTCACTGGAAGAAGAGCAACCATCAAGACCAAAATGTATCGATGAATAGTTTTCACGCGATTCCCCGTAAGAATTTTCTGCAAAGAAAGTGGACCTGACACCGTTACTGGAATCGCTCAAGTCTTTCCGAAAACAAGCGAAGTAGCTCAGAGCACATGTCCTTTGCCTCTTGGATGGATCCGACCTGATATCCGCTGCAGTTAACAGCAGACACCAGCTCACTTAGATCACCACTCCATGCTTCAGCCCCAATGAGGCAATCGAAGATCTCAGCCCGGATGAACTGATCGTCGCGGGCCAAGTCGGCCATCCAATCTGCCGCGTCTTCCAACGTCGATTGATTTACAAAAGCTCCCCAAACTTGTTTAAGCGTGATCTTCGTCGGCACCTTCCCTCCTGGACCCAAAGCGCGCGTTGGCACAGCTAGCCGCCTCGCCCCGCTATCTTCGATCGACCAGGCGCGGCTACCGGAAGTCCCAGCAACCCTCTTGCACGTCTAACCGTATCCAAGATCTCTGCCTCAAATCCATCGCCAAGTTCCAGGCAGCGCATGAACTCGATGGAGCGCCGTTTGATTTCAGCCGCCCAGGACCTGTCTACCGGACTAGAAATCACATCGGCGAAAGCTCGCTTGCTCTGCTCCGTCGCCCCGGCCAATCCGGCCGACACAGCCACATGGTAGTGATCCCATATAGATACCGGCGGCTTCGCCGTGAGCCAGGCCTGTACATGCGAAGGCGATGGAAAGCGCTCGCGCAAAGCGATGACTTCCTGGGCCGCCTGCTCAGCCAACTCTTTGGCCGCCAGCGCAAACTGCTCATCGTTTACGAAGGCCTGGAAGTTCTGAACCCTGGATCCGGCATCGAACGACAAGAAATCCTTCTCGTACCAGAGCCAGCACGCCCCAACGTTGAGATAACTCCCTTTATCCCAGCCGGATGGCTGGAACTCCACCATCCCGACCCACCATGACTGGTCATCCAGCCAAGTTCTGGAGCGACCTTTCTGCATGCAGCCGAGAGGACGGAGGGCCGCTTTAGCCGCTGCGGTGATCAAACGCGAATGGGGAGGTGTAGGCAAGAGTCAGTCTCGGGTCTTGGGTTTCCACAGCAGCTTGATCAGCGGACGGTCCAGGAGGATCTGCCTTGCAGAACCTTGATCTCCGTTCCAACCCACTCAGTGAATCGAGCCCTCAGTCTTAGCTGCAGAGGGATCCGGCTTGCCACCGCCGTCACCCTCGCCTGGCGCAAGGCGACGCCCAGGATGGTCGCCCCCCTGGTGTACTACCACGCCATCGATCTTCCCTTGCGCATCCCGCTTGAAGCTCAGGCTTACGTCTGTCGCGTTGGTGAAGAATTCATCCTTTGCATTCGGATACACAGGGAAAGCCCCCTGCCCGGTGGCCTGCGCTTTTAGCTGAGCATCACTGCGGGATACCGTCAGAACGAATCCAGGCAAGAGTTCATAGCGTCCAACGTATTCGTCCAGCTCCTTTGCGGACATCGATAGGTGCTTACGCATGGAAACGAGCACGATGCCGGGTGATAGAGCAGCCTGACCCAGGTTGTCGACGGCCAACGCTTTGTTGGTGAGTACCACGACGCCGTGCTTGCGGTCGGCCGTGAATCCAACGTAGCTCGCGTAGCCGCCCGTCATTCCATTGTGCTCGATGAGGTCCCCTCCATTCGCGTGCTCGATCATCCACGCCAACCCCAATTCACCGATCGGCCTGCGAGGAACATAGGGTGACGGCGACTGGGCAAGCTGCATCGCGGGATACAAGTCCGTCTTCAGAAGTCCCATGTTGGCCTTCAAGTAGAGCAGCATGTCGTCGGCGGAACTGATGATGCCGCCAGCACCGACCAGTACAGCCATATGCCAATTAGGCGCCGGCTTGCCGGTGTCGTCATGGCCAGGAGCGAGGCGTGAATGCGCCGCGTGGCTCAACAGGGTCGTGCTGTGATCCATCCCCAGAGGTGGTACGCCCCCGCTTTCGTAGACGGTTAGCTGCTGGATTTTGAGTTAGCCGCCTCGAACATCATTGGCGCAAGGCCACCCAGATGTCCATGTCGGCGTTGTCGGTTGTAGAAAACCTCGATGTAAT
>NZ_JAHFVJ010000025.1:0-13561 GCF_018599165.1 Dyella sp. LX-66
ATTACATCGAGGTTTTCTACAACCGACAACGCCGACATGGACATCTGGGTGGCCTTGCGCCAATGATGTTCGAGGCGGCTAACTCAAAATCCAGCAGCTAACCGTCTACGAAAGCGGGGGCGTACCAGGTGGGAAACAACGGAAACCCTCACTATCCGGCGGGAACAGTGATCCCTCCAACATCGGTTAATATTGTGCGACCTTCGAACCTACCTTCGAGCAAAAAGTAATGAGCATTGACAAATCCGGCGTCATTGACCACGTTGCCCTGTCAGAAAGAGAACAGAAGGCAGTTCTCATCATCTCCGACCATCTCGACTGGGAAGATGAAAAGGATCACATCCGTCTTTTTGAGCAGAAGATTTCGAGTTACCTAGACTTCATAAGATCTGGCCAGATTCTAGAAGTGCTGCCCGAGGCCAAGAACCTCCCGATCCGCATCGAGTTAGTGCAACAGTACAAGCCTACTGAGAGCGCCACTCACTTGTTGAATGCCGCAAAGCAACAGCTAGCGGATATGGGACTGGAGTTCACATTCCATGCCTTGCCTACGGGATATCGACGCCCCTCGTAATTTGCTAACAAAGAAGGCGGCCATCGGCCGCCTTCTTTGTTATACGTTGCCTCTAAAGCTAAAAATTTTGTTCCAAGCACATCATTAACTCCAAGCATCCGGACCATCAGCGGATCGATCTCATTCTCTTTGAATACATCTCTCGCCTTCCCTACGTCACCGAAGCCACCAGCGTTTGTCGGGATCATCCCTAGCAACTGTGGAGGAAGGTATTCGGGAATGCCATAGATCGCGATTTGACCGAAGCTGGCGAACACATCAGTCGCAAAGGCAACGCATTTTTTTAAGTATTGACGACTATCATCGAATCCACGAGACCTCCGATCTTCGCTAACACTGAAGGAAGGAAGGTCTTCTATCGCTCCAGCTAAGGGACGCCGCAATGTTGAAATCAAGGCAGGATTTACGCGGCATGCTATGTTGCATCGAGGCAGTGATTGAACTGTTGCGATCCAAGAATCCAGGCGAGCAAGAATTCTTCCGGTCGGCGGATGAGGCCTTTCAGGATGTGCCAACGCAATGCAGCCGCGAAGACGACGATTGGTTGCTCAATTTAATTGACCATGTATGTACGCGCCAATGCGTTCCATACCCTATGGGAGCGGTGTCATCGCCGACTACTCACTCAGGCGGTGGTGCTCCATGGGGCTAGCGTCATCCCGGCACGCCGCAAGAATCTCCACGCCGATCATGTTGCGCGGATGTCGTTGTTCGTTAAAGCATAAGTTGGCCGAGCGCTTAAACCATAAATTGGCCACGCCTCCGAACATGCATACCCCGGACGCGGAGATCAAGCCACGGCTAATGCGTCCAGCCCCCATCTCGGGGGCAACCACATCCTCGACCAGGACCCTCGCGATGGCTGTCGCCAGCGTCTTGGTCTTGCCGCTGCCTGGCCCCGCGAGAAGGGCCCGTCGTCGGATACAGGGAAGTAATCGAGGCACTGCGGGACCGGGGATAAAAATCCGCCTTTTCAACGGGAGGCATCTCCTGAGCCGTGGGAAGTTCAGGTGGTTCGGCGCAGACGGCGCCGGGTCATCAGCAAGAAGGCCGCGGGAATCACCAGCATCGACAACAAGGGAGCGGTCAGCATGCCGCCCACCATGGGGGCCGCGATGCGCTGCATGACTTCTGAGCCCGCGCCGTGGCCCCACAGAATCGGGAAGAGGCCCGCGAGGATGACCGCGACGGTCATCGCTTTGGGCCGCACCCGCTGCACGGCACCTTCGCGAATCGCATCTTCCAGCTCGGGGAGGCCTGCTTGGAGATTGAGCGAGAGGTGATGCTCCCAGGCGTGACGCAAGTACAGCAGCATCACCACACCGAACTCGGCAGCGACGCCGGCCAGCGCGATAAAGCCGATCATCGTCGCCACGGAGACCGCGTGTCCCAGCACCCAGATCAACCATAGCCCGCCAACGAGTGCCAGCGGCACGCTGGCCATGATCAAGGCCGCTTCACTGGCGCGACGAAACACGGCGTAAATGAGCGCGAAGATAATGACCAGCGCGATCGGTACCACAAGCTTGAGCCGCTCCATGGCACTGGCCAGATACTCGAACTGCCCCGACCAGGCCACCGTTATGCCGGGGGGCAACTTTACTTGTTGAGCCACCGCGCGCTGCAGATCGTCCACGACCGCGCCGAGGTCACGGCCGGCGGTATCAACGTAGACGTACGTGGCTAACTGCCCGTTCTCGCTCTTCAGCATCGGCGGCCCCACGTCGAGCGTGATGTCTGCGACCTGTGCAAGCGTCAGCTGCGCCCCGCTGGCCGTGACGATGGGCAACTGTCGCAGGGCCGCAACGGAGTCACGCTCGATGCGTGGATAGCGCACCACGATGGGATAGCGCTCTCGTCCCTGCACGGTCTGACCGATCGGATCGCCGCCTACCAGAGTCGCGATCAGCGCCTGCACTTGCTGCTGGCTCAGGCCATAGCGGGCCGCATCCTCGGAACGAATATGCACATCGACGTAACGACCGCCCTGAGCCCGCTCGGCAATGGCTGAGCTCACGCCGGGCACCTTCCTAGCCACGGTTTCGATCTGATCGGCCACCGTCTGCAGGGTAGAGGGATCGGGCCCGAGCACCTTGATACCGATCGGGCTCTTGATGCCGGTCGCCAGCATGTCAATGCGGTTGCGGATCGGCGGCACGAACAGGTTCGTCAATCCGGGGACGTGCACGGCCTCGTCCAGTTCGACCTTGAGCTTCTCCATGGTCATGCCCGGCCGCCATTGGTCCTTCGGCTTGAAGGTGATGGTGGTCTCGAACATCTCCAGCGGCGCCGGATCGGTGGCGGTCTCCGCGCGACCGGCTTTGCCGAACACGTGATCGACCTCGGGCACGGTCTTGATCATGCGGTCGGTGAGCTGCAGCAGTTGCGTCGCTTTACCGGCCGACAGACTCGGTAGCGCTGTGGGCATGTACAGCAGCGTGCCCTCGTCCATCGGCGGCATGAACTCGCTGCCCAGCCGGCTGAAAGGCACGGCGGCGCTAAGAAACAGAATGCCCGCAAGGACCAGCGTGGCCTTCGGGTAGCGCAGCACCGCTTCCAGGATCGGTCGATACAGTGCGATCAAGCCTCGATTGAGCGGGTTGTCGCGCTCCGCCCGAATCCGTCCTCGTACCAGGTAGCCCATCAATACCGGCACGAGGGTGACGGCGAGACCCGCTGCGGCGGCCATCGCGTAGGTCTTGGTGAAGGCGAGCGGCTTGAATAGCTTGCCTTCCTGGCCTTCCAGTGCGAAGACCGGCACAAACGACAGGGCAATGATCAACAGACTCACGAACAGCGCCGGGCCCACCTCGGCAGCCGACTCCGCGACCAACGTCCAGCGCGCCGCACCCTGAGGTTCCTGTCCATCGTGCGCATCGCGCCAATGCTCCAGATGCTTGTGGGTGTTTTCGATCATCACCACCGCGGCATCGACCATCGCGCCGATGGCAATGGCGATACCACCGAGTGACATCAGATTGGCCGAGACGCCTTGCACGTGCATCACGATGAACGCGGTCAGCACCCCGAGCGGCAGCGTGATCACCGCCACCAGCGCCGAGCGCATGTGGCCGAGGAACAGCGCGCACACCAGCGCGACGACGATGAACTCCTCCAGCAGCTTGCCCCACAGGTTCTCCACGGCCGCGTCGATCAGCTGCGACCGATCGTAGGTCGGCACGATCTCCACCTCGGCTGGCAGGCTGTGTTTCAGTTCCTCCAGCTTGGCCTTGACGGCGGCAATCGCGGCCTTGGCGTTCTTGCCCGTGCGCAGCACGACGACACCGCCGGCAACTTCGCCTTGGCCGTCCAGCTCGGTGATGCCACGCCGGAAACTGGGGCCCCGCCGCACCGAGGCGACATCGCGCAGCAGTACCGGTATACCGACGGTGTTGGACGTGATCGGTACGCGCTCGAAGTCCTCGCGACTGCGCAGGTAGCCTTCGCTGCGCACCATAAGTTCGGCTTCGCCTTGCTCGATCACCGAGCCGCCATTGGCACCGTTGGTCGCCCGGATCGCCTCGACCAGCTGTGCCACGGTGAGGTTACGCGCGGCCAACTGCTGCGAATCCGGTACGACTTGCCAGGCACGCTCCATGCCGCCCAGATCGGCGACTTCGGCCACATCCGGCACGGTCTTGAGCTGGTAGCGCAGGAACCAATCCTGCAAGGCACGCAATTGACCCAGGTCGTGCTGTCCCGTGCGATCGACCAAGGCGTACTCGTAGATCCAGCCCAGGCCGGTGGCGTCCGGGCCCAACGAAGGGCTCACGCCGGGTGGCAGGCGATCGCGGACCTGGCTCAGATACTCCAGCACACGTGAACGTGCCCAGTAGAGATCCGTGCTGTCATCAAACAGCACATAGACGTATGAGTCGCCAAAAAAGGAGTAGGCACGGACTGTCTTGGCCCCGGGCACCGACAGCATGGTGGTGGCCAATGGATAGGTCACCTGATCTTCGACCACCTGGGGTGACTGGCCCGGCCAATTGGTGCGGATAATCACCTGGGTGTCGGACAGATCAGGCAGTGCATCGATCGGCGTGCGCGTCGCCGCGAACACGCCGGCCAGCGCTAATGCCAAGGCGGCCAACAGGACGAAGACGCGGTGCGCGATCGCGGCACGGATGAGGGCGGCGATCATGGCCGATCTCCCGGCATGGGCATGCCCGACATCGGTGCACTGGTTGCAGGTGCGGGAAGCGCCGCAGGGTCGTTCAAGCGATCCAGTGCCCCTGACAGGCTGGCTTCCGAATCGATCAGGAACTGTCCGGACACCACGACCCTCTCGCCACCCGTGAGGCCACCGAGAACTTCGGTATAGCCGCCGGCTGCGCGGCCGGTGTGGACGGCGACAGCGCGGAAGCGACCGCCTTCTTCGGCAACGATCACGCGCGCATGCTCGCCGGTCGCGATCAGTGCATCGTCGGGCACGACCGGTACCGCCTTGCCCGGCGTGGGTTCGAGCTGCACGGTGGCGAACATGCCCGGACTTAAACTTCCCTCCGGGTTGGCGAGCACGATGCGCGCGCGTTGGGTGCGCGTCGTCATGTCGATATCCGGGAGCAGCGCTTCCACGTGACCTTGGAACGCTTGCCCTGGCAGCGCGTCAACGCGGACGGTCACCGGTGTATTCGCATGCACCGTGCCGGCCACGGCCTGCGGCAAGGCCACTTCGACCCACACCGTCGACGATCCGTTGATCGTCATCAGCGTTTGCCCGGCATTGACGCGCTGACCTTCACGTACATCCAGCGTGCTGATGACGCCCGTTTGCGGGGCGTGCAGGGTGATCTGGCCACCGCCGCCTACCGCACGACCGTCGGTGGGCGACAGACCGAGGATATGCAGGCGTTGTTGCGCCGCGCCGCGCAGGGCCTTGGCTTCGGCCGACTGGACATGCTGCAGCGCCTGGGCTTCGGCCACGGCACTGCTCCACTGCGGCGCGAGCACCTCGGCGATCGGGGTGCCCGCCGTGACGTTCGTGTACGGCGCGCGGACATACAGCTTGGTCACCACTGCATCGACGCGGGCGCTCACGACGATGGCTTGGCGCAGATCCCAGCCGATCGTTCCGGGCACCCGGATAGTTGCTGCCAACACCCGACGCTCGACCGGGGCGGTACGTACACCCAGGTTCTGGATCGTCGCCGCATCGATGCGTACGACGCTGGCGTCTGTGCCGGCATCGGCATACTTGGGGATCATCTGCATGCCCATCGACGATAGGCCGGGCTGGTCATGATGTTCAGTCGGAATCATCGGGTCGTACCAGTACAACGGCTTAGCACCGGCGTCCGGCGCTGACGACCCGGTGGTGGCGGAGCGGTCGCCCGACACGGCGGTCGAGCCGCCCCCATGACGACCAGCCCAATAGGCCACGAACGCCGTAGCCAGCAACACGGCCACCATAGAAAGGATCCAGCGTGCGCGCTTCATGGGGCGTCCCCTTCGGGCAGCAGATAGGTCAACGCTGCCCACGCTCGACCGTAATCCGTCAGCATGCGGGCGTAGTCGGCGTGGTGAGCGATCTCGTCGCGGCGAGCTTCCAGTAAGGGCTGGATGTCGCCGCCACCGCGGTAGGCCGCCAAGGCCAGCGCCGCGCGATCGTTGGCCTGCGGCAAGAGTTGGTCGAGATGTCGGCGCGCTTGTCGCCCCAGTGCGTCCCATTGCGCCCAGGCCGCTTCCACGGCTTCCGCTTGCTGCCGCCGGGCGTCGTCGTGCTCGGCATGCACCGCCTCAAGGTCCGCGGCTCGTGCGCTGATGCCGCGATCCTGGCGATTGCGCGTGAACAGGGGCAGGCTCACGCCAACCTGCAAGGACACCATGTCGGACAACCCCCGGACACGGGAGCCATAGTTCAGCCCGACGCTCCACTCGGGATGCTTTTCAGCCTTGGCCTCGGCCAGGGCCGCTTCGGCAATGTGTTCGCGTGCTGGCCAGTCCAGGAGATTGCCTTGCTGGTCCAGCCGGGACAGCAGGGCGGGCTTGTCATACGCGAGCACGGCAAAGTCCGGTGCATCGGCGAGCGGCTCGGTCACGGAGCCACCCAGCCATCGACCCAACGTTGCCCGGGCCTGCACTTCACGCGAGGCGGCATCGTCGATGCGGTTCTCCAGATCCAGCGCCTCCATACGCGTCGCCAGCACGTCTGCCGCCGAGCCGGTACCGCCCCGCAATCGTGCTTCGGCCACCACCACATCGACTGCCCATTCGTTCTGCATGGCCTGCAGCATCTGCGCTTCATGATGTGCGCCCCATGCGGTGATCCAGGCGGCTGCCACCTGTTGCTCGATGGCGAGTTGCGTCATGGCGATGGTCGATGCGGCTTGCTCGACATGGGCGCCGGCGAGATCACGCTGCGCCTGTCGTTTGGCTCGTGAGGGCAGCGCTTGGGTGAGCCCGATGGTGCGCATCGTCATGCTGTCACCGCCCGCCGTAAACGCCCCCGGTCCTTGAATGGCTAGATTCTCGATGCCGACGGTCAGCTGGGGATCCGGCAAAGCACCGGCACGGCCGACTTCTTCGCGAGCGGCATGCTGGGAAGCCATACGTGCTTCCAGCAAGGGCGCCTGCGCCAAAGCCCTCCGGGTTGCGGCCTCCAACGTTAATGCTGCGGTGGGGTCGCCTGCCCAGGCGGGCGACATGGCGAGAAACAGGGCGGCGCACAAGAGGCACACCCAGCGGCGCGCAGGGAAAGCGCGCATCCAGAATTGATGCAAGAACATGACTAGCTCCGATCACAAAACCGTATGGGCCATGCACACCGGCACGGCCGCCAAGGGGGTTAGCGATCGAGGGCTAAATGAGGAGAGAGCAGAACCGCAGCGTGGGCGGTGGCTCCGCGCGGCGCACCGTCGGATCCGGCAGTGCCACCTGTCCCGGCACTTCAGCGATCGTCCCCAGCAGCGTTGGAGGTGCCGGGGCTAGTAAAAGAGGCGGAACCGCAGGCAGGCGGGCATCGGGAGTCGCGGAGGTATGGTCAGCGCAATGTTCAGTACAGCGTGGATCTGAGCGTTGATGCTCGGAGGCTTGGTGCCCGGAGGACATGCCCATGGCCGCGCAATCGCCCGTCATGAACGTGGTGGCGGGAGGCGCCGATAGCGTGCACACATATGCGGCCATCGCCAACTGCTGGAACAGCAGGCAAAACACCACCATCCCTATCCAAAGGGCTCGGCGACGTCGGCTGAGGCGGTAGCGCATACGCATGGCGAAGTGATCTTAACGCACCTGGACGCGGGTCCTGTCAAGCGGGGATACGGGCTCATAGTTCGTTCGCTCGTACCGCCCCCGAGGTTACGAGGCACGTGCAGTGCCCATGGATTGTTCTCGTTTGAGCAGGCCTTATCGAGGAGTGGCGCGGCGAAAGCGCCGGCCTCTAGCGCACCCGATTGCCCTGTGCATCGATGACCACTTCACCATCTTCCTTGGTGAACGGGTCGCTGATCGGCGGCAGAATGTCCAGCACGACCTCGGAAGGACGGCAGAGTCGCGTCCCCATCGGGGTGACCACGAAGGGACGATTGATCAGAATCGGGTGCGCCATCATGGCATCGAGCAACGCGGCATCGGTTAGGTTCGGATCATCCAGGCCCAGTTCTGCGTAGGGCGTGCCCTTCTGCCGCAGCGCCTCCCGCGGACGCAGCATCGCTTCCTGGATAAGGTGAACGAGAGTCTCGCGCGACGGCGGATTTTTCAGGTATTCGATGACGGTAGGCTCGATGCCGGCATGACGGATCAATGCCAGCGTATTGCGCGATGTGCCGCACTCGGGGTTGTGATAGATCGTCACCGGCCAGTCAGCGGTCTTGTTCATGCGCAACGGCTCCCGGCGGTACCGCAGCATGCGGTTGTGATCTTGGGTGTGTCCTTCACGGCCGCGGCCACCGTGGCGGTGATCGCGACCGGCGTTTCCACGACGTCTGCCGCGTTTGATACCGCCTTGGATTGCGCGGCGCCCTTGCGCTCGCTGTAGCGATTGACCAGGTAGTCCGAACGATCGCGCACCATCAGCGTGAACTTGAACAACTCCTCCATCACATCGACCACCCGGTCGTAGTACGGCGACGGCTTCATGCGGCCGCTGTCGTCAAATTCCTGCCAAGCCTTCGGCACCGAGGATTGATTCGGGATCGTCACCATGCGCATCCAGCGACCCAGCACGCGCAGCGCATTGACCACGTTGAACGACTGCGAGCCGCCGCTCACCTGCATCACGGCCAGGGTGCGGCCCTGGGTTGGGCGCACGCTCCCTTCCTCCAATGGCAGCCAATCGATCTGGTTCTTGAAGACGCCGGTGACGGCGCCGTGCCGCTCCGGACTCACCCAGACCTGACCCTCGGACCACAGGGACAACGCACGCAATTCCTGCACCTTCGGATGCGAAGCCGGCACGCTGTCCAGCACGGGCAACTCGTGCGGGTCGAATACGCGGGTTTCGGCGCCGAACTGCTGCAGGATGCGTTCGGCTTCCAGAGCCAGCTTGCGGCTGAAGGATTGCGGACGCAGCGAGCCGTACAGGATCAGGATGCGCGGCGGATGATCCGCCCCGGACGGCAGGGCCAGCTTTTCCAGCGTGGGGTGGTCCAGCGCCTCGGCGGCGACGTGGGGCAAATCCTCAAGCGACATGGGCGCAGATCTCCGGTTGCGTCTATTTGATGATTCTATCAATATAGAAATATGGAAACCAAGACTGCTGTGGCGCTGCTGGCTGGCCTGGCCCAGGAGAGCCGGTTGAGCATCTTTCGCTACCTGGTCACCTGCGGACCGAACGGCGCTGTTGTCGGCGACATCGGCGAGCAGGTGGGACTGAGCGGCTCGACTTTGTCGTTTCACCTCAAGGGCCTGGTGCATGCGGGTCTCGCCGAATCCTTCTCGGAAGGACGTTACGTGCGCTACCGCGCCGACTTCACCGCCATGCAGAACCTTATCGATTACCTGACCGCCCATTGCTGTGCCGGACAGCCTGCCCAGTGCTGTCCACCGCGGCGCGCCTGATCGCCTTTCCCTCACGAGATCCCGTCATGAACCCGTGTCGTGTCCTTTTCATCTGCACCGGCAATTCCGCGCGCAGCATCCTGTCGGAAGCGACGCTCAACCATCTGAGCAAGGGGCGCTTCGTAGCCTACAGCGCCGGCAGCAAGCCGACCGGCCAGGTGAATCCCTATGCGCTGGAGGAGTTGGCCACCGACGGCATCCCCATCGACGGGTTGTCGAGCAAGTCGTGGGATCAGTTCGTAGGTGACCAGGCGCCATCGCTCGATATCGTGGTCACGGTCTGCGACAGCGCGGCCAGCGAGCCGTGCCCCGTACTGTTCGGTGACTTCGTGCGCACGCACTGGGGCCTGCCCGACCCCGCAGCGGCGAAAGGCAGCCCGGTGGCGATCCGGGAGGCGTTCCACGAAGCGCACATGGTGATCACCTATCGGATCATGGCGCTGCTCAACCAGCCGGTGGAAACCATGAGCGCGGAAGAGCTCAAGTGGGTCCTGGATGGGATCGGCGCGCTGACGGGCGACGACAGCGAGGACGCCGCATGAGCCAGGCCACCACGATCGACCAAGCACCTGACGCGCCCAGGATCGGCTTCTTCGAGCGCTACCTGACGCTGTGGGTCGCGCTGTGCATCGTTGCCGGCACGCTGCTCGGCCACCTCCTTCCCGGCACCTTCGAGGCCATCGGGCATATGGAGGTGGCACAGGTGAACCTGCCGGTCGCCGGCCTCATCTGGCTGATGATCATCCCGATGCTGCTGAAGATCGACTTCGGCGCGTTGGCGGACGTGCGCCGCCAATGGAAGGGCATCGGCGTCACCTTGTTTATCAACTGGGCGGTGAAGCCGTTCTCGATGGCGCTGCTGGGCTGGATTTTCGTGCGCCACGTGTTTGCGGGGTACCTGCTAGCCGATAAACTCGATTCCTACATCGCCGGCCTGATCCTGCTCGCCGCGGCACCCTGCACGGCGATGGTGTTCGTGTGGAGCAATCTGTGCAGGGGCGAGCCCAACTTCACGCTGAGCCAGGTCGCGCTCAATGACGCGATCATGGTGGTGGCGTTCGCGCCGATCGTCGCGTTGCTGCTGGGCATTTCCTCGATCACCGTGCCGTGGAACACGTTGCTGCTGTCAGTGGGCCTCTACATCATCGTCCCGGTCGCCTTCAGCGTCGTGTTGCGGCGAATGATCCTGGCCCGTGGTGGCGCAGCTAAGCTGCAGGCACTGCTGCATCGCCTCGGCCCGGTCTCGCTGCTCGCACTGCTGGCCACACTGGTGCTGCTGTTCGGCTTCCAGGGGCAGCAGATCCTGGCGCAGCCGGCGGTGATCGCCATGCTCGCCGTGCCGATCCTGATCCAGGTCTATTTCAACTCCGGCCTGGCCTATTGGCTCAATCGCCAGTTCGGCGTGCCGCACTGCGTGGCGGGTCCGTCCGCACTGATCGGCGCGAGCAACTTTTTCGAGTTGGCGGTGGCCACCGCGGTGGGCCTCTTCGGTGTGCACTCCGGTGCCGCCCTCGCCACGGTCGTCGGCGTCTTGATCGAAGTGCCGGTGATGCTCTCCGTGGTGCGGATCGTGAACCGATCACGCACCTGGTACGAGGCGCGCGCCTGACGGCGATGGGGACGGATTGGCTACACTAGCGCTGACCCTTCCCTACGCCTCGTTTCCTATGCAGACCTCGCAGACCGTCAAGATGCTGTCCGCGCTCGCCCAAGAGTCGCGGCTGTCGATCTTTCGGCTGCTTGTGCAGCAAGGACCGGAAGGCCTGCCGGTGGGAGTGATCGGCGAGCAGCTGGGCATCCCCAACGCCACGCTGTCCTTCCACCTGAAGGAACTGCTGCACGCCGGCCTGGTGACCAGCCGACAGAGCGGCCGCTTCATCTACTACGCCCCGGTGATCGAGGCGATGAACGACCTGGTCGGCTTCCTGACCGAGAATTGCTGCAACGGCCAGAGCTGCGCGCGCCCGGCCACCCGATCAAAGCCAGCGGCGGTCGCACGGCCGCGCAAGCGCGTGTCCTAAAGCATCACCTTTGGCGCCAGATAAGCCTTCAATTCCTCCACCGTGGCCCGCGCGTAGCGCGTGACGCCGATTAAGGTGGCCGAGGCCGGTCCGGTCCAATCGCCGTAGCCCACCAGCCACAACCCGGGCAGATCGCGTGCCCGCGTGCCAAGAGTGGGCACACGCCCGTCCACGCCGACCACACCCGCGCCTACCTGACCGCCTCAGCGAACCGCTGGAGATTCCCATGCAAGCCAATCACACCTGGTCCGCGGATTTTATGAGCAACGCGCTGTGGTCAGGCCATCGCCTCTGTAACCGTCTAAGAAAGCAGGGCCTACCACTGACTGAGGTTTTCAAACAACAAAGTCAATAAGTGGTGTGTCATATCCGGTCATGAGCGGGTGGCAAGGGTCGCCACCTCTGGTGATGCCAAGGCATTTCACGGGTTTTCCGCTGGCCAGTAACAACCCAGACAACCACGCTACGCGCGGCCGGAGGCGCTCCGGCAGCTTCGACCGAGTTCCCCAGCACGCAACGAGCACATCGGCACACCGGATGATGTTGTCTAGTTCGATCGCATTGCGCGGTCCAAACGGATCAGCACACCTGCCAAGAACCGACACGTTGGTTGTACGAAACGCGAAGATATTGCCGACGACGCACTGCGATCCGCCCCAGCGCCTCGTAAATCCAATCTTCTTGCGTGTTTCGGCATCGCCAGCTGCCGCATCGGCGACAGTGGGATTGACCCCGAAGAACGCGAAGATCAGGCCGCTCGGCGCCACCTCTCGAGTGAGGCAGTAACGATATCGGCCGCAATCGGAAAGGATGGTGCTATCCATGTTCAGCATATGGAGCCGGGTTACGGCGTCGCCTGCTCATTTATCACATGACCGTTTTCGGGGACGCGAGGCAGAAGTCATCGACATGATCCGCCGGCCTTTATTCCTCACCAATGAATTCCCTGCCGGCCGTCCATGCCGCCGCCTTAGACAGAAAGCGGCGCGTATGCTCGCCGATCTCTTTAGTGAAGCGGCCTCCCCCTAGTGACATCCGCGCACCGAATCGATATGCAGTCACTCTCGAATTAGCGGGATGTTTGATCTCTGTAAGAGACAACTCCCAGTCTCCGATCATCTCACGGCGAACGATGCTGTTCACGATGCTGCTCTCATAAGCCTGGATTGTGACCCACGCCACGGCCTATGAATGAGACTTTCCATGAAAGTTTCGCTTCCCACAGCATCGACGATAGCTCCTCGACCTTCTTGTTGTCCGGGCCAAAGATGCGCTACAAGACTGCCGGGTACGGAACGCTCTGGCGCGTACATATCTGGTCGATCAAATTGAACAGCCAATCATCGTCTTCGTGCGCGCATTGCGTTCGAACACCGTGAAATGCGCCGTCCGTCCACCGGAAGAAATCCGGTTCGCTGGGGTTGCTGGAATGCAACTGCACTATTCCCGCCTCAATGCGGCTTAGCATGCTTCGTAGCTCTTGCCTCGATTTCAACATGGCTACGTCTCCCGGTTAGTGCAAAGGGCGAATCTTGAGCGGACCATACCGCAACTCCGATATGAATCGGGGAAGCGAATCGGGTGGCGCCAGGAACAGAGCTGCGTGACTGAGGCGCTTGCCAAGACTGGAATGTCTTCACGCCCCATTGCAGCATGCGCCTATGGTTGTTAGGCGGCGGTAACGCGGACGAGCGGCGCGGGCATGATCTCCGATGCGATCGCTTCGAATGTCTGGCGTAGCCTCAGGCGCGGTGGCTTTACGACATGTTACGGCGGCGTAACGGAGGCAAGCGCAGGCTTGGGGAACAGGTCTGTGATTCTGCTCTCTGGAAGGCATCCTGGTACGCCCCCGCTTTCGTAGACGGTTAGCTGCTGGATTTTGAGTTAGCCGCCTCGAACATCATTGGCGCAAGGCCACCCAGATGTCCATGTCGGCGTTGTCGGTTGTAGAAAACCTCGATGTAAT
>NZ_JAHFVJ010000026.1:0-5482 GCF_018599165.1 Dyella sp. LX-66
ATGTAGAATGGGCGGCTCACCCGGGACGAAACGTCTCGGGGCGATTCAGAAGAATGGATCGCAAGTGATTGATCTTTGACAGTGTGCGCAGGTGACTTGTGTGGGCGTCTTGCGTTGGAAGGATTCATGTCCAACAAATGCAAGCGTCTAACCTAAGAGTCAATTCAAAAGCTTGACGTTTTATGGTTAGGACAACGCTTCAGAAAGATAGAGCATCTTCGGATGTTCGAAAACTTAAGTGAAGAGTTTGATCCTGGCTCAGATTGAACGCTGGCGGCATGCCTAACACATGCAAGTCGAACGGCAGCACAGCAGTAGCAATACTGTGGGTGGCGAGTGGCGGACGGGTGAGTAATGCATCGGGACCTGCCCAGACGTGGGGGATAACGTAGGGAAACTTACGCTAATACCGCATACGTCCTACGGGAGAAAGCGGGGGATCGAAAGACCTCGCGCGGTTGGATGGACCGATGTTCGATTAGCTAGTTGGTGAGGTAATGGCTCACCAAGGCGACGATCGATAGCTGGTCTGAGAGGATGATCAGCCACACTGGGACTGAGACACGGCCCAGACTCCTACGGGAGGCAGCAGTGGGGAATATTGGACAATGGGCGAAAGCCTGATCCAGCAATGCCGCGTGTGTGAAGAAGGCCTTCGGGTTGTAAAGCACTTTTATCAGGAGCGAAATACTGCCGGCTAATACCCGGCGGGGCTGACGGTACCTGAGGAATAAGCACCGGCTAACTTCGTGCCAGCAGCCGCGGTAATACGAAGGGTGCAAGCGTTAATCGGAATTACTGGGCGTAAAGCGTGCGTAGGCGGTTCTTTAAGTCTGCTGTGAAATCCCCGGGCTCAACCTGGGAATGGCAGTGGATACTGGAGAGCTAGAGTGTGATAGAGGATGGTGGAATTCCCGGTGTAGCGGTGAAATGCGTAGAGATCGGGAGGAACATCAGTGGCGAAGGCGGCCATCTGGATCAACACTGACGCTGAGGCACGAAAGCGTGGGGAGCAAACAGGATTAGATACCCTGGTAGTCCACGCCCTAAACGATGCGAACTGGATGTTGGTCTCAACTCGGAGATCAGTGTCGAAGCTAACGCGTTAAGTTCGCCGCCTGGGGAGTACGGTCGCAAGACTGAAACTCAAAGGAATTGACGGGGGCCCGCACAAGCGGTGGAGTATGTGGTTTAATTCGATGCAACGCGAAGAACCTTACCTGGCCTTGACATGTCTGGAATCCTGCAGAGATGCGGGAGTGCCTTCGGGAATCAGAACACAGGTGCTGCATGGCTGTCGTCAGCTCGTGTCGTGAGATGTTGGGTTAAGTCCCGCAACGAGCGCAACCCTTGTCCTTAGTTGCCAGCACGTAATGGTGGGAACTCTAAGGAGACTGCCGGTGACAAACCGGAGGAAGGTGGGGATGACGTCAAGTCATCATGGCCCTTACGGCCAGGGCTACACACGTACTACAATGGTCGGTACAGAGGGTTGCAATACCGCGAGGTGGAGCCAATCCCAGAAAGCCGATCCCAGTCCGGATCGAAGTCTGCAACTCGACTTCGTGAAGTCGGAATCGCTAGTAATCGCAGATCAGCTATGCTGCGGTGAATACGTTCCCGGGCCTTGTACACACCGCCCGTCACACCATGGGAGTGAGTTGCTCCAGAAGCCGTTAGCCTAACCGCAAGGAGGGCGACGACCACGGAGTGGTTCATGACTGGGGTGAAGTCGTAACAAGGTAGCCGTATCGGAAGGTGCGGCTGGATCACCTCCTTTCGAGAACGACAGAACCGCTGACGTAAGACGTCCACACAAGACACCTGCATATCCGCACGCCAATGGCGTGAAAGGCACGCTCCGCAAGGGGCGGCCTCGAAAGCTTTATGGGTCTGTAGCTCAGGTGGTTAGAGCGCACCCCTGATAAGGGTGAGGCCGGTGGTTCGAGTCCTCCCAGACCCACCACTAAGGGGCCATAGCTCAGCTGGGAGAGCACCTGCTTTGCAAGCAGGGGGTCGTCGGTTCGATCCCGACTGGCTCCACCAGTTCCACGCGGATATGTAGCGCACACAAAAAGATTATGAAGCGAGACGGCACTGTGGCCGATTTCGTGTTCTTTGAAAATGTAAACGAGTGACAAGCGTCTTGGTTCGAAACCGAATCGAGATGTGTCGTTGAGGCAATTAAGCGAACGCGTTGTTTGGACGTGTGATCCTGAGGCGACTTGGGGTTATATGGTCAAGCGACCAAGCGTATACGGTGGATGCCTTGGCGGTCAGAGGCGATGAAGGACGTGGCAGCCTGCGAAAAGTGTCGGGGAGCTGGCAACAAGCTTTGATCCGGCAATGTCCGAATGGGGAAACCCACTGCGCAAGCAGTATCACTGAGTGAATACATAGCTCTGTGAAGCGAACTCGGGGAACTGAAATATCTAAGTACCCGAAGGAAAAGAAATCAACCGAGATTCCGTCAGTAGCGACGAGCGAACGCGGACTAGCCCAAAAGCACAGCATGTTTTAGTCGAACGGTTTGGAAAAGCCGGCCATAGCAGGTGATAGCCCTGTAGGCGAAAAGGCACGTTGTGTGAAATTGAGTAAGGCGGGGCACGTGAAACCCTGTCTGAACATGGGGGGACCATCCTCCAAGGCTAAATACTCCTGACCGACCGATAGCGAACAAGTACCGTGAGGGAAAGGCGAAAAGAACCCCGGAGAGGGGAGTGAAATAGACCCTGAAACCGTATACGTACAAGCAGTGGAAGCCCGCAAGGGTGACTGCGTACCTTTTGTATAATGGGTCAGCGACTTACTGTCAGTGGCGAGCTTAACCGTCTAGGGGAGGCGAAGGGAAACCGAGTCTGAATAGGGCGCATAGTCTCTGGCAGTAGACCCGAAACCGAGTGATCTATCCTTGGCCAGGTTGAAGGTGCGGTAACACGCACTGGAGGACCGAACCCACATCTGTTGCAATAGATGGGGATGAGCTGAGGATAGGAGTGAAAGGCTAAACAAACTCGGAGATAGCTGGTTCTCCTCGAAAGCTATTTAGGTAGCGCCTCGTATGTATCTTCCTGGGGGTAGAGCACTGTTATGGCTAGCGGGTCATCGCGACTTAGCAAACCATGGCAAACTCCGAATACCAGGACAGACTGTACGGGAGACACACGGCGGGTGCTAACGTCCGTCGTGAAAAGGGAAACAACCCAGACCCGCAGCTAAGGTCCCAAAGTTAGTGCTAAGTGGAAAACGATGTGGGAAGGCACAGACAGCCAGGAGGTTGGCTTAGAAGCAGCCACCCTTTAAAGAAAGCGTAATAGCTCACTGGTCGAGTCGGCCTGCGCGGAAGATTTAACGGGGCTAAGCACTACACCGAAGCTCGGGGTGCACACTTTGTGTGCGCGGTAGAGGAGCGTTCCGTAAGCCTGTGAAGGTGGGTTGAGAAGCCTGCTGGAGGTATCGGAAGTGCGAATGCTGACATGAGTAACGATAATGCGGGTGAAAAGCCCGCACGCCGAAAGCCCAAGGTTTCCTCGCGCAACGTTCATCGGCGCAGGGTGAGTCGGCCCCTAAGGCGAGGCAGAAATGCGTAGTCGATGGGAAGCCGGTTAATATTCCGGCACTTGTCTGCAGTGCGATGTGGGGACGGAGAAAGTTAGGTCTACCGGGCGTTGGTTGTCCCGGGGAAAGGCGGTAGGTGGTGATCTTTGGCAAATCCGGGATCACATACACCGAGCACCGAGACGAGCCCTTTAGGGCGAAGTGACTGATACTACGCTTCCAGGAAAAGCCACTAAGCTTCAGCTGCAGAGAAACCGTACCGTAAACCGACACTGGTAGGCAGGGTGAGAATCCCAAGGCGCTTGAGAGAACTCGGGTGAAGGAACTAGGCAAAATGGCACCGTAACTTCGGGAGAAGGTGCGCCCTTTTTGGTGGCTACATGCGTAGCTGAGCTGAGAAGGGTCGCAGTAACCTGGCCGCTGCGACTGTTTATCAAAAACACAGCACTCTGCAAACACGAAAGTGGACGTATAGGGTGTGACGCCTGCCCGGTGCTGGAAGGTTAATTGATGGGGTCAGCCGCAAGGCGAAGCTCTTGATCGAAGCCCCAGTAAACGGCGGCCGTAACTATAACGGTCCTAAGGTAGCGAAATTCCTTGTCGGGTAAGTTCCGACCTGCACGAATGGCGTAACGACAGCGGCGCTGTCTCCACCCGAGACTCAGTGAAATTGAAATCGCTGTGAAGATGCAGCGTTCCCGCGGCAAGACGGAAAGACCCCGTGAACCTTTACTACAGCTTCACACTGAACGTTGAGTTCTTCTGTGTAGGATAGGTGGGAGGCTATGAAACCGAGACGCTAGTTTCGGTGGAGCCATCCTTGAAATACCACCCTGAAGTGCTTGACGTTCTAACCTAGGTCCGTAATCCGGATCGGGGACCGTGTGTGGTGGGTAGTTTGACTGGGGCGGTCTCCTCCCAAAGAGTAACGGAGGAGCACGAAGGTACGCTCAGCGCGGTCGGACATCGCGCACTGTGTGCAAAGGCATAAGCGTGCTTGACTGCGAGATCGACGGATCAAGCAGGTACGAAAGTAGGTCTTAGTGATCCGGTGGTTCTGTATGGAAGGGCCATCGCTCAACGGATAAAAGGTACTCCGGGGATAACAGGCTGATACCGCCCAAGAGTTCATATCGACGGCGGTGTTTGGCACCTCGATGTCGGCTCATCACATCCTGGGGCTGTAGTCGGTCCCAAGGGTATGGCTGTTCGCCATTTAAAGTGGTACGCGAGCTGGGTTCAGAACGTCGTGAGACAGTTCGGTCCCTATCTGTCGTGGGCGTTGGAGATTTGAGGGGGGCTGCTCCTAGTACGAGAGGACCGGAGTGGACGTTCCGCTGGTGTTCGGGTTGTCATGCCCATGGCATTGCCCGGTAGCTACGAACGGAAGTGATAACCGCTGAAAGCATCTAAGCGGGAAGCACGCCCCAAGATGAGATCTCCCGAGTCCCAGAGACTCCTTAAGGCCCCATCTAGACTAGGTGGTTGATAGGCGCGGTGTGGAAGTGCAGCAATGCATTGAGCTTACGCGTACTAATGAGCCGTGCGGCTTGACCATATAACCCCAAGACGCTTCGTTTACAGATCCCTCTGTGACGATCCCAGCCTTCCATGGCTGGACTCTTCAAAAGAGCAAGATCCCTTAGCGAACATCCCGATTCACCAAACGCTTGTCACTCGTTTACCCCTTTGCGGGGCTTGGCGCACCTAACTGCGCTGCCCCCACCCCTTCCCTGGCGACGATAGCGCTGTGGCCCCACCCGATCCCATCCCGAACTCGGAAGTGAAACGCAGCTGCGCCGATGGTAGTGTAGCTTGCTATGCAAGAGTAGGTCATCGCCAGGGGCTTTATCCTAAAAACCCTCACCACCTCGGTGAGGGTTTTTTCTTGGCCTAAACATAATCACTTCATTAGCTCCGCCAT
>NZ_JAHFVJ010000027.1:0-4093 GCF_018599165.1 Dyella sp. LX-66
GGTAGCCGCGCTCGTTAACTTGTTTGACCGCTTCAGCTTTGAACTCGTCGGTGAAACGTTTGCTGGTCATAGATCCTCCGATCCTCAATAGACACTATCAGGTGTCTACGGAATCGGGGGCGTACCACTGAGTTCAGATCACTGAAGACCGTTAGAACACGCTTCCAATACGGGTCGGACGCTCCGCTCGGGTCGGTATTCAATAAAAGGGCCCGATAAATCGCGTTGTTCTCTTCTACGACAGCGACATTGAGTTTCGAAACAAAGCTCTCTGGCGTCATATCGATTTTCCTCGCCGTATCTAGATCGTTAGGTAATCCTGAAGCTACACGCGCATGGTGCCATGCCTCCATCCAAGTGTGCGCTTCGGGTCGAAAGCGGACTGCAGTCTAAACGGGGGAAGGCTCACTTCTTGCACGCCGTTGCACACACTTCCACACAGTGCACCGGAGCCATTCAAGACAAGGATGTAAACCCTTCAGACCCCCGTCGTAGCTTCGCCGTCTTGCATAAGGCGTGAAGGCCAGCCGATGCGGACAAGCAACCCATCCGGCCCACATATCCCTACTTCATAGAGACCCCATTCGCGGTGTCGCAGAACGCCTCCGGGCCGGATGACAAGGTCATCCACCCGCGCAGCGATTGCGTCCACGTCCGGCGTGCGAATGAACACCCCGAAGGGGTTGTGCTCTGCCCGAACGGCCCAGGGGCCAGTTCCTGCCTGGGTCAGGTGCACCTCGCAGCCCCAGCCGCTCATGATCAAGTAGTTGGCGTCACCACCTGTGCGGACAAAGCCCAGTCGCTCCCAAAACGATAGTGCGGCATGCAGATCGTTACTGGGAACGATGGCGAACGCACCGATGGTGGCGGGAATGGGCATACATCTACTCCGGACGGGGTCGGCTCTTGTCGGTGCGGTGAGAGCTGAGGTCTTGCGCTAGGCCCGCTTCGGGTCGAAAGCGGACATTACGAGTTAGGGACCAGGTCAAGCAACCAGACCTCGGTGCCTTTGGGGACGGGAACTTTTAGTGCCCTGTCTCCGATCAAGAATGCATACGCTCGGTACGGGCTAAATGGGCGGGAATGTTCGAGCCCCTTAATCTCAGTTACTACCACTTCCCCGCCTGGAAGGCGAAGCTCGATCCTGGAGCCTGCGCGCAAAACGAAAGGGATGTCCATGACCTTGGTATCACTGACCACGATTCGGCCACGGTCCGCGATGTCAAAGGTCTCTTCTACGCGAAAAAGATAGGTAGACAAGCGATCGCTCATTCTCATTAGAAAACTGTCCGCTACGGGTCGGAAGCGGGCTTTGCTTTATATCGCCCCAGACGACCATAGCCGTTCGAATTCTGTGGCGTCGATAGACATAGCTTGGAACTGAGCATCCCGGTTGATTTCACCGACGCCTGGAATTGGCTCGGCGCTTAGGGTCGTGCCGAGGCTGGAACCTCCACTCCATGCCCGCCCAACAGATCCATTCCTGAAGAACTCCAGTTTCCTGATCTCCATGCGATAGGTGTCAAGCTCAGATACGAGCCGAACCGGCTCTGACAGCAGTTCGTGGCGCCACTGTACGTCGATGTAGTCCACATCTCCCCCTGCCTTTTAGAGCGTCCGCTTCGGGTCGGAAGCGGACATTACGACCTTTCACTACCTAGCGTTCCGTCTGCACTGCAACAACCAAGCATTCACTACCGCCAACGTCTATGGACTTCCGCCAGACATGTACTTTGTTTGGGACAGCTGCAAAGTCGCCCCTATATGCCTTGGACATCAGTTCCTTGTGAAGACCTGGCGTCAGGTCAGGCAGCGCGCCAGAGGGAATGTTGCTGCACCACGTCGAGATAAAGCCCTTGAAATTGCTATGGGTTCCTTGCGCAACATGGCTAGCCCCCCGGTAAGACACTACATACGTATATAGAGGCACGTCTTCTCCTGCCTTAACTAAGAATTCCAATGAAGGTCCGCTTTGGGTCGGAAGCGGAACCTGCGGCCTAAAGAGGGGCGCAGCCATTCCTTGCAATTTGCAACGATCTATCTTGCCAGATTAGCCCCAGCCCTCTCACGAGCCGGTCCCCCTGAACATGCCATAGGTCCCACCGACTTCCGGCACACCCGCCCTGCCCGCCACAGTGAAAGACTTCAGCGGATGCCGTTGTTGACGCTCGGACAACGTCCACGAGGAGAGGGGCATGAAGGTGACCTGCCGGGGAGTCGCACTCATTTTGCTGTTGGGCGCCGCCTGTGGCGCGGCCATGGCCGATGGCGCCAAGCCTATGGCGCCCCCTTTGTGGGGGACTTTGACGCCGGGCCACGACGTGGTGGGTTTCCGCCGCATGTTTGTCTTCGACCGCAGCCGGACCTGGATCCAGACCCGGACACCGGACGGCACATTCACGCCGGATAGAAACGGCCGACCGATCCAGGTCAACGTCTGGTACCCGGCAGTTCCGACCAAATCGGACGCCATGCGCCTGGGCGACTACGTCAAGCAAAACGCGCCGGCGGGGTTCTCGGACCTCAATCACGAAATGCTGTTGCGCAACCGCGACGCTGTCGGCGAGCCCTTCACTGCCGATGCGACAAAGCAGCTCCTCGCCATGCCGATGGCTGGCCATCTGGACGCCAAGCCCACCCAGCAGCGGCATCCCCTGATACTTCTAGCGGGCGGCCTGAGCGCGGACATCAATGTCAACGTAGTGCTTGCCGAATATCTCGCGAGCCATGGCTACGCAGTCGCCAGCGTCTCCCTGTTGGGGGACAACGCCGACGAGATGGCGCCCTCCCGCTCCAGCGCCAATACGGAAGCCGGGGTGCGCGATCTGGAATTCGCCATCGCGCTGCTCTGCCAGGCCAAGGACGTCGATTGCGATCGCATCGGCGTTGCCGGCCACAGCCTCGGCGCGGTCCAGGCGGTATTGCTGGGGCAGCGCAATGGCAACGTCGCGGCGGTTATCGCGATGGACGGCACTTACGCATTCAAGGGAAACGAATCCGCACTCACCGCGGCGTACGGGTTCGATCCGAAGGCGTCACGGTACGCACTGCTCGACCTGCGCCGAAGGCAAGGTATGCAATCGGCCGATCTGAATTTCGCCCCGATCGACAGCATGCGTTATGCCGATCGCACCTACGTGCAGCTCAACCTGATGCACCATAGCGACTTCACTTCATTTTCCATGACGGCAGACGCGATGCATCTGCCCACCAAGGCCGAATACAACGGTACCGGCTGGACGCGGGCGACGGCGCGGCAAGGCTATGAGCAGTCGTCCCGGATCGCGCTCGCCTTTCTCAATCAGCACATCCTGGGCGATCCCGCCGCCGCGACGCAGCTGGCCAGCCTTCTGCAATCCGGCACCGTCGCTTCGTCCCACCACGAAAACGCCCTGGCCGCCCCACCCCGCCTCACGGACGTGGTCGCGTTGGCGCAGCAAGGCAAGGCAGCGTCGATCAAATCGATGTACCAGACGGCTTGCGCAGGCGAGCCCATGGAACAGTGCGTCGACCAGGATGCTTTCAATAATCGGGCGTACGACGAATTGAAGGCGAAGCGGCCAGAGATCGCGATGGTGCTCTTCGATCTCGTCGCCTGGTCGCATCCGACATCGGCCAATGCACAAGACAGCTTGGCGGATGGGTACTTGGCGCTCGGGCAGAAAGATGGGGCGCGGGAGGCTTCGAGGAAAGAATTGGCGTTGCTTGATGGCGACCCGTCGTTGGATGGGGCGACGCGGCAGCAGTTGAGGGTTGCTGCTGAGAAGCGACTCAAGGACTTGCAATAACTATTTTTTAGGTCGGAAGCGGACAAACCACTCTCATAGAAACCGAATCTCACGCAGGGCTTCCACTATGGACGATGGAAGCACGGTCAGCTGCGTTGACCTGACGGCAAAACGGAGCCAGGCTCACCTCCCGCAAGCCTACGCAAACGATAGGCTCGGGACCAAAAACAGGGTCAGATTGGATCACCCCTGATTTCTCGGACACCCAAAAGCGAGGACAATCCTCGCACGGAGGTGTTCGATGGAAAAGCGCCAGCGATTCTCAGCCGAGTTCAAGCGTGAAGCCCTGCGGCTGATGCAAAGCA
>NZ_JAHFVJ010000028.1:0-1530 GCF_018599165.1 Dyella sp. LX-66
CCCAGGCTTCGGTGTGGTCCTAGATCAAGGGCGTATCCGTAGGGGCTTTGCCCCTACACCCCGTCAGCGCTTCGAGGCACCGCCGAAAGGGTCGGGATTCCACGTGCCCAGGGTAGGCGGCGTGTAGGGCGTCGCGGTGGCGCGCTGGTGGCCACTGGATAGGCCTCCCTGCGCCGTGGCGTCGCCCTGGACCGCCTGCGCGGCCACGGGGGCACTCACGGGCTTGCCGGCATCGCCGAAAGGCTGGATACGCCGCTGATCAGGCGAGGGGCGCCGGGTGGGGTTGTAGACGCCGTTGCGAGCGACGGTGCGGCACATGGCCACTTCCATCTCGTAATGCGTGCCCTGCTCCGTGATGCAGCCGCAGCGGCCGTCGTCGACGGCCATGCAGTACACCTCAGGCTCGCTGGCCACCGGTCGACCGTCATACGCCGGTGCCGTCCACGGCTGGCCAGGCAGGCGCGGCGTGAGCCACTTCACGAGGTCATCGGGCCGCTTCGTCTCGGTCGAGCCAGAGCCGCCAAACATGCCGGCAGCAGGCTTCGCACCGTCAGAAGCAACCGCAGCAGGACGCGCGCCCTTCCCCGCCCAAAAACCATTCGCGTTATGCACCAGGTAGGCCACGAGCGCCACCGCCGCCACGAGTGCATAAGCCCACCACGGAATGCGTTTCTCCGTGGTGTCCTGCACCGTCGACTCGTAGAGGTTGCGCTTCATCAGCGCCGATGGGTAAGACCAGAACTTCTTGTTGTCGCTGACTCGCGGGTTCGACTCGTAGCGATCCCACGAGAGGATGATCGCCTTTTTGAAACCGAACTTCCGGCGCACGTGCTGGTGTTGGTCGACCAGGCCTTGAATGAAGGGATGCAACTGCTTGCTGGCCTGCTGGCAAACGAGAATGAACTCAAACGCTCGATGGCGATGCGTGGCCAACTTCTCAACGTGGTCGGGCACCTTCGCGGTGCCACCACCCTTCGGAAAAACGGTGTAGCACTCGTCAATCAGAAACACCGAGCCATCAGGGCAGTCCTGCCACTTGGTAGGGTCGACCAACTCATGAAAGCCAGCCTCCGCATACTTCAGCCCGCGCACACCGTACGCGTACACCTCCCTCCCCTTCGCCTTGAACTCCAGGGCCATCTGCATCGCACGAAGCGTCTTGCCGTGCCCAGGTTGACCGGTCACCAGATAGATCATGAGTTCACCCTACGCAGCACCATCTTGCCGGCCACCGAAGCAATGGAGGCCGAGATCACCATCGAGCAGAAGACGTCCATGCCAATCGCACCGAACGCCTGGTAGACAGGGCCGGGCAAGCCGTTGGCATAGCTTTGAATGAAGGTCATCACCGCCGGCAACGCGAGCTTGTTGGTCACCACGGTAAGACCGAGCGTCACGAGAATTTTCAGCACCCACTGCCCGGCATAGGTTGAGACAAGCCAAAGCAGCATGCGGCCAAGCAAGGCAATAAGCGCAGGCATCATCGACTCCCAAGGGCGAGAATGGTCGCCGCTGCAATCGCACCAAAGA
>NZ_JAHFVJ010000029.1:0-1361 GCF_018599165.1 Dyella sp. LX-66
TGCTTTGCATCAGCCGCAGGGCTTCACGCTTGAACTCGGCTGAGAATCGCTGGCGCTTTTCCATCGAACACCTCCGTGCGAGGATTGTCCTCGCTTTTGGGTGTCCGAGAAATCAGGGGTGATCCAAAATCAGGGGTGATCCAAACTGACCCCGCTCTTGGAACCCTATAAGCTTCAGCGGATGTCATCGTTGCCGGATGGATCGGCCACGCCCAAGGGAATCAAGGAGTAGGTATGGCGTTGCAGACGTTTGAACAGGCCCTCGCTCGGGTCGCGCCTGATGGGCGTCCACATCTCTTGATGGGCAATGGATTTTCGAGGGCTCTACGCAATGACATCTTCAACTACGCGAATCTTCTAGATCAGGCTGATTTCGGCGGGAGAGATGAAACGTTGCGCAGGCTGTTCGATCGCTTGGGAACATTCGATTTCGAAGCCGTCATGAGGTCGCTCGAATCGACAAAGATGGTCCTGGAAACCTACGGAAGAAACGAGGACCTTCTGGCCCAGGTTCTAGAAGACCAGGAACTGCTTAAAAGTGCACTGATCACTGCTATTTCCAGGACTCATCCTGAGCGCCCACACGATGTCGAGTCCGATCAGTTCATTGCTGTACGTCAGTTCCTGGCCGGGTTCAACCAGGTGTTCACGGTCAACTATGACCTTCTGTTCTATTGGGCGCGCAATCAAGACGAACTGCCTCCCAAGGGCTACACCACGGACGATGGCTTCAGGCAAGGGCCGGTCTGGCGTGAATACGGTCCGCGCCAAGATGCGCACTTTCTTCATGGTGGTCTGCACATATACGAGGACGGCTCGTCGATCCGGAAGCTCGCGCATACGTCGAAAGAGATCCCGATCATCGATCAAGTCAGAGCCAATCTTGAGAGGGGACGGTTTCCCTTGTTTGTGTCCGAGCCGACGTCCGAGAAGAAGCGCCGGCGCATTGAGCACAATCCCTATCTGAGTTATTGCTATCGAGCTCTCAGGCGGATCGATGGTGCGCTTTTCATCCTTGGGCATTCTATGGATGCCAACGACAACCATATCTTCAATCAAATAAAAGAAAGCGAAGTCACTCAGGTGTTCGTCAGCATTCACGGAGATGAACACAACGATGCCAATACCCAAACCAGGGCGCATGCCTCCGCATTTCTCGAAAGCGCGGTAAGAACTGTTGAGTTCTTCGATGCCGAAACTGCCCCGGTCTGGAACTAGTAGTAACGGGGTCAGGTTGGATCACCCCTGATTTCTCGGACACCCAAAAGCGAGGACAATCCTCGCACGGAGGTGTTCGATGGAAAAGCGCCAGCGATTCTCAGCCGAGTTCAAGCGTGAAGCCCTGCGGCTGATGCAAAGCA
>NZ_JAHFVJ010000003.1:0-139181 GCF_018599165.1 Dyella sp. LX-66
CTCGCACCTTCACGCGCCTCGCCACGTTGGGGTTCGCCTGCGGCTCACCCCAACCTACGCCGTACGCTTACGCAACGAACAGGGCTAAACCCAAAAACTGGCCTCAGTCATTGAACATCCTCTTCGCAACGGCACGTTGAAGCACCCGCTACGTAAACGCACGGTCGTTTCGTGTCGACTCTGGTTAATCCGTTGCCGCGGCCGCCCACCGCTCCTTCTAGTCGCGTCGCGAGCCTTTGCTCTCAGGCCATTTCTTTTGGGTTACTTTTTCTTTGGGCCAGCAAAGAAAAAGTGACTCGGGCGCCGGCAGGCGCACGAAATGCCCGCTGCATAAGCGGCCAAGTCGCGTTAACGCGAAAACCAGGCGAGACAGTCACTGGACCCCAGCTTCCGCTGGGATGACGAAGCATTCGGCGGCAACGCCAAACCCACTAAAGCAACACAGGCCGATCCGGCAACTCATCCGGCTTCCCGGAGCCATCCCCCGGAAAATGCCGCGCCAACAACTCATGCGCAGCACCAATCCCCCCGAGACTCCCCTCGCGCCACTGCCCCCGCGCGAAACACTCGCGCATCCGCGCACAAATCGCGTCCCACTCCGCCTGCGGCACAGCAACCGCAATCCCCCGATCGGCAACGATCTCAATGCGATGCTCAGCGAGCAACACATAAAACAACACACCGCAATTGTGCTCGGTATCCCACACGCGCAACTGCGCAAACACCTGCTCCGCGCGCCGGCGCGCATCGAGCCCCTCCAGCACATCCCATGGCGACAACCGCGCCTCCACGGCGAAACACACCTCGCCCTTGTGGCGCCGCTCACCTTCGGCGATAGCGCGGGTCATCTCATCCAGCACGGCAGGCCCGAACGCCCTGCGCAGCAGAAACCACGCACCGCTCAGATTCGCGAAGAAACGTTGGGCGCGTCCCATCACCAGCTCCCCGAGGAGCCGCCGCCGCCGAAGCTGCCGCCGCCTCCGCTGAAACCGCCGCCACCACCGCCGCCGCCGAAACCACCGCCACCAAAACCGCCACCGCCGCCCCAGCCACCGAAACCACCCCATCCGCCGCCGCCGATGGAACGCCCGGCGCCAGCCGGCAGCAGCATCAGTACGCCGCCGATGATCGCGCCCAGTGCCGCGGCGCCCATGCTGGCGGCGAGCAGCCACAGCAGGCCGCCGATCAGGCCGGCGCCGAGCGGCGTGCGGAGCCAGATGCGGGCCCGGCCGAAGATGCCGCGCAGGAACAGGCCGGCGAAGATGCCGATGAACAGCATTTCCTGGAAACCCAGGCCGCTGCGGCGCTCGCGGTGCGCCGGCTCGATCGGCGGCGGCAAGGCCTCGCCGTCGATCAGTTGCGTGAGCGCGCCGACGGCGTCGCTGATGCCGCCGAAGTAATCGTTGCTGCGGAATTTCGGCGCGATGTATTCGCGCGTGATGCGCGCCGTGGCGGCATCGGGAATGGCGCCTTCCAGGCCGTAGCCCACTTCGATGCGCACGCGCCGGTCGTTCTTGGCGATCAGCAGCAGCAGGCCGTCGTCGGTGCCCTTGCGGCCGATCTTGTTGGCCTCGGCCACGGCCAGCGAATAGCTCTCGATATCCTGCGGCTGCGTGCTGCCCACCATCAGCACCACCAGCTGCGCGCCCTTGCGCTGTTCCAGCGCCACCAGCTGCGCGTCGAGCTGGTCGACCTGCTGCGCGGTGAGCGTGCCGGTGAGGTCGGTGACGTGGCGCGCCAGCTTGGGCGCTGCGTCATCCGCATGCAGCGGCGCCAGCCCTGCCGCGAGCAGCAGCAGGGCCAGCAGCAACAACGGCAGGCGCGAAAGGCGCCGCACGGTCACCTCAGTGCGTCGTCGCGGCCGGAGCCGGCGCCGCGCTGGTGCCGAAGTCGACGGTCGGCGCGGTGGAAATCGCCTTCTCGTTCTCCACGGTGAAGTTCGGCTTGACCTGGTAGCCGAAGATCTTGGCGGTGAGGTTGTTCGGGAAGGTGCGGATCATCGAGTTGTATTCCTGCACCGACTGCACATAGCGGTTGCGCGCCACGGTGATGCGGTTCTCGGTGCCTTCCAGCTGCGCCTGCAGGTTCTGGAACAGGCCGTCGGCCTTCAGCTGCGGGTAGTTCTCGCTCACCACCATCAGGCGCGACAGCGCGCTGGACAGCTGGCCCTGCGCCTGCTGGAACTGCTGCAGCTTCTGCGGATCGTTCAGCGCGTCCGGGCTCAGCTGCATGGTGCCGACCTTGGCGCGCGCATTGGTCACTTCGGTCAGCACTTTTTCCTCGTGCTGCGCGTAGCCCTTCACCGTATTGACCAGGTTGGGCACCAGGTCGGCGCGGCGCTGGTACTGGTTGATCACTTCGGACCAGGCGGCCTTGACCGCTTCGTCCTGGCGCTGCATGGCGTTATAGCCGCAGCCGGAGAGGCCAAGGACGAGCAACAGCAGGGCGATCGCGCGAAGGAATTTCATGGGCGTGGACTCCGATCCGGTAGACGCCACATTGCAGCATTCCGCAAGGAGCTGCGCAATCTGACGGGTGTCACACCATCCAGCGCGGCGCCAGGATCAGCACCCAGCTCAGCACCGTCATCATCAGCAGCAGGAACACCGCGGCCGAACCCATGTCCTTGGCGCGGCCGGCCAGTTCGTGGAATTCCGGGCTGACCTTGTCGACCACCGCTTCCACCGCCGAATTGAGCAACTCGGCCGACAGCACCAGCACCGCCGGCAGCACCAGGGCGATCTTTTCCAGCGGGCCGTTGCCCAGCCACAGGCCCAGCGGCACCAACACCACCGCCAGGCAGGCCTCCAGGCGGAACGAGGCCTCGTGCTGCCAGCCGGCGCGCAAGCCCTTCATCGACCACTTGAAGGCGTTCCAGATTTCTTTGGGTCCGCGGATGCCGCTGGCTGCCATAGCTGTAAGTCCGTGCTCATGGGCATCCCGGGGCGGCGGGCTGCCGGCCGGGTCCTGCCACAAACGCGGCATGATGCCATAGCGCCCCGGCGCTTCGGAGGCGCCCGCTAGAATGCCGGTCATGAGACGTTCCCTCGCCCAGCAGCGCATCGGCCCCACCGCCCTCACCCGCACCCTGGCCTGGCTGCGCATCTGCGCCATCGCCGGGCAGAGCGTGGCGGTGCTGGTCTGCGCGCTGTGGATGAAGCTGGATATCCCGCTGCTGCCGCTGCTGGTGGGCATCGGCACGCTGGCGGTGTTCGCTGTCTACGCCGCCTGGCGGCTGTCGCAGCCCACCCCGCTGCGCGAATGGGAAACCATCCTGCACGTGGCGGCCGACACCCTGGTGCTGGGCTATCTGCTGTATTTCACCGGCGGCGCCAGCAATCCCTTCATCACCCTGCTGCTGGTGCCGATCGCGCTCACCGCGGCGACGCTGTCGGTGCGCGCGATCTTCGCGGTGGCGATCCTGGCCGGCGTGGCCTACGTGGTGCTGCTGGGCTGGTATGTGCCGCTGCCGATGCCGGAGCACGCGTTCGGGCCCAACGGCTTCACCCTGCACGTGGCCGGCATGGGCGTGAACTTCGTGATTTCCGCCTTGCTGCTGGCCTTCTTCACCAACCGGCTGGCGCGCGCGGTGCGGCTGCAGCAAGTGGAGATGCAGCGCGTGCGCGAACGCGCGTTGCGCGACGAGGGTATCCTGGCCATCGCCACCCAGGCCGCCGGCGCGGCGCACGAGCTCAACACGCCGCTGTCGACCATGCGCACCCTGCTGCCGGAACTGCGCCGCGAACACGCTGCCGACACCGTGCTGGGCGAGGACCTGGCCCTGCTCGAAGGCCAGGTGGAGCGCTGCCGCACGATCCTGCGCGAGATGGTCGCTTTCGGTAAGGCGCAGCTCTCGCAGGTGCCCGAATGCACCACGCTGGACGGCTTCGTGCACGGTGCGCTGGAGCGCTTCCAGCTGCTGCGCCCGGAAGCCGACCTGGAACTGCAGATGGACGACGACGCCGGCGAGATCGTGCTGCGCACGCCGCCGGGTCTGCGCCATGCGCTGCTGAACCTGCTGAACAACGCCTTCGAGGCGTCCGCGCTCAACCAGTCGCAGGCGGTGGACCTGATCGCCCACCGCGAAGGCGGCTGGCTGGAATTCGTGGTGCGCGACCACGGCCCCGGCTTCACGCCCACCGGCGCACCGGCCGTGGTGGGCCAGTCGCACAAGCCCACCGGGCTGGGCATCGGCATCGCCCTGGCCGAAGCCACCGCCGAACGGCTGCACGGCGAGCTGACCGCCACCAACACCCCCGACGGCGGCGCGGAAATGCGCCTGCGCCTGCCGCTGGCCGTGGTGGAGGCCAAGGACGGCTGACGGGACACTTCGCCGCGCCCCCGGCCCCGCCGGTCAGGCTTGCGCGACAATACGTGCGGCCAATCCCCCGGGAACCGCATTCATGACCGACCAGCAGCCCCTGCTCATCATCGACGACGACGCGACCTTCGCGCGCGTGCTGGCCCGGGCGCTGAGCTCGCGCGGCTTCGAGGTGCTCACCGCCGGCAACGCCGACGAGGCGCGCGCCCTCACCCGCCGCCACCATCCGCGCTACTGCGTGCTGGACCTGAAGCTGGGCGATGAAAACGGCCTGCGCCTGATTCCCGAACTGCGTTCCCTGGTGCCGGACATGCGCGTGCTGCTGCTCACCGGCTACGCCTCGATCGCCACCGCGGTGGAAGCGATCAAGCGCGGCGCCCACGACTACCTGGCCAAGCCGGTCGACGCCGACGCCGTGGTGCGCGCCCTGCTGGAAGGCGACGCCCCCAGCACCGACGACGACCTGCTGGACGCCCCGGAAGCCCCGCTGGCCCTGCGCCGGCTGGAGTGGGAGCACATCCAGCGGGTGCTGACGGAATGCGACGGGAATATCTCGGAAACGGCGCGCCGGCTGGGCATGCACCGGCGGACCCTGCAGCGCAAGCTGAGCAAGCATCCGGTGCGGGAGCGCCCGGACCAGGAATAAGCCGGGCAACAAGCAGGTAAACGGAAACACGGCCTGCGACAACGCGCCGCCTTTTTCCTCACGGGAGCGCGGCTATCCTCGCAACCCTTGACCTGGGTCCAGGGTACGACTTTGAACCGACCGCTCCGCCTCCGCGTCCTCCCCCTGGCCCTGTTCGCCGCACCTGCCTTCGCGCAGCAGGCCAGCACGCTGGAAGCCGTGCACGTGCACGCCAGCGACACCCAGGTGACCGAAACGCCCGGCGTGCAGGTGCGCGTCAGCCGCGAGCAGCTGCAGAAGCACAACGTCACCGACAGCTCCGACGCGCTGAAGTACGCGCCGAACCTGCAGGTGCGCAAGCGCTATATCGGCGACCCAAACGCGGTGATCAGCGGCCGCAATGCCGGCACCCTGCAGAGCGCGCGCAGCCTGGTCTATGCGGATGGCCTGCTGCTGTCCAACCTGATGACCAACGGCTATGACGGCGCGCCGCGCTGGGGCATGGTGGCGCCGGAGGAGATCGGCGCGGTCGACGTGCTGTACGGGCCTTATTCGGCGCTGTACCCCGGCAATTCGATGGGCACCACGGTGCTGATCCACACGCGCCTGCCGCAGACCTTCGTGGCCAGCGCCAGCGCCCAGGTGATGAGCCAGCATTTCACCGACAGTTACGGTGCGGGCGGCCATTACAACGGCCGCAACTTCAACGCCACGCTCGGCAACAAGCAGGGGCGCTGGAGCTGGATGCTCGCGCTCAACAAGCTCGATAACGACGGCCAGCCGATGCAATACGCCACCGCCACCGCGGGCGGCAATGCGGCGCGCGCGGTGCCGGTGCAGGGCGCCACGCTCGATCGCAACCCCAACGGTTCGCCGCGCCTGGTCTACGGCGCCAACACCATCGAGCACACCGAGCAGACGCAGGCGAAGCTGAAGGTCGGCGTGGATGTCACCGACAAGATCTCGGCGCTGTTCACCCTCGGCTACTGGCACAACCATGCGGACGACCGCACGCGCAGCCTGATCCGCGATCTCTCCGGCCAGCCGGTCTACAGCGGCGTGATCAGCGCCTACGGCCGCACCTGGAGCTTGCCCGCCAGCGGCCTGGCGCCTTCCGCCACGCGCGAGACGCATGCGCTGTACGGCGTGGAGTTGAACGGCCGCTTCGACAACGGCTGGCGCTGGACCGCGGTGGGCAGCAAGTACGACTTCGTGCGCTCGCAGACGCATACCGCCAGCCTGGCCCCGCCGGTCGGCCCGCTCGGCGGCCCGGGCACGGTGGCGGACCTCGGCGGTTCCGGCTGGGAAACCGCCGACCTGCGCAGTTCCGGCCCGCTGGGCGAACACCACACGCTGTACGCCGGCCTGCATGGCGACCGCTACGTGCTCGATTCGCGCGTGCGCCAGGCCAGCGACTGGCGCGGTGACGCCAACGGTGCGCAGACCAGCGCCTTCGGCGGCCGCACCCGCACTTACGCGGCGTATCTGCAGGACGTATGGGGCTTCGCACCGGCATGGACGTTCACGCTCGGCGGCCGCTGGGAACAATGGCGCGCCTACGACGGCCTGCGCGCCAACGCCGTCACCACGCTGCGCTACGCCGAACGCCAGCGCACCGACTTCTCGCCCAAGGCCGCGCTGGCCTGGGACTTCGCGGATGACTGGCAGTTGCGCCTGGCCAGCGGCAAGGCGGTGCGCTACCCCACGGTGAACGAGTTGTTCCAGGGCAGCATCTCGGCCAACGCCATCGTCAACAGCAATCCGAACCTGCAGCCGGAGCGCGACTGGTCCACCGACCTGACCCTGCTGCGCACGCTGGCCAACGGCCACTGGCGCGTATCGCTGTTCCAGGACCGCATCGCCGATTCGCTGTATTCGCAGACCGACATCACGGTCACGCCGACGGTCACCAATATCCAGAACGTGGACAAGGTGCGCGTGCGCGGCATCGAGGGCGAGCTGGCGCTGAAGGACGTGTGGATCGCCGGATTGGATCTGCAGGCCAGCGTCGCGTTCAACAACGCCAAGACGCAGAGCGATCGCCAATACCCGCTGGCTGACGGCAAGTGGTTCCCGCGCATCCCGAAGGTGCGCGCCACCTTCGTCGCCGATTACCGCATTACGCCCGAGTGGGACGCCTCGCTGGCCATACGCCATTCCGGCCGCCAGTACGGTTCGCTCGACAACAGCGATTTCGTGAATACCTACGGCGCGGTCAGCCGCTTCACCGTGGCCGACGCCAAGCTGCGCTGGAAATTCGCGCCGCAGTGGACGGCTTCGGCCGGCGTGGACAACCTCACCAACGAGCATTACTGGGTCTACCATCCCTATCCCGGCCGCACCTTCTTCGGCGAAGTGCGCTGGGACTACTGATACCGGAGCCGCGCCATGCGCCTAGCCCTCACCCTGTTGTTCGGCCTTGCCGCTACCACTGCCGCGGCGCATGACATGGCGGGCATGTCGATGCCCAAGGGGCCGGATCTCGGCGCCAGCGCGGCGCTCGACGGCAAGGGCCGGCTGTGGGTGGCGGATGCGGCGGACGGCCATGTGCGCCTGCGCCATTCGGACGATTTCGGCCGCACGCTGAGCGCACCGGTGCTGGTCAATGCGCAGGCCGAGCCGATCTACGCGGAAGGCGAGAACCGGCCCAAGATCGCCTTCGGCGCCAAGGGCGAGCTGTATGTGAGCTGGTCGCAGCCGCGCGCCAAGCCGTGGACCGGCTTCGTGCGCTTCGCGCGTTCCACCGACAACGGCGAGCATTTCTCCGCACCGCTCACCGTGCATCACGACCGCGCCGAGATCACCCATCGCTTCGATGCGATGGCGGTGGACAGCAAGGGCCGCATCGTGATGGCGTGGATCGACAAGCGCGATCTGGAAGCCGCCACCGCCAAGGGCAAGCCGTACCAGGGCGCCGCGATCTACACCAGCGTTTCCAGCGACGGTGGCAACAGCTTCTCCGCCGAACGCAAGCTCGCCGACGAAACCTGCGAGTGCTGCCGCATCGCGCTGGCCAGCACGCCGCAGGGCGAGATCGCCGCGTTCTACCGCAGCATCTTCGGCGACAACATCCGCGACCACGCGTATGCGGTGCTGCATGCAGATGGCCGTCCGCTCGAACCGCAGCGCGCGACCTTCGACGACTGGCATATCGCCGGCTGCCCGCATCACGGCCCGGGGCTGGCGATCGGCGCCGATGGCGTACGCCATGCGGTGTGGTACGAGGCGAAGGACAAGCCAGCTATCCATTACGGCCAGCTCGATCCGGGCAAGGCGCCGGCGCATCTGCAGACCATCGCCACCGCCGGCGCCAGCCATGCCGATGTGGCGGCGAGCGGCAAGCAAGTGTGGGTGGTGTGGAATCAGGTCAATGCGCAGGGCTTTGCGCTGATGCTGCGCGAATCGCAGGACGGCGGCGCCAGCTTCGGCGAGGCGCGCGAGGTCGCGAATCAGAAGGGCGCCGTTGCCGCGCCGCAGCTGCTGCTGTGGCAGCACCGCGCGTTCGTCGCCTGGAATACCACCAGCGGCTTCCGCGTGGTGCCGACGGAGGCGTTGTGATCCGGCGCGCGCTGCTCGCTCTGTGCCTGGTCTTGCCGTTCGCGGCGCAGGCCGGCGCACCTGTCGCCTTGACGGCGGACGACGTGCCCGCCCTGCTCAAGCCGCCCGCTCACGGCGTGCGCGTGCTGGCGCTGTGGGGGCTGGATTGCACGTATTGCGAATCGAATCTGCAGGCTTTGCAGAAGCTGCAGCGCGCGCATCCGCGCGAGATCGAACTGATCGCCGTCGCGACCGACAGCGTCGACGAAAGCGCCGCGCTGGAACAACGGCTGCACGCGGCCGGTGTCGACACGCTTCCTTCGCGGGCCTATGCCGAAGCGACGCCGGAGCGCATCAATTACCTGATCGATCCGAACTGGGGCGGCGAGCTGCCGCGCACCTTGATCATCCGCGCGGACGGTACGCGCAAGGGCATCAGCGGGCAGTTGACGCCGGATAAGTTCGCCACGATTCCGTAGGTTGGGGTGAGCCGCAGGCGAACCCCAACATCGCCAGCACCAAACGCCGCGTCTTGTTGGGGTTCGCCTGCGGCTCACCCCAACCTACGCCAGGCGGTGCGCTTTACTCCGCGCTGCTCTCGGATGCCGGCAGCGGATCGTGCGTACCGTCATCCTCATCGCCGTAGATGGCCACGTGCGGCTTCCCATCCTCGCCGATCCACCCGCGGAACATCCCGTCCGTATTGAACGGCATCGCCACGTTCCCTTGGGCATCCAGCGCGATCGCGCCGCCATTGCCGCCCATCGAGGGAATCTCCTGGTTGATCACCTCGGCCGCGGCGCGCTTCAGCGGCACGCGCATCTGCGTCACGCGCATGCAGATCTCGTGCGCCGCCACCGTGCGGATATAGAACTCGCCCCAACCCGTGCCCGACACCGCGCAGCCGTTGTTGGCATACGTGCCTGCGCCGATCAGCGGCGAATCGCCGATGCGGCCCCAGCGCTTGTTGGTCATGCCGCCGGTGGAGGTGCCGGCGGCGAGGCGGCCTTGCGTGTCCAGCGCCACCGCGCCGACCGTGCCGAAATGCTTGGCGGTTTCCACGTCCTCGTGCTGGCGATGCTCGGCGTCTTCCTTCAGCGCCTTCTGCAACTGCTGCCAGCGCTCCTCGGTGCGGAAGTACGACGGGTCGACCAGCTCGATGCCCACCTCTTTGGCGAACGCCTCGGCGCCGTCGCCGGCGAGCATCACGTGCGGGCTCTTGTCCATCACCGCGCGCGCCAGCAGGATCGGGTTCTTTACGCGGTGCACGCCAGCGATCGCGCCGGCCTTGAGCGTGAAGCCATCCATCACCGCGGCATCGAGTTCGTTCTTGCCGTCGTGGGTGAACACGGCGCCCTTGCCGGCGTTGAAGTTGGGGTCGTTCTCCAGCGCGGTGATCGCCGCCGTCACCGCATCCATCGCCGGCTTGCCCGCCTTGAGCTGGGCGTAGCCGTTCTGCAGCGCCTGGGCCAGCGCGGCGCGCACGGCCTTCTCGCGGGCGGGATTCATATCGCGCTTGATCACGCCGGCGCCGCCGTGGATGACCAGCACCGGGGTCGTGGCATGGCTCATGGCGGACGCTCCCAGCAGCACGAAGGCGGCAAGCAGGCAAGGCAACTTCACGGTCGTTCTCCCCGAATGGTCGGGGCGAGTATAGCCAGCCTTTCCGCCCGTACTCAGCAGAATGTCGCGCCCGGACGGCTCAGCAACCGAGGCGCGGCGTGAGGTCGATGCGCAGGCCGATCGAGGCCTTCGGATCGCTGTGGTTGACTTCGCCGACCTGGATCGTCGCCTTCTCGCCGGGCCGGGTGCGCACGGCCGGATGCACGGGGTGGTCCAGGTTGCCGCCGTTGAGATCGCCGCGCACTTCCAGCAGGCCGCCATCGACGGGAACTACGGCGAAACTGGCATGCCAACCCGGAACGCCATCCGCGCTGCCGCTCACCTGTACCGGGACGCCTTGCTTGAGGCATTGCCGCATATGCGTGGACGGCGCTTCGCCGTCGTAACCGATATCGATCTGCAGCGCATAGCGGTGCGCCGCTCCCGCCGTGCGCGCGGCAGCTGCCGGCGTGGCCGCATACACCACGCCTGCCATGGCGATGGTGCAGGCAGCGAGCGCGATGCTGCCGAGGCGGCGGCGCAGGATCGAATCGGGCTTGGCTTTCAACATGGCAATGCGCTCCGTAAGTGGATGACGGGGAGACCAGGTGCAGCCCACCGGCAGCGCCATCGCCGCCATCTGGGTTTTCAGCAGCGCTTCGGCGTACTGCTTGCGCCGGCCGCGGTGCACGCGCATCACCGCGGCATCGCAGGCCAGTTCCTGGTCATGGCGGAAGCGGTGCCAGCACCACCACGCCAAGGTATGCGGCCAGCACAATGCCAGCGTTATGAGCGCGCACAGCGACCACAGGCCGTCGCGCCGATCCGCATGCGCCTGTTCGTGCGCCAGCACCAGCGCCTGTTCCTGCGCGTCGTAGCGCGTGGCGAAATCCGCCGGCAGCACGATGCGCGGACGCCATGCGCCGAGCAGCGCCGGGCCGACATCCGCGGACGCCGCCAGCCACACCGGCCAGCGCGCGGAGCGCTCCTCGCAGCGATGCGCACCGCGCAGACGTTGCCGATAACGGCGCTGCAGCAGCCATCCGCACGTGGCGACCACCGCCACGCCCAGCACCCAAAGCGCCAGCAGCAGATCCGCTGCGTGGATGCCCGCGCGCGACCGGTCCGCCAGCGCCGGCAGCGCGCCGCCCGCGCTGGCAATGACGTAGACCAGGGTCGGCGCGCCGGCGGTCGGCGCCGGCGCATGCGGCAGCTGGCTGATCAGCATCGCCAGCGGCGGCAGCATCCACAGCTGGAACGCACGCTCCGCACCTAACCAGTTCCGGCACGGCCGGCGCAACAGGAGCACAGCCACGCAGGCCATGCTGAAAGCCAGCTGCGCCAGCCACAGCCGCGACAGCCACTCAGAGCTGCTCATCGTCGAGATCCTCCAGCAGCTTGCGCAGTTCCGCCACGTCCTTGCGGCTCAGCTTGCGCTGCTCCGAGAAGTGCGCCACCAGCGGCGCGATGCGCCCGTCGAACAGGCGGTCGATCAAGCCCTTGCTCTCCTGCGACACGTACTGCTCGCGGGTGAGCCTGGGTGCGTACAGATAACGCCGCCCTTCGCGCTCGGCCTTCACCGCTTTCTTCTTCAGCAGGCGGTTGAGCAGGGATTTCACCGTGCCTTCCTGCCAGCCCTGCGCCGGCCCGACCTCGGCCAGGATCTCTTCCGCGCTGCGCGGCGCGCGGCGCCACAGCACGTCCATCACTACGGCCTCGGCCTCGCTGATCGACATGGCGAATCTCCGTTTACATGCGTAATCGCAATTACGATTACACGCGTAAACGAACTCGTCAAGCGCCGGCTGCGACCTTGGTACAGCATGTGCGGACACCGATCCGTCGTATCCTTGGCAGCTGGCTCTCCCTGCTAGAAGGCATCGCAATGGACAAGGTTTATGCAAGCGCGGCGCAGGCCCTGGACGGTCTGCTGTTCGACGACATGACCATCGCCGCCGGCGGCTTCGGCCTGTGCGGCATTCCCGAGAATCTGATCGCCGCCCTGCTCGCCAAGGGCACCAAGGGGCTGACCATCGTCGGCAACAACGCGGGCGTGGACGATTTCGGCATGGGTCCGCTGCTGAAGACCCGCCAGGTCAAGCGCGTGTATGCCTCGTACGTGGGCGAGAACAAGGAATTCGAGCGCCAGGTGCTGGCCGGCGAACTGGAGCTGCACCTGGTGCCGCAAGGCACCCTGGCCGAGAAGCTGCGCGCCGGCGGCGCCGGCATCCCCGGCTTCTATACGCGCACCGCGTTCGGCACCAAGCTGGCCGAAGGCAAGGAAACCAAGGTCTTCGACGGCAAGGAATACGTGCTGGAAGAAGCCATCCACGCCGACGTTTCCATCGTCAAGGCATGGAAGGGCGACCGCCTCGGCAACCTGGTGTTCCGCAAGACCGCGCGCAACTTCAATCCGATGATCGCCACCTGCGGCAAGATCTGCGTGGCGGAAGTGGAAGAACTGGTGGAAGTCGGCACGCTGGAGCCGGACCAGATCCACGTGCCGGGCATCTACGTCGACCGCATCATCCAGGGGCCCTCGTACGAGAAGCGCATCGAGTTCCGCACCATCGCCGGCGCCAACACCGGCAAGGAAAGCCCGCTGCGCACCGCCATGGCGCAGCGCGCGGCGAAGGAACTGCGCGACGGTTTCTACGTGAACCTGGGTATCGGCATTCCCACCCTGGTGGCCAATTTCATTCCGGAAGGCATCGACGTCACCCTGCAGTCGGAGAACGGCCTGCTCGGCATCGGCCCGTTCCCGGACGACGCGCACGTCGACCCGGACCTGATCAACGCCGGCAAGCAGACCATCACCACCCTGCCCGGCTCGAGCTTCTTCTCCAGCGCCGAATCGTTCGCGATGATCCGCGGCGGCCATATCGACCTGTCGATCCTGGGCGGCCTGGAAGTCTCCTGCACCGGCGACCTGGCCAACTGGATGGTGCCGGGCAAGATGGTCAAGGGCCCGGGCGGCGCCATGGACCTGGTCAGCGGCGTCAAGCGCGTGGTGGTGCTGATGGAGCACACCGCGAAGGACGGCACGCCGAAGATCAAGAACGAATGCGATCTGCCGCTCACCGGCAAGCAGGTGGTGGACCTGATCATCACCGACCTGTGCGTGTTCGAAGTGGAGAAAGGCAAGGGCCTGACCCTGATCGAACTGCAGGAAGGCGTGACGGTGGAAGAGGTGAAGGCGAAGACGGGCTGCGATTTCGCGGTGGCGTCGACCTTGGGCTGATGCTCGGCCGGCGTAGGTTGGGGTGAGCCGCAGGCGAACCCCAACGATGCGCAACACACCGATATACCGATGTTGGGGTTCGCCTGCGGCTCACCCCAACCTACGCGGCGCTCGCCGGCAGCGGCTGCGGAAAACGGATGCGCGCCACGTGCTGGTTGCCGTCGCGCGTCTGCAGTTCCAGCGGCCAGGCGAAGCGCTCGCTGATGCGCTGTGCGATGGCCAGTTCGAAACCGTGGCGGTCGACCTTGTCCGGCCCCATGTCGACGCGGTTGGTCACCGTCACCGCGCCGGGATGCACGGTGATCACGATGGTGCCTTCCTCCGCCTGCTGGCAGGCATTGCGGATCAGCTGCCAGCACAGCACCGCGAACACGCGCGGCGAACCGTGCAGGGCGAAGCGCGCCGGTTCGTCCAGGCGCAGTGTCACCGGGCGACCTTCCAGCAGTTCGCGCACGTCGCGCAGTTCGCGCTCCAGCACGTCGTTGACCACGAAGTCTTCTTCGGTCAGGCCCTTGTCGGATTCGCGCGCCAGGATCAGCAAGGCTTCCACCAGCGCTTCCATCTCGCGCGTGGCGCGCTTGATGCGCTGCACGGAGCGCTGGCCGAACTCGCCCAGGGTGGGTTCGTCCGCCAGCATGTCGGCCGACATCTTGATCACCGTGAGCGGGCTGCGCAGCTCGTGGCTGGCGTCGCGGGTGAAGTTGCGCTCGCGCTGGTTGTAGCCGGCGATGCGGTGGGCGAAGCCGTACAGGCCTTCGGCCAGCGCCGCTATGTCCGCGTCCGCGCGGCTGGGGAGCTCGCCCGGCGTCCATTCGCCGATATCGGCCTTGCGCTCGTCCCAGGTACTGACCGCCTTGGCCAGCCGCCGCACCTGGCGCCACTGGCGCCGCGCGATCAGCCAGGCCAGCGCGCCGAGCGCGACGATCGATCCCAGTACCGCCAGCGCCGGCAGAACCTGGGTCACCCCGAGCACGCACAGTGCGGCCACCGCCACCGTCTGCAGGCCGAAAAGCCAGGCCATGCGGCGATGGAAGGCGCCGCGGCGGGAGCCTTCCGTCGCTGGTGGTGAAAACGATGCGGCCATCGGGTTACTTCAGGAAGGCCACCTGGTTCTTGGACGAATGCCCTTCCGCATCCAGCGGCGAACGCGGCAGGTCCAGGCCGGACTTCGAGCCCGGGGTTTCCGCATCCAGGTCGGCCAGGCGATAGCCGGCGGAGTGGATGGTGTGCAGCAGCGCGCGGTCGAAGGGTTTGTCGATCACCCGGCGCAGGTTGTACAGGTGCGAGCGCAGCGTGTCCGAATCGGGCAGCGTGTCGCCCCAGATCTCGCGCTCGATGTCGCGGCGGCTCACCACGCGCGGCGATTCGCGCATCAGGATCGCCAGCAGCTTCAGGCCGATCGGCGAGACGGTCAGTTCCTTGCCCGAGCGGGTCAGGCGCAGCGTGGCGGTGTCGAGCGTCATGTCGCCAACGGTGAGCACTTCGGTGGAAACCTGGCGGCGATCGCGGCGGATCAGGGCGCGCAGGCGCGCTTCCAGTTCGCGCACTTCGAAGGGCTTGACCAGGTAATCGTCGGCGCCGGATTCCAGGCCGACCAGCTTGTCCTCGAGGGTGTCGCGCGCGGTCAGCATCAGCACCGGCGTCGACTTCTTCGCCTCCTTGCGCAGCTTGCGGCACACCTCCAGGCCATCCATGCCCGGCAACATCAGATCCAGCACCACCACGTCGTAGCTGTTGGTCACCGCCAGATGCAGGGCGCTGACGCCGTCGGAGGCGTAATCGACCGAGTAGCCACGGCGCTCCAGGAATTCGCCGACCATTTCGGCGATCTGCCGGTTGTCCTCTACCAACAGGATCAGACCAGATTGTTCGTCGCGAGAACTCATCCTTTACCTCCTAGCACTTCACATTGGTGAAAGCTAACTTCGCGGCCGGTGAGTAGGGTGTGAAACGTTTTCGTATTCGTTCAGCGAATGACGCAAAAAGGCTACAGGTTCACTTTTTGGGACTTCCCTGCAACAACGGATGCAAGGCCTTCCAAACGTTGTCCAGCACCTTCGGCTCGCCGGCTGCGGTGGGATGCAGGCCATCATCCTGCATCAGCGCCGGATCGAGGGCCACGCCTTCGAGCAGGAACGGCACCAGCGCGGTGCGTTTGTCGCGGGCGAGGTCCGCATAGATCGCGCGCAGCCCGTCGCGGTACTGCGGCCCGTAGTTCACCGGAAGCTCGATGCCCAGCAGCAGCACCCGGGCGCCGGACTTCTGCGCCGCGTCGACCATCGCCGCCAGGTTCTCGCGCAGCGCCGGCAGCGGCAGGCCGCGCAGGCCGTCGTTGGCGCCCAGTTCCAGCACCACCACGCCCGGGCGGTATTTCTCCAGCAGGGCCGGCAGGCGATTGCGGCCGCTGAGCGAGGTTTCGCCGCTGATGCTGGCATTGATCGCCGTCCAGCCCGGCTCCATGTCGCCCAGACGTACTTCCAGCAGATGCACCCAGCCCTGGGCCGCCGCAATGTTGTGCGCGGCCGAGAGCGAATCGCCCAGGACCAGCACCGTACCGGGCTTGTTTGCCGCCATTGCGGCGCCCGCGCAGCCCAGCCACAGCAGCACCAGCCATAGGATCCGACGCATGAGCGAAATTTCCCGTCCGCTTCTCGAAGCCCGCGATGTTAGCAAGTCGGTGCGCGGCCCCGAGGGGCAGCTGGACATCCTGCGCGGGGTCAGCCTGCAGGTGCACGGCGGCGAGAGCTTCGCCATCGTCGGCGCCTCCGGCTCCGGCAAGACCACCCTGCTGGGCCTGCTGGCCGGCCTGGACGTGCCCAGCAGCGGCCACGTCGGCCTGGACGGCAACGCGCTGGAAAGCCTGGACGAGGAAGCCCGCGCCGACCTGCGCCGGCGCCTGGTCGGCTTCGTGTTCCAGTCCTTCCATCTGCTGCCGGCGCTGACCGCCGAAGAAAACGTGATGCTGCCGCTGGAGCTGGAAGGCCGCGACGATGCCCGCCCGCGCGCCCGCGAGGCGCTGGAAGCCGTCGGCCTGTCGGCGCGCCGCCGGCACTACCCGGCGCAGCTCTCCGGCGGCGAGCAGCAGCGCGTGGCGATCGCCCGCGCCTTCGTGCACGGCCCGCGCCTGCTGTTCGCCGACGAACCCACCGGCAATCTGGACCAGCGCACCGGCCACCACGTCAGCGACCTGCTGTTCGCGCTCAACCGCGACCACCGCACCACCCTGGTGCTGGTCACCCACGACCCGCTGCTGGCCGAACGATGCCAGCGCCGGGTGGAACTGCACGAAGGCCGGGTGATCGCCCGCGGCCCGGCGGAGCTCACCGTATGAGGCTGCTGCGCCTGGCCCTGCGCAGCCTGGTGCGCGAATGGCATCTGCCGGAACTGCGCACGCTGGCCGCCTCGCTGACCCTGGCGGTGGTGGCGCTGGGCGTGGTGGCCACCCTGGCCACGCGCATCGAGCGCGGCATGCTGGCCAATGCGGCCGAGCTGATCGGCGGCGACCTGGGCATCGGCTCGCCGCAGCGCCTGCCGGACACCTACGCCGCGCAGGCCCGCGACGAGGGCCTGTCGATCACCCAGGGCGCCGGCTTCCCCAGCGTGGCCTTCGCCCACGAGCAGAGCCAGTTGCTGGACGTGCAGGCCGCCGATGCGGCTTATCCGCTGCGCGGCCAGCTGGAACTGCGCGCCGCCCGCGGCGACTACATCGGCCACGGGCCGGCGCCGGGCGAGGTGTACCTGGACCACCGCGCCCTGGTCGCGCTCAGCCTGAAGCCCGGCGACACCGTGCAGGTCGGCGGGCGCGACCTGCGCATCGGCGCCGAACTGCTGCGCCAGCCGGACGGCGGCGAGCTGTTCGCCCTGGCGCCGCGCGCGATCATGAACTTGGCCGATGCCGAACAGGCCGGCCTGCTCGGTGCCGGCAGCCGCGCGCGGCATCGCCTGCTGGTGGCCGGCGAACCCTCCCAGGTGGCGCGCTGGCGCAGCTGGGCGCAGACGCAGAAGCTGCCGCAGGGCGCCGAGCTGATCACCCCGGAGCAGACCCAGGAACGCATGCGCAGCGCGTTCGACCGCGCCAGCGCCTTCCTGCGCCTGACCGCCCTGCTCTCGGCCCTGCTGGCCGGCGTGGCGATCGCGCTGGCCGCGCAGCGCTATGCGCGACGCAAGACCAACGAAGTAGCCCTGCTGCGCGCCCTGGGCACGCCGCGCCGGCGCGTGCTCGGCCTGCTGCTGGGCACACTGGGCGCGCTGGCGGTGCCGGCTTCCCTGCTGGGCGTGGCGCTGGCGCTGGGCATCGCGCAGGCGGCGTGGTCGTTCGCCAGCACGCTGTTCACCAGCGTGCCGGTGGAACTGCCGCTGGGTCCGGCCTTCGCCGCCGCGGCGATGGGCGTGGCGGTGCTGGCCGGCTTCGCCCTGCCGCCGCTGGCGCGGCTGGCCGAAGTGCCGCCGGTGGCGGTGTTCCGCGAGAGCATGGCGCGCCGCGTGCGCCGCTTCGACGCGCTGTATTTCATCCCCGTGCTGGTGGCGCTGGCGCTGATCTGGAGCCAGAGCGGCTCGGCGCGCATGGCCGGCATCCTCGCCGCCAGCCTGGCCGGCGTGGCGGCGGTGGCCGCGCTGCTGGCGGCGGCGCTGCTGTGGTTCGCGCGGCGCGTCGCGCCCGGCGCGCATCCGGCGCTGCGCCTGGGCCTGGCCGCGCTGGCCCGCCGCCGCGGCATGAGCCTGCTGCAGGCCACCGCGCTGAGCCTGGGCCTGGTCGCGCTGCTGCTGCTGGCGATCGTCGCGCCCGCGCTGCTGGAAGGCTGGCGCCGCGAGCTGCCGTCCGACACGCCGAACTGGTTCGTGCTGAACCTGCAGGACGACCAGCGCCCCGGCTTCGAGCAGGCGCTGGGCAAGCTCGGCGCGCAGCAGCTCAACATGCTGCCGCTGGCGGTGGGCAAGCTCACCGCCATCAACGGCCGCCCGATCGACCAGCTGAAGTTCCAGGACGAGCGCGCCAAGGACTGGAGCGACCGCCAGCTGCGCCTGTCGTGGACCGACGAACTGCCGCCTTCGAACCGCGTGGTGGCCGGCGCATGGAATGGCCCCAGTCCGCCGGTGGCCGAAGTCTCCGTCGACACCATGTGGCGCGACATGTTCGGCCTGAAGATCGGCGACACCATGAGCTTCAACGTCGGCGAAGGCACGGTGCAGGCGCGCGTGGCCAGCGTGCGGCAGGTGGACTGGAGTTCGTTCCGCGTGAACTTCTTCCTGCTGCTCGACCCCGCGCACGCGAAGGAGCTGCCGCACACCTGGATCTCTAGCTTCTACGTGCCGCGCGGCAATACGGAAGCGATGGCCCGGCTGTCGCGCGATTTCGGCAATCTCAGCCTGATCGACGTGGACGCCCTGCTCGACCGCGTGCGCGACATCGTCGACCGCGTAAGCCACGCGGTGCGCTGGGTGCTGGCCTTCAGCCTGCTGGCCGGCGCGCTGGTGCTGGCCGCGGCCCTGGCCGCCAGCGCGGCGGAACGGCGCCACGAAGCGGCGCTGCTGCGCACCCTGGGCGCGCGCCGCGGGCAGCTGCGCGCGGCGGCGGCCTGCGAGTTCGCCCTGCTCGGCCTGGTCGCCGGCCTCACCGCCGCGTTCGGCGCCGCGGGCGCGGGCTGGTGGATGGGGCGCGCGGTGTTCCGCATCGAAGGCTTCGTGCCGCCGCTGGGGCCGTTGCTGCTGGCCGCGCTGGCCGCGGCCATCGCGGTGATGCTGCTGGGGCTGGCCGGCACGCGCAAAGTCACGCGCACCTCGCCGATGCAGTTGCTGCGGGAGTCGTGACCGCGCATGACGTAGGTTGGGGTGAGCCGCAGGCGAACCCCAACCATGCGATGCGTCCCGACGTGGCCATGTTGGGGTTCGCCTTTGGCTCACCCCAACCTACGGTGAGCGCTGCCGGCTAAGATCGCCCGGTCCACACCACCGGGCTTCCCCATGTACACGCTCTACTACTCCCCCGGCACCGCCAGCATGGTCGTGCATCTGGCCCTGCTGGAAATCGGCGCGCCGTATCACCTGGAGCTGGTCGATTTCGAGCGCGACGCGCAGCACTCGCCCGAATATCTGCAGCTCAATCCCGGTGGCACGGTGCCGGCGCTGAGCATCGACGGCACCGTACGCTTCGAATCCGGTGCGCTGCTGCTGATGCTGGCCGAGCGCCACCCGGAAGCGAACCTGATCCCGCCCGCCGGCACGCCCGAGCGCGAGGCCTGGCAGCAGTGGGTGGTGTATCTGAGCAATACGCTGATGTCGGCGTACCGGCTGTGGTTCTATCCGCGCGAGCTGGGCTACGACGAACACCCGCCGGCGATCCGCGCGGCGATCCAGCGGCGCATCGAGAGCGTGTGGGACCGCCTCGACGCGCAGCTCGCGGCGCACGGGCCGTATCTGCTCGGCGAGCAGTTCAGCGGTGCCGACCTGATGCTGACCATGCTGCTGCGCTGGTCGCGAAACATGCCGCGGCCGGCCACCGGATGGCCCGCGCTCAAGCGCCTGGCCGACCTGGTGCGCGCGCGTCCGAGCTGGAAAAAACTCTACGAGCTGGAAGGCCTCAGCGAGTGGCAGTAAGCGCCGGCAAAACCTGGCGCCAGCGCCTCAGGGACGAATGGCTGCTCGCCGCCTTCGCCCTGCTGGCGCTGCTGCTGGCGCTGGCCGATCCACAACCGTGGAGCAAATACGAACGCTGGCTGCAGCTGCCCACCATCGCCGGCCTGCTGGGTTTGATGATTGCGATTCAGGGCATCCGCGACAGCGGCCTGGTGCAGCACCTGGCCGGCCTGCTGGTGGCGCGCGCGCATTCGCAGCGCGCGCTGGGCCTGCTGCTGGTGAGCATCACCGCGCTGCTGTCGATGGTGCTGACCAACGACGTGAGCCTGTTCCTGATCGTGCCGCTCACCGTGGCGGCCGGCGGCATCTCCAACCTGCCGGTGCTGCGGCTGGTGATCCTGGAAGCGCTGGCGGTGAATGCGGGTTCCACGCTCAGCCCGATCGGCAATCCGCAGAACCTGCTGGTATGGCAGTACCTGCGCCTGCCCTTCCTGCAATTCGTCGGCAGCATGCTGCCGGCCGCGGCCACCATGTTCGCCCTGGTGGCGCTGCTGGCCTGGTGCTGGCTGCCGCGCGAAAAGGTGGAGCTGCGCGCCGAGCAGGTCGATGGCCATGCGGTGTCCGCCACGCAGGCGGCGCTGTCGATCGTGGCGCTGGCGATGATGGTGCTGATGATGGAGCACGGCCACGCCACCATCGGCGCCTTGTTGCTGCTGATTCCGTTCGCGCTGCTGGACTGGCGCCTGCTGCTGCGCATCGACTGGCTGCTGCTGGCCACCTTCGCCGCGATCTTCCTGGGCCTGGGCCATTTCGCCGCGCTGCCCTGGGTGGGGCAGCTGATGAGCGCGGTGGACTTGAACCAGCCGCTGCATCTCTACGCCAGCGGCATCCTCGCTTCGCAGCTGATCAGCAACGTGCCCGCCACGGTGCTGCTGCTGGAACGCGCGCCAGATGCGATGGCGCTGGCGGTGGCGGCGAACGTGGGCGGTTTCGGCGTGGCGATCGGTTCGCTGGCGAACCTGATCGCCTTGCGCCTGGCGAAACAGCGGCAGGGGCTGCGGCTGTTCCATCGGGTGTCGGTACCGTTTCTGCTGGTGTGCGCGCCGCTGGTTTACCTCGCGGCGCGCTGGTTCAGCTGATCAGTCGTCACCGCGATCGCGCGGCACGTTGACCTTGCCGCGCACGCCCGAGTAGTTCACGTCGCCGCTGCCCTTGGCGCCCAGCGAGAGATCGCCGCCCACGTTGCGCGCAGTGAGGTCGCCGGAGCCGATCGTGTCGACACGCACGCTGCCGCCGACGTTGTTCACCGACACGTCGCCGGAGCCGATGCTGCCGACGCGCACGTCGCCCTTGATCTCCTCGCCCTTGAAGTCGCCCGAACCCACGGCGCCCAGCTCGACGCTGCCGACGCGGCTGGCATCCAGGTCGCCCGAGCCGATGCTCGCGCTGAGCGGGCCGTCCAGATCCTTCACGTGCAGGTCGCCCGAACCGACATGGGCATCGAGCCGCTTCATCCCTTCGACCCAGGCGTCGCCGGAACCGCCGTTCAAGGTGACCGGGATGGCCGGCGGCAACTTCAGGTTGACCTCGAGGTTGGCATAGCTGCGGCCGATACCCCAATGCGTGTGCTCGCGGCCCAGTTCGACGATCAGCACGTCGCCCTGGCGGCGCTGGCTGACCACCAGGTCGTCCAGCAGGTCCTGGCTCGACGCACAGGCGCGGCCGGTCAGTTCGCCGCCGCGCGCGCCGCTGTCGCCGCGCAGGTGCAGGTCGTGGCTGCGCAGGTCGATCTGCACCGAGCGCACGCCGCCCAGGTCGAGCTGGAGATTGCGGGGGGCCTGGAATTTGCAGTCGTCGGCCTGCGCGGCGAGCGGCAGCAGCAGGAGGCTGGCGAGGAAGAGGTGACGCATGGGGTGGCTCCTTGATGGACGTTCGGCCTTCTGATGCAGCCGCGCGCCGAAAGGTTGCAAGGCCGGCGCAATGGGTCAACCGCCAGTTGGCAGGGGCGTTCTCGACGACGATGCCCGTCAAGGAGAACGACCGCATGAAACGCAAGAGCTTGCTCGTCTGCGCCCTGTCCCTGCTGCTCGCCGGCGGCGCGACCTATGCCCTGGCACAGGATGCCGCCCCACCGTCCGCCCCGGCCGACAGCAAGAACGTCAGCCCGCCGCGCCGCGATGCCGCCCCACGCGCGCCGGCCGCCCCCGCTCCGCTCAACCTGCCCATGGCCAGCGCCGAACCGCCGGTGCTGGCCGACCTGCGCGAACTGGAACGCCTGTACACCCAGGCCGGCCGCGTGAAGGAACTGCCCGCGCTGTACAACGCGGTGCTCGCCAAGTCGCAGGATCCGCGCGTGCGCACTTACACGTATCACCAGCTCGCCCGCGCACAGATGGAGCCGGCGAACATGGACCAGGCCATCGCCACCCTGCGCAAGAGCCTGGACGAAAACCTGGCCGAGGAAGCCAAGCGCCGCGAAGACATCGAGAAGCTGCGCATGCGCCTGGAATTGCGCCCCGCCGCACCGCCGCCGCCGACACCGTCGGCCTGAACCCCATAACGACAACGACAACGCAAGCTTCGCTGTTTGCCCAGCGAGATGGAACTTGAGGCGCGAGGACCCCAGAACCTCGCGCCTCTATTTTTTTGCGAGCCCGGCAGCACGGACGTAGGTTGGGGTGAGCCGCTGGCGAACCCCAACACCGGCACCTTGATACGCCTCGCCACGTTGGGGTTCGCCTGCGGCTCACCCCAACCTACGCGAGGTTTTCGCCGCCCTTCACGCGCTGCCACAGCGCCTCCTGCGCCTCCAGGCCACGTTCGGCCAGCGGCAGGCCTTCTTCCCGCGCCACCGTCTCCATGCCGCGGAACCTGCGCTCGAACTTCTCATTCGCATGCCGCAGCGCCTGCGAGAAATCGACGTCCGCGTGCCGCGCCAGATTCACCAGCACGAAGGCCACGTCGCCGATTTCATCCTGCAGACGCGCCTTGTCCGCGCCGGCGGCGAACTCCACCCGCACTTCCTCGATTTCTTCGGCCAGCTTATCCAGCACCGGTTGCTCGTCCGGCCAGTCGAAGCCGACCTTGGCCGCGCGCTGCTGCAGCTTCAGTGCGCGCTTCCATTCCGGCAGGCCGCGCGACACGCCGGCCAGCGCGCTGTCGTCGTGGGATTCGCCCTTCGCCGCGCGCTCCTCGGCCTTGATCGCTTCCCAGGCGTCCTTCTGTGCCTCGACGTCGTCGTAGCTGACGTCGCCGAACACGTGCGGATGGCGGCGGATCATCTTGTCGCTGATCGCATGCGCCACGTCGGCGAAATCGAACAGCCCCTGCTCCTGCGCCATGCGCGCATGGAACACCACCTGCAGCAGCAGGTCGCCCAGCTCGTCGCGCAGGTCGTGCCAGTCCTTGCGGTCGATCGCGTCGGCCACTTCGTAGGCCTCTTCGATGGTGTACGGCGCGATGGTGGCGAAGTTCTGCTGCAAGTCCCACATGCAGCCGGTCTGCGGATCGCGCAGGCGGGCCATGATGGCGAGCAGGTCGTCGAGGCTGTGGCGCTTGGCGGTGTTCATGCGGTCAGACGTCCGCCGCGCGCAGGCGCGCGGTCCAGTCGATGGCCGTGTCGCCCACGGCGAGGAACTCGGGATTGAGCAGGGAATCCTTGCGGTTGTAGCGCAGCGGCTGACCGGCCAGGTCCAGCACGGCGCCGCCGGCCGCTTCCAGCACGCATTGCGCGGCGGCGGTATCCCACTCGCTGGTGGCGCCGCGGCGCAGATAGACATCCGCCGTGCCGCGCGCGAGCAGGCAGAATTTCAGCGAGGAGCCCATCGGCGTTTCGAGGAAGTCCTCGCCCAGCAGTTCGCGCAGCAAGGCCGCGCCGTGGCTGCCGTGCGAGCGGCTGCCGGCCACCACCGGCGGCTCGGCGATCGCGCGCGTGGCGATGGACGTCCATACGGCGTCCGCGCTTTCCTGCCGCCACGCGCCGCCGCCCTGTTCGGCGGCGTAAAGATCGCCGGTCACCGGTGCCAGCACTACGCCGAGCACCGGCTGGTGTCCGTCGATAAGCGCGATGTTGACGGTGAACTCGCCGTTGCGCTTGACGAACTCGCGCGTGCCGTCGAGCGGATCGACCAGCCAGTAGCGCGGCCAGCGCTGGCGTTCGCTCCACGGCGCGATGCGCGATTCCTCGGACAGCACCGGCAGCTTTTCGTCCAGCGCGTCGAGTCCGGCCACGATCACGCGCTGCGCGGCGAGGTCCGCATCCGTTACCGGCGAGTGATCGGCCTTGCGCTGGACTTCGAACTCCTGCGCGTACACGGTGAGGATGGCCGCCGCAGCGTCGCGCGCGATCGCCGCGACCTGTCGCAGCAATGATGAAACCGGTGCCGCGCTCATGCCGGCTTGCTCATGCTGGTTTGAACCGACCGGCGAGATATTCGCGGGCCATGAACAACGCAGCGATAGAGCGGCCTTCCGTAACGTCGTCGCGCACGATCAGCTCATGCAGATTCGACAGCTTCCACGGCACCACTTCGAGCTCTTCCGGCTCGTCGCCTTGCAGGCGCTCCGGATACAGATCCTGCGCCAGTACCACATGCGCCATATGCGTCATGTACGAAGGCGACAGCGACAGGTTGTGCAGGATCTTCAGCTTGCGCGCGCCGAAGCCGATTTCTTCTTTCAGCTCGCGGTCGGCGCCCTGCTCCACCGTCTCGTCCTGGTCCAGGCGGCCCTTGGGCAGGCTCAGTTCGTAGCGGCCGACGCCCGCGCCGTATTCGCGCACCAGCAGCACGGTGTCGTCGTCCTGCATCGGCACGATGATCACCGCACCCAGGCCGCTGCCTTTCAGGCGCTCGTAGGTGCGGCGCTCGCCGTTGGAGAATTCGAGGTCCAGCTGTTCGACGCGCAGGAAATGGCTGTCGTGGACGTCGCGGGTGGCATGGATGATGGGTGGCTTGGGCATCGTTCGATTCTAGCGCTCTAAGGTTGCACGGAACCGCGTCAGCGCCTGCGCATGCAGGGCCGGCGTGCCGGCCAGCACGCTGCGCGTATCCAGCGTGAGCGGTTGGCCTTCGAGGTCGGTGAACACGCCGCCGGCCTCGCGCACGATCGCGGCCAGCGCGGCGACGTCCAGGATGTTCACGTCCGACTCGATCACCAGATCCAGCCCGCCGCGCGCCAGCAGGTGGTAGTGGCAGAAATCGCCGTAGCCGCGGATGCGGTTGCTGTCGCGGATCAGCGCACCCAGTTCCGCCCAGCGCGCATCCAGGGTGAGCGTCTTGATGTTGCCGGTGGAGATCGAGGCCTGCGCCATGCTGTCGATGGCGGCCACCTGCACGCGCTCAGGTCCGCCCTCGCCCTGGAACCAGGCGCCATGGCCCGTGCTGGCCCACAGCGTTTCGCCGTAGATCGGCGCGCTGGATACGCCCAGCACCAGTTCGCCGCGGTGCATCAGCGCGATCTGGGTGGAGAAGAACGGCGTGCGCCGCACGAAGCTCTTGGTGCCGTCCAGCGGGTCGACCAGCCACAGCAGTTCGCGTGCGCTGTCGTCGAGGCCGAATTCCTCGCCGTAGACCGCCGCTTCCGGCAGCGCCGCCTGCAGCACCTTGCGGATGGCCAGCTCGGCTTCGCGGTCGGCGATGGTGACCGGGGTGGCGTCGCTCTTGATCTCCACGTCCACGCCGCGCCGCCAGTAGTGGCGGATCACTTCCGCCGCCGCTTCCGCCGCTTCGCGCGCCGCGGACAAAGCCCGCGCCAGATCGGGTGCAGTCATTGTTTCCCCTTGCCCATGATGGCGGCCAGGCCGCCGCTGCGTTGCAGATGCATGCTGCCGTCGGCCGCCAGGCGGCCGAAACCGGAAAGCCAGTCGCGCAATGCCGGATCCGGTTCGCGCGGTTTGGCCTTGATGTCGTATTTCCAGCCCAGCGGGCTCAGCGCCAGATGGCCGGCCAACTGCAGCGGGCCGTTGCCGTCGTCTTCCAGTGTGGCGTTGACCACGCCGGCCGTGCCGCTGGCGCGCAGCTGGAGATTGCCGAAAGCGAGCTCGCGCTGCGCGCCCTGCAGGCGTGCGCCGGTCCACTGCGCGGCGGCGTCCAGCTCCACCGGCCAGCGGCCTTGCAGCACGATGCGGGCGTTGTCGATGCTGAGGCGGCCATCGAGCCGGTCGGCCTGCGGCGCCAGACGGGCGGACAGCGTGGCCAGGTCGCCATCCAGTTGCACCTGGCTCCATTCCTCGCGCTTGCCTTCGAGCTGGCGCATCTGACCGCTGAGATGGCCCCATGGACCGCGAAAAGCCACGCCCAGCCGGGTCTCGCCGAGCAGAGCGCGGCGCGACAGCTGCCAGTCGAACTGGCCCAGGTCGCCGCCGCTGGCGGCCAGCACGCGCTCGGCATGGCCGTCCCACAAGGTGCCGCTCAGCCCCTCCAGGCGCAGGCCGTGCAGGCGCGCCTCCAGTTGGGGCCGCACCCAGCTCGCCGGCAGGTACGCCACCAGCCAGGCCAGGGCGGACAGCAGCAACAGGAACAGCAGAACGGTGCGCAACCGGATCAAAAAGAGGAGCTCCAACGGACAGGCGGGCTTGAGGCAGCCGGCGCCGAACCCCGATCATACCCGGATGAGCCCGAACGAAAGCCGCAACCAGACCCTCGCCGCGCGCGACCTCCGCCATCTCTGGCACCCCTGCACCCAGATGCACGACCACGCCGGCGCCGTGCCGCTGCTACCCATCGTCCGCGGCGAAGGGCCGTGGCTGGTGGATGCGGACGGGCGGCGTTATCTGGATGGCATCAGCTCGTGGTGGACCAACCTGTTCGGGCACGCGAACCCGCGCATCGGCGCGGCGCTGAAGGAACAGCTCGATACGCTGGAGCACGTGATTTTCGCCGGATTCACGCATGAGCCGGCGATTGAACTGGCGGAACGGCTGGCGGCGATCACACCCGCCGGATTGGAACGGGTGTTTCTGGCCGATAACGGCTCCGCCGCAATCGAAGTCGCGCTGAAGATGAGTTTCCATTACTGGCTGAATCAGGGCCGCGGGCAGAAAACGCGGTTTATTGCGCTGAGCGGGAGTTATCACGGCGAGACGCTGGGGGCTTTGTCGGTCAGCGACGTGGCGCTTTATCGGAAGACCTATGCGCCATTGTTGCTGACGCCGATCCTGGCGCCTTCGCCGGATGCGTACGAAGCGGAAGCCGGGGAAAGCGCGGAAGCTTATGCGGCGCGGCGGCTGGGCGATCTGCGCGCGTTGCTGGAACGGCATGCGCATGAAACCTGCGCGGTAATCGTGGAGCCGCTGGTGCAATGCGCGGGCGGTATGCGGATGTATCACCCGTCGTATCTCACCGGGTTGCGTGCACTGTGCGATGAGTTCGGCGTGCATTTCATCGCGGATGAAATCGCGGTGGGGTTCGGGCGTACCGGCACCTTGTTCGCATGCGAGCAGGCCGGTGTGTCGCCGGATTTCATGTGCTTGTCGAAGGGGCTTACCGGCGGTTTTCTGCCGCTGTCGGCGGTGCTCACCACGGAGCCGGTATACGAGGCGTTCTACGCCGAATACAACGCCGGCAAGGCGTTCCTGCATTCGCACAGCTATACCGGCAATCCGCTGGCCTGCCGCGCCGCCTTGGCGACGCTGGATATCTTCCGCGACGAGCCGGTGCTGGAGCGCAACCGGGTGCTGGCGGCGCATCTGGCGCGCCGACTGGCGCCGCTGCGCGAGCATGCGCATGTGGCCGATGTGCGGCAGACCGGGATGATTGCGGCGGTGGAGCTGGTGCGGGACAAGGCAACGCGCGCGCCCTATCCGTCAGAGGAACGGCGCGGCCTGCGGGTGTATCTGCATGGACTGGAGCATGGCGCGCTGCTGCGGCCGCTGGGCAACATCGTCTACTTCATGCCGCCTTATGTGGTGAGCACGGAGGAGCTGGACCACCTGGTCGACGTGGCCATCGCCGGTATCGAGCACGCCATCGCCCAGCCTTAGTGCCCGCCCACGCTCGGATCCAGCTTCCGCAGCGCCGGCCCAAGCTTCTGTTCGCCCGTGCGATCGATATCCTGCTTGTTGTAAGTCCGGCCCGGCGCGGGAATGCACTGGCCCTTCTTCGGCGGGATATGGCTGCCGGTCTGGCGCAGGCAGTTGTGATCGGTACCCACCTGCTGGCCGCCCCGGGCGCTGCTCGCCGGTGGCGGATACGGCATGGTTTCCAGGCCCTCGATGCGCCGGGTGCGGGCATCCTGGGTGGGCGCCTTGGCGTCCTGCGCCGAGGCTGAACTCGCCAGCATGGCCAGCAAGGCGGCGATAAGCAGGGGGGACTTGGACATGATTCGGCCCTCAGGAAGCCGTGGGTTCAACGATGCTGCGCCTGCCGGACGCCATCGGCAACCGTCTGGAGCCTGACGCGACACCGTCGTTCAGCTCCATCGTCGTGGGTAAAATGGCGCTTTCCCGAAAGCTTCCCGCCATGCGCACGATCCGTATCCACGTCGACCAGCCTCTCCCCATCGATACCGAATTCGCCCTGCCCGCCCAGGCCGGCGAACACGTTGCGCGCGTTCTGCGCATGACGGTTGGCGATGCGCTGGTGCTGTTCAATGGCGACGGGCAGGACTATGCGGCCGTCATCGTTGCGGTGGGCAAGCGCGAGGTGAGTGTGCGTGTGGCATCCAGCGAGCGCGTGGATAACGAATCGCCGTTGCGGCTGACGCTGGCCCAGGGCATTGCGCGTGGCGAGAAGATGGATCTGATCGTGCAGAAGGCCACGGAGCTGGGCGTGGCGCGCATTGTGCCGCTGCACACGGAGCGGTCCGAGGTGAAGCTCGATGCTGCGCGGGCGGAGAAGCGCCTGGCGCATTGGCGTGCGGTGGCGGAGAGTGCATGCGAGCAGAGCGGGCGCGCGATGGTGCCGGAGATTGTGCCGGCGTTGTCGCTGGAAGCGTGGTTGCGCGATCTGCCAGCGGACGATGGGGCGTTGCGTCTGGCGTTGTTGCCGGAGGGGACGGTGCAGGCGCGGGCGCTGGATTTCCCGGCGAGTGGTGGGGTGTTGGTGGTTGGGCCGGAAGGTGGATTGGGTGAGCGGGATGTGGGGGCGCTAAGTACGGCGGCGTTTCAGGGGTTGCGGTTGGGGCCACGGATTTTGCGGACTGAGACGGCGGGGTTGGCGGCGTTGGCGGCGTTGCAGGCGTTGCACGGCGACATCTGAAGCGGCTCAAAGTAGTCCAGCGAGAAGTTCCTTTGCGTCTTCATCACCCGACTTCTCGGCGATGAGCAGCCAGTAACGCGCCCATCTGAAGTTATCGCGATTCAAATAGCTTACGCCGAGGTTGTAGGCAGCTTCGGGACTTCCTTGGCTGATGGCGCGCCTATACCAATAGCGCGCGGCTTCGAAATCTCGTTTAAGGCCGTCGCCAGCGTCGTAGATATTGGCGAGATTGATCTGCGCCTCGACCACTCCATCGGAGGCCGCCTGTTTGAATAACTTGATGGAACGGCGCCGCTCTCCGCTTTCATAAAGATCGCAAGTTGCTTCCAGGACCTTCCGCGGATCGCTCTCTCGCGAGGTGGCAATGCGTGCTTTCGACATGAGTTCCTATCACCGCACGAGATATCCGAAATACAGACCACGGCACGCCATCGTGGCGCGCCGCGGCCCAAACTTTGGACAGGTAATGCCGCCTACCTTACGTGATAAAGCACCGCGGCACCCGGCTTCGCCTCGAACGCAGGCACGGTGCGCTGCTTCAGCGCATTGCCCTTCGCATCCCACACCAGCGTGTCCTGCGGGTAATCGTCCTTGCGCGTCATCGCGTCGATCTGCTTCACGATCACGGCCGAGCCTTCTTTCACCTCGGGGTTCCAGGTGAACACGCCCACGCGGCCATAGAACGCGGCGGGCGCATCGGCGTCGAGGCGGCGATCGGGACACATCACCAGCCCGCGTTCCAGCATCACGCGCAGTGCGCCAACGGGCACGGCCTTTACGGTGGGAGTGGTGCGGTCGGCGCTATGTCCAGGGCAGACATTGGCGGAGCGGGTGACCATGTCTTCGACGACTTCGCGATCCGATTGGGCGAAGGCCGGCATGGCGGCGACGGAGAGAACCAGCAGGGCGGCGGCGGAAATCCTTTGCATACGTCTAACTCCTTGGCTGTTGGTCCGGGCGAGAGTAGCAAGGGTGTGTTAACAGTTGGTGATCAGCCCACCTAGCCTGTGCCCTACTTCCAAACGAAGTGCCCGTACACGATCAGCGCACTGAAGATCGTTCCAACGATGATGATGAAGGGAAGAATGGCGAGCATGATCCATGCTTCCCATGGATACCTGTTCGGCCGCTCGCCCTTCTTCTTCATCGTTCGCACTCACGCCTGTTTGAGGCCAAGGAATCGATCAGTACACCCGTCCCTGTCGCCCTCGCCCCGTATTGAACTCCATGGCGAACGAATCGTCCCGCCCTTCGACCAGAGCAACCAACCCTTCCGCTAATGTGGACAGCTGCGCGTAATCGGTAGCTATTTCAACGAAGGTATAGCTGCGAATGGTCTTCCCATCATCCGACGGCTCCGCCACCGCCGCCCGCAAGCCGATCTCACCTAAGAATCCCGTAGAGCGCACCGATAGATCGACGTGCCGCCACCTCAGCTTCGTCAGATCATTCGCATCCAGATACCCACCGAAAAATTCCACTCCATGCTCCGGCAGAGGATAAGCCGCCATTTCCTTGGCCTTTTCCAGAAGGAACCTGGGGTCGAAATACGCGGAGCCGCGCCCCGCATAGAGACCGGATTGAAGTTCCATACACAACTCACACGAGCCATCGTCGTCATGCTTTATCTCGAAACCGATTAATTCCCTCATAACGCCCTCAAATTTCCGAATGTCAGGTCTACGACGCGAGAGATCGCGTCGCTCGAAGTAGCAGCGGCCATCCGGTTCCGCGCGCAGGACTTTGCATACTGCGTATGCCTGCAGAGCCGTGGTTGTAACAGCAACCAGGCCGTGCTCGTAGTGTTCTACGACGACATGATTATCGGATGTGACGAAGCGCCCAATCGTCGTCGGCGCCGTATAGGCGCAGTCTGAAAATTAAAGAGGAGGGAGTGACCGATCAGTTGGTGACCGATCAAGGCGCAGGAATTTTTTCGCGTAGAAGACTTTCAAGAGTTCAATCCAAGGGTGCGCAACAAGCGCTCGCATCTACTGCAAGGCTTCGGACTTTTCTAGCGACTCTAAGAAGAACGGTTCTGACGGAATATTGCACTTGGCAATATCCACAAGGATTAGTCTGAATAACTGAGTTCGACTCGCACTGCTGCCGATCACTTCATCCAGTGGATAGATGAACTGCCACTCGTCCTTGGTGTGAAGGATGACCTTCTTGCTGGGCCCGGCGTACTCGGATAGCGATCCAACGTAGTCCTTCCACTCTCCATCCACATCCCGCTGCAGCACAATGGAATTGGGATGGACCATCCAATACTTCTCCGCCCGGATATCCGCATACAGACTGACAGGCTTAGTTGCCCCGTTGGATATGACAAAGACGCCATAGGAGAACTTGCCTCCTTCAATGTCCAGCTCTTGCCGGGCAACAGGCTTGATGCTTACTCGTGACTCGCGATCCGCGCAGTCAGCAGCCCTTGATGGAGCAGCCGCCGCGGGTCCGCAAGCCAGAAGAACGAGACCAAGGAAGAGAGATGGCAGGATTGCTCTCATAGACTCAACATGAAGGTGAGAGGCCGACAGAGGCGACAAGAAACTTGCCCCGCCCCGCTCTGGTTCAGCGGAAAGCTACAAGCGCGGAAACCAAACACCTCTGTTCGACGGGGCGGCCATGTTCGGGATCACATGCCCCTGATCGAGGGTGCTCACATCAACATCAACAATCACTTCAAGCACCTCTCTTTCGCCGAAGACCCGAAAAACGTCCTCGAGCAGAAAGGCTCCGGCGTCATCGATATCGTAAGCAGTTATCCCGCAGCCGATGTTCAGCACTGAAGGGGTGCCGTTGTTAGACAACTTGAACCAGTAGCGACGCAACATATCGAGCCTCGGGCTTAACAACCCCACCCTTTAAAAGTGCGAGGAAAGCGAGCTCACGAGCACCTCTCCACAGCACCGTCACGGATAAAGGGGATGAGCGTAGTTAACTTGCCCCGAGCAGTCACCTTAGAAACCAAAAGGATCGAGCTCAAGCCTATCCATAGAGCATTTAACATCATCCGTCCCCTTATCGCTGGACTTCGACGCCCAAGCCGGCAACATCAGGGCGCTATGCGACCGCTACCGCGTGGCGGACATTGCCATCGACATCACGGGCATGGGTGCGGGCGTGTACCAGCTGGTGAAGCAGTTCTTCCCGATGGCGCGGGCGATCCAATACTCGCCCGAGACCAAGGGCCAGATGGTCATGAAGACTCAGGACGTCATGAACAAGGGGCGCCTGGAGTTCGATGCCGGCTGGACCGATCTGGCCGCGGCCTTCATGGCGATCCGCAAGACGATGACCGCCAGCGGCCGCCACATGACCTACGACGCCAGCCGCTCAGCCGACGTGGGCCATACGGGCTTCGCTTGGTCCGTCATGCATTCCCTCATCTACGAACCGCTGAAGGGCCATTGGTCGTCTTCTTCTTTCTGCGCCATGCTGCAACATAACTTTGTTGAATAGGGCTATGCCTGAGCGCTTTTTGTTTGCTGAATGATCCAGAAAAGTAGGCCTGACGTAGCGGCCGCCAGCGAATTCACTAGAACGCCTCCTGACATGACGTCGGTGGGATGAGCGATAAGAATTGTCGCTATGGCCCCGATAGCAAATCCCGACAGAATACTTGTCCACCAGCGAAAGGCATTGAATCGCACCAGTAGGCGATAGAGCGGATAGCCAAGTAGCATCGTGATCACGAAGGATATGAAGTACGCAATCAGCGAAAACACAAGGACAGTAAGTGCGTCGAAGCTTGTGTAAAGAATTGACTGTGCCACTCCAAGAGCAACAATAGGGATTGGAGCGACTAGGCATCCGATCACTTCTGCAGGATTTCGGAAAATCATTGATTGACTAGTGTCCACAGCCACATCTTTTTTTTGCTTTGGAAATGAACTCTTCCATTTGCCTGCCCCACACACGCTCATTGATGATGTTGTTCAAAGCGCCTAGCGGGTTACCACTCAAATTATCCAACCCTAAACTCGACTGAATGGGGCTCGTGCCTTCGCCATAGGTATGAGCGACTCCGTCTGAGACCGTTCGTGCAACATACCCGGGTGAGAAAGTGCTTCCGCTTCCGGTCATATTCACAGCAACCATTCCGGGGCCGCTTAGGTTTTTAGCCAAATAGGAAGTCACATGGTTGTCGGTTCCAATGATTGGAATATATGCGATGTTTGGGGTTCCTTCTGGTGTCGCAGGTCTTACTCCTCCGTTCGGATTGTTGGGGACTGAGTTGTTTATAAGTTGTTGCATCACGCAATCCGGATCCGCATCACCTAAGGGACGTGTGACATCGTACGCATGATAATAGTCATCGCCGCTACCGAAATCCTCAAAGCCATTCGGAGTCGGGACCATGAACGATGGGCCGCCAGGGTAGGCGCAGTACGTGGAGCCGCCCCACGATCGGCAGTACAGGCCTAACGCATCTGAGTTTGATGTCGGGCTCCCTCCGCCATAGGTGTACGTATTGGCGCCGCCACCTAACCCAATAGGGTCGCTTTGGATGTATCGCCCAGTTGCTGCCTCATAGTTCCGATTGACGTTGTAACTAAGTGCCAATTCAGCGTCGTAATATTGACCAGGAAAGCGCACGTTGAGAGTCAGTCCGGCCGCAGCGGGGGCTTTCTCGCCGAAAGGATTTGCCTGATAACTCCATTGCCAAATCGTGGTGCCTGCCCCATCCGTCACTGTTCGTGGCGTGCCTAATCCGTCCGCATGCACATAGTTCATTGTGCTAGTGGCGCCGCTTGTATCGATCACTGCCACCGGCAAGCTATCCAGCCAAACGTAGCTGCGACTTGCCGTCCCGTACTCACCAATGAGCTGGCTTCCTTCGTCATAAGCAAAGCGCTGATTCGCCGCTGCCGCCTTGGCCACGCGCTGCCCCATCGCGTTGTACGTATAGCTCCCGACGGTCTGCCCATTGCGCTGCACGACCGCCATACGATTACGGTCGTTGTAGCCGTAACCAAACGTGTCGCCGCCGGTCGCATTGCCCGTGGTGTTGCCGTGGGCGTCATACGTTCGTGCACTGCTGCCGATGCTCATCAGCCAGTGGGTGCCGGTCTGATAGCCGTAAGTGCCCGTAGCCAGGCCATTGCTCGTCTTGCTGAGGCGGTCGCCAGTCTTGTTGTAGGTGTAGGCCTCGACCGGCTGACCCTGGGCATCCTTCAAACCCGTCAGTCGATACAGCGGGTCATAGCTGTAGGTCTCGATCGCCGGATTGGCATCCACTACATTACCTAGCGCCGTGATGTTGCCCATCGCATCCCTAGCAAAGTGCAGGTTTAGCACCGGGCTGACAACGTCCGTCACCGCGTAGTTAGCATCGTAGCTACGCGTGATCGTCTGGCCATTACCCAACGTATAACCGGCAATAGGACCGAACGGCAGGTAGCTGACATTGGTTACCACGTTGCCGGCACTGCCCGCGCCCGGCAGCTGCGCAGTGACCAGGTTGATGCGCCCTAAGCCGTCGCGGCCGTACTGGATGAGGGTTCCATCCGGCGTGCGCGTGCTAGCGAGGCGATCCGCCACGGTATAGGTATAGCTCACCGTATCGACATTGGTGCCCTGGGTCTGGCGCTTCTGCACCACATTGCCGCGGATGTCATAGCAGTAAACCGTAGTAACCGCTGTTTCCACCATGCTGGTCAGGCGGCCGGCCGGATGGGAACCCGCACAACCGGTGACGCCGTCAGCCTCGTCGTAGTGATAGCTGACGTTGGCCGAGCTGGACGGATATGTGGTCGCGGTAATGCGATTCAGCGCATCGTAGGTGCTATGGCTGACCACGCCCCTTGCATCCGTGGCCTGGATGCGATTTCCCGCGGCGTCGTAAACGTAGGTCGACGTACCGGTGTCCGGACTGTGCAGACCGGTGGCGTTACCCAGGCCGTCGTAGTCGTACGTCGTGTTCAGGCTATCCGGGTCGCTCACGCCCTGCAGCTCGTCCCGCGGGCCATAGGTGAACACGCTCTGGGTGTTTTGCGTGGCGGTGTCGGTTCCGTTGTAGTTGTCGATCGTGCTGACCAAGCGATCAAGGGCGTCGTAGCTATGCTTGCGCTGGATACCCAATGCATCGGCACTGCGCACGAGGTTGCCGCTGGCGTCGTAGCTATCGGTGAAGCCGGCATCGAGCGTCATCCGATTGAGACCGTCCTTGAGACCAGTCAGGCGGCCAAGCGTGTTGTAGCTGCGCGCCAGTGAGCGGCGCAGGACATTACCGGCATCGAAGGTTTCTTCTTTGGCTTTGTTGCCAGCGGCGTCCAGAGTGTAGTGGATGCGATTGCCCAAGGCGTCGGTGACGTCGGTGAGCCGGTGCGCCGTGTCGTAAGTGTAAGCAACCTGGATGCCGTCCGGGTCGTTCACTGAGGCGACGGAGCCATAGGGTGTGTAGCCGATCTGGGTCACTGCGTCGCTGGGCGACTGTGTACCGTCGGCATTAGCGCGGATGGTACGGGTCAGCAGCCAACCACGGGCGTTGTAGGCCGAATCAGTAAAAACACCATTGGCATCACGTTCGCGAACCAAGTGGCCATTCTTATCGTAGGCCACCATGGTGCGAACGTGCCCCACAGCATCCGTGACCTGGTAGAGATCGCCCGCACGATGGCAAGCGCCGCCAATCGAACCACAGCCGGATTCGTCCGTGCTGAGGTAGTAACTGTAGAGCGTCGTGCTGATGATATCCGTGCGCGGCGCCGTAATGCTCAACAGCAGGCCAACAACAGGGCACTGTGTACTGTCGACATTATCGCAGTAGGTATATCTCCAGCGACGCACACCTTCAGGCATTGCCCCAGCCACTGCACAAGTGTACGACGCAGCAGCGGTCACTCCCGGATCAGTCTCGCAACTAGCGAGCACCTGCCCTCTGCTGTTATAGATCCACGCCGACTTCGCAACCTGGTTGCCACTGGCATCCAGCAGCGCGCGGCTCAGCGGCACACGAAGCGCGACGTCCCAGGTGGTGTTGGTTGTACGCTGCTCCGGTTGAGCGACCGCCTCAATACGCGACTCTTCCAGATGCGATGCATTGTACGAAGACGTCGTCGTATTCCCATTGAAATCGACCCGTCCCGCCAAGTTCCCCGCACTATCGAACGTATAACTTTTGTCCCGCGCGCATGTCGCACAGGCCTCGCCTTGCACCGACTTAAGGTGATAAACGCTCTGAATTGATTGAAGCGTATAAGTGCGTGAACTTAAGAGCGCGTCCTGGACGGTCGATGTGCCATCCGTTCCATAGGAGACTTGGATAGCCCCTTCACCTTCGCCGTGGGTGCTATAGAACGCGCGCGCCGAGCTATCGTACTTAAATGTGGCGTAGCGATTGCCTTGCTCATCCTCAATACCTGTGAGAAGACCAAGTCCAGTAGTAGCTACCAACCCCGCCTCATCATAGAAATACTTACGAACGTTGTTGCCGGGATAAGTGACCGACGACAAATTGCCGGCGGTGTCATAGACATAACCAATGACACTTCCATCAGCCTCGGTCAGCTGGGCGAGACGACCATCGGCTCCGTAAGCAAAAGCTGCGCTCCTGCCGAACGAATCGGTAACGCCGGAAATCCGCCCGCTTGTATCGTACGAAACTTGGTGAGTCAGCCCGCCTCGGTTCGTCTCCGACAAAAATCGTCCTGCCGCATCGTATTTCTCGGCAACGAGATTTGCATCTCGGTAGTCCCAGGAAACGGCGTAACCATTGCTATCGTTGTTTTGTGTCAGGGTACCCACATCATCAGCCGTGGGACACCAGGCATTCCCGCATTTGTTGAAGTACTTAACTGCTCCATCATCGCGATACATCTTGACCTGGGTCAGACTCTGCCACACTAAAGATCGCGAATAGCTAGAACTCCAATGAGACCCAACCACTCCATTTACAGAGGACCCACTGTTGTAGCTACGCGTGAATTCAATAGGAAATACACCATTAATGGCATAATCCTGCTCCGATTGAAATTTATTCCCGGTCGCAACATTGATAGGGTTTCCAAACATGGTGCCACCGCATCCGGGGCACGCACCGCCACCCAGATTGCGTTCAACGCTTGGCGTATTTTGCCCTGTAGATACCGGCCCCAAACCTGTAGTGTAGGCGCCATTCCCTTCAGACGACCACCAGATAGTCACACTTCCGCCCGAATCCATTTCGACGTGTTGGAGCGTCAATTTTCCAAAGAACCCTAGGTGATCGTAATACTGCTTTTCGGAGCATTGACGAAATTGAGCCACCGAAGCAATGTTAGGGTCTGCGGGACAATATGGTCCAAAGTTATTTACGCATAAGCCACTGCCACATCGATACTGCGAAACAGCAGAGTCGGCAAATGCACTATTGGGGCAAGCCAAGATCAGCATCATTAAAAAATATAGGGCTGACAGGCCGACCGTGCGTCGAATCCAAGGAGAAAGGAAGAACATAAAGTGTGCACCCGTAATGGAATCAAGACTCACAGCGACCGATGACTTTTTCAACCCAATCATTCCGCACTTCACTTCTTTCAAGCATTGTCCAAACACCTCGATCCCAAATCGCGCGCATGCCCGCTTCAAAGACATATCCACTGGGACTAACGGGGCTGCGATGATGGAATCAGATTCGTAAAGCGCCCCTCGAGATCTTCTAAGGAGTTATCAGCAGCATCGATTCCAAGGGAGGTGGAGCAGGCGGCCTTCAGCCGCCATATGCCCTTGAGGCTACGAATCACAGAATCAATCAATTCCATGCTCATTCCTTGCTGGAAGAGGATTCATCCCGATCTCGCGAAGCCTGCCTGGGTTCCTGCGCAGTCACTGCGATTTCTACCCACAAAAAAACCGAGGTTGCGACGCAACCTCGGTCTTCTTCGCAATCTTCTACGACAGCGGCTCTGTCGATTGTGATGTAGCCCTCATCCATGGCTGCCCTTCCCTAGGTCCCTAGGAGTAGTCCCAAAGCCGTCCTTCGACTTCTATGGACACACTGGCACGAGCCAAACCCAAGCGCCCGGTCAGACGCTCGAACAACTATCAGCTCGCCAACTCCAACATCTCCGTCAACTGCTCCTCAATCCCCTCAAGATCCGGAATCACCGCCACGTCATCGCGCACCAGCACCTGCGCCTTAACACCCGGCGGCAACTCCGTCCCATCGTGGGTCGGAATGATCAGCTCCGCATTCAACGTCGTCAGTCGCGGAAAACCCTGCGTCACCACCGCCACGAATGGCAGCTTCGGATTCCCACCCAGCGCCTTCAGCACGGCCACGCGCATCGCCAGCGACGGGTCGCCCTCTTCCGCACCGGCCAGCTTGGTGAACGACACCAGCGGCACGCGCCAGCCGCGCCAGGCAATACGCCCGAGCAACCATTCCGGCGCGCCTTCCACCGTCTCCGGCGTCGGCAAGGTAATCACTTCGGCCACGGTCGCGTTGGGCAGCAACAGGCGCAGATGGCCTACCGGCACCAGTACGCAACGGATCTCGCGCGGCAACGGCTGCTCGCTCATCGCTGGACTTCCTCTTCGATCAAACGTGCCGCCAGTTCGAACGGCGTTCCGGTGAAACTTGCCAGGCGTTCGGCTTCCACGCCGTGCACCATGTCGGCGTAGTGGTCGCCGGAGGCCTGCTCGACCCACACGCGGCCGCCGCGGTCGTGCACGGCTTGCGCGCCGGCTACCGCATCGGTGCCGGGGCCGGCGAAGACGATGGCGACGGCGTCGCGGCCAAACACATTGGCGGCGGTGGTGAACGCGCTGTCGATCGACGGGTTCTGGAACGAAGCCACGTCCACCGCTTCGCATTCGACGCGGCCATCGCGCAGCAGACGCACCTGGCGGTTGGCCGGCACCAGCAGCACTTCGCCGGCGCGGGCGCGCTGGCCGTGGCTGGCGATGCGCACGGGCAGTGCGGAATGCTTGGACAAGCGCTCGGACAACATATCGACCGACGCAGCGCCCTGATGCTGGGTCAACAGCACCGCCATGCGCAGGCTGGACGGCAAGGCGGCGAGGAACGCGCAAACGGAATCCGTGCTGTCCACCGTCGCGCCCAGCAGCAGCACGCGGCCCAGCGCGCTGTCGAGTTCGCCCAGGTGCACTTCGTGCGAGTACTCCTCGCGCGGTGCGATGGCTTCCTCGATGGAGACCAGCTCCAGCGTCATGCCCGGTTCGATCAGCGGCGCCTCGTCCATCAGCTCCACATCGGGTGCGAGGAAATCGGCGGCGCTCACTTTCTCGATGCCGAACTCCGGCGCCGGCGCTTCGGCCAGCGGGGCGTCTTCGTCGACCAGCGACCAGCTCGCATGCAGCGCTTCGGCGGTGGACATCTTCTCCACCTTGATCGGCGTGTCGGCCGGCATGAAGCTGTCGTCCAGCGGCGCCAGCGCGAGATGGTCGAGCTGGAAGGACGGACGCGGCGCGCTCGGCGGCGAAGCCAGCGGCTCGTCGGGAATGCTGGCGGTGAGTTCTTCGCGCACCGGCGGCGGTACCGCGGCGACGAGATCCTCGTGCACGGGCGGCAGCGGTGCGTGGCCTTGCGTGTCGGCGAGGAAGTCCGCGCCGAAATCGGTGCCGAACATGCCGTCGTGCAGCGGCGGCGCGTCTTCGGCGATGGGCTTCAGGCCGCTGCCGAAGTCGTCGTCGGCAGGCTCGTCCGTATCGGCGGCGAGCAGCGCTTCGAGTTCGGCGGCGAGCGATTCGGAAACGTCGGCGGCTTCGCCGACCACCGGCGACAGCAGGATCTCCGGCGCTTCGTCGATCAACGTGATGTCGGCCACCGGCTCGATCTCGGCCAGCGTGGCCGGCTCGGCTTCGGCGGCCGGCTCTTCAAACGTTTGGGCCAGCGCCACGGCAGCGGCCGGAGCCACCGCGGCCACCGCCACCGGCTCATGCATCACCGGCGTTTCGACCGCCAGGGCATCGGCCGGGCGCGGCGGATCGATATCGCCGTCCGCCAGCACCTTCACGGCGAGATGGCGCGCCCAGCGCGCGCGATCCCAGCCGTCCAGGCCGCGGCTGGCCTGGGCGTCGTTGAACACCACGCGCGGATGATCGCCGTCGATCACGTCGTAGAGGCGGTCGATGTCATCGGCCGCTTCGTCGTCGAGGTTCACCACCACCACCTGGGCGCCGGTGCCGTGGATCACTTCACGGCTCAGCGTGCCCAGCGCGCCCTCGTGCACGATGCGTGCACCGCGTTCGCGCAAGGCTTCGCGCAGATGCGCCCCGAGTTCCGCGTCGTCGAACAGCAGAGCGACTGCCGGGGCTTCAGCCATGGGCGGACTCCGTGGCCTGATCCTGCAGCGCACGCTGCTCCAGCACTTCGCTGATCTGCGCCAGCAGCTCGATTTCCTGGTACGGCTTGCCGAGGTAGCGGTCCACGCCGATGTCGAACGCGCGCTGGCGATGCTTATCGCCGGTACGCGAGGTGATCATGATGATCGGCACGTTGCGCAGGCGCGGATCGGCCTTCATCTGCTCGGCCAGTTCGAAGCCGTCCATGCGCGGCATTTCGATGTCGAGCAGCATCAGGTCGGGCACGCGCTCGTGCAGTTTCTCCAGCGCATCGAGGCCGTCCTTCGCGGTATGCACTTCGTATTCGTGGCGTTCCAGCACGCGGCCGGTGACCTTGCGCATGGTGATGGAGTCGTCGACCACCATCACCAGCGGACGCACGCGCTCTTCTTCCACCACCGGCATTTCGACGGCGCTGAGGCCTTCGGCCAGGCGCTCCTGGCGGCGCACGATGCCGTGGCGCACCAGGGGCGGCAGATCGAGAATGATCAGCACCGAGCCATCGCCCATGATGGTGGCGCCGAGAATGCCCGGCACTGAACTCACCTGCGGGCCGACCGACTTCACCACGATCTCGCGCGAGCCGATCACGGCGTCGATGCGGATCGCCGCGCGCAGATCGCCGGCGCGGGTCAGCAGCAGCGGCAGCTGTTCGTCGCCCGGATGGCCGGCGGGAATGCCCAGCAGTTCGGCCAGGTCGTGGATGCCGTACTGCTCGCCCGAATACGGGAAGCTCGGCTCGTACTCGGCCAGGCGTTCGGTGAGGTCGGCCGGGCTGATGCGGGCCACGCCCTGCACCGAGGTCATCGGGATGGCGAAGTTGGATTCGCCGATGCGCACCAGGATCGCCTGCGTCACCGCCAGGGTGAACGGCAGGCGCAGCACGAAGGTGGTGCCCTGGCCGGCCTGCGATTCCACCGCGATGGAGCCGCCGAGCTGTTTGATCTCGTTGGCCACCACGTCCATGCCCACGCCGCGTCCGGCCAGCTGGGTGACGCTGCTGGCGGTGGAGAAGCCCGGCTGGGTGATCAGGGCCAGCAGCTGGTCGTCGCTGAGCTTGGCGTCGGCGCGCAGCAGGCCGCGCTCGATGCCGCGCTTGCGCACGGCATCGCGGTCCAGGCCGCGGCCGTCGTCGGTCACGCGCACCACCACCTCGGTGGCTTCGCGCGCCACGCGGATGCGCACCGCGCCTTCGGCCGGCTTGCCCGCCTTGCGGCGTTCTTCCGGCGATTCGATGCCGTGCGCCACGGCATTGCGCAGCATGTGCTCGAACGGCGCCTTCAGGCGGTCCAGCAGGGTGCGGTCCATTTCGCCGTGCGCGCCTTCCACGAACAGCTGCGCGCTCTTGCCCTGTTCCTGCGCGGCCTGGCGCAGGGTGCGGCGCAGGTTCGGCACCATGGTGTCGAACGGCAGCATGCGCGTGCGCAGCAGGCCGTCCTGCAGTTCGGAGCTGACGCGCGACTGCTGGATCAGCAGCGTTTCGGCCTGGCGGGTCAGTTCGTCCAGCATGCTCTGGATCGACACCAGGTCGGATACCGACTCGGCCAGCGCACGCGAGTACTGCTGCAGCTGCGAGTAGCGGTCGAGCTCGAGCGGATCGAACACGCTCATGCCCGCTTCGCGATGCTCGCGCTGGAAGCGCGCGATGATCTGCGCTTCGGTTTCGATTTCCAGCATGCGCAGCTGGCTGCGCAGACGCTGCACGGTCTGGTCCAGCTCGACCAGGTTGAAGCGGTAGCCGGCCACCTGCTGTTCCAGGCGCGAGCGGTAGATCGCCACCTCGCCGGCATGGTTGACCAGGGTGTCGAGCAGTTCGGAACGGACGCGGATCTGTTCCTGCGGACCGCGCATCTCGTCGAACTGGCCTTCTTCCGGCAGCAGTTCGGGCAGGTGGGCGCGATCGGCCGGTTCGGCGGCGAGGCCGGCCGGTTCGGCGTGTTCGACCGAGGGCTTCGCTTCGCCGGCCAGGCCGAGGAAGCGGTCGATCATGGCCTGCGGGTATTCCACGCCGCGGCCCTGCGACACGCGCTGCACCAGTCCGTGCAGGGCGTCGAAGCCGGCTTCGAGCGCGCGGATCAGCTCGCCCTGGCGCGCCGGATCGTGGCCGACCGGGCTTTCCAGCAGAGTTTCGATGGCGTGGGTGAGATCGCCCACCGGCACCATGCCGGCGATGCGCGCACCGCCCTTCAGCGTATGCAGATCGCGCTGCAGGCTGGCCATGTGTTCCGGCTCGGCCGGCTCGGCGCGCCACTGCGACAGCACGCTGTCGGAGTGGTCGAGGATCTCGCGCGCTTCCTCGGTGAAGATCTCCAGCAGGTCCGGATCGATCTGGTCGTTGGTCCAGCTGCCGGCGTATTCGGAGCTGAGGTCGTGCTGCGGGGCGCGGGTTGCTTCGGCCGCCGGTTCTTCGACCTCTTCGACCTTGAACGGCGCCGCCTCGATGTGTTCCGGCTCGATGTGTTCCGGCTCGACATGAGCGGGTTCGACATCAGCAGGCTCGGCGTGCACGGCTTCGACATGCACGGCTTCGACCACCGGCTCGGCGTCCGCCAGCGACGTCTCTTCGACGTGCACCGCTTCGGCCACCGGCTCGTCGACCAGCCCCGCGACCGGCTCGGCGAGATTCGCCAGCGGTTCGGAACTGCCGAGGAAATCGGCCAGTTCGCTCTCGACCACGTCGCCGACTTCGATCTCTTCGATCTCGCCTTCGGCCAGCGCCGGTTCCAGCGTCACGTGCGTGACCGCTTCGACCGGCTGTTCCGCGCCGACCAGCGCATGCGCGTCGACCAGGTGCGCTTCGGCCGGCTCGACGGCGTCGAGCGACAGTTCGATGTGTTCGGCGGCGCCCGGATGCGCGGCGGCAAGCCCGATCGGTTCGATCGCATGCCCTTCGAAGGACAGCGTGTTCTCGACCACGATTTCGTTCGGGTCTTCCACCGCTTCCGCGTGCTGCGGTTCCTCGGCGGTGAGGTCGCCGTAGAGCGCGGCGAAATCGTCTTCTTCCGCCACCGGCGCGGCGACGTGGTGCGTCGCCTCGGCTTCGTGCACCGGCAGTTCGGCGTCGAAGCTGCCCAGCGCGGCCATCAGCTCGGCGGTGAATGCGTCCACCGGCGCTTCGGCCGCCGGCGCGGCTTCGTGCGGCGCGTGCGTCTCGCCCGGCTGCACCGGCATGGCGGCGTCCAGCGCGGCGGCGAGCGCGCCTTCGTCGGCCTCGCCTTCCGCGGCGAGGTCGTCGGCCAGCGGCTCGAACAGCACGTGGGCCACCTGCGGCTCGGGCTGCGCGTCGCGCAGCTCGCACAGGCGGCGGATCAGCGCGTCGAGTTCCGGCAGCTGCGGATGCTCGGCGTCGAACTGGCCCATGATGTAGTCGACCGCATCGGCGCTCTTGCCCAGCAGGTTCACACCCTCGGCGGAGAGCGGATGGCCAGCGGCGCGCAGGCGCTTGAGCAGGCTTTCCAGCGGCGACAGCAGCTGGGTCAGCAGCGGGATGTCGACCATCGCGATGGCGCCATGCAGGGTATGCACGGCGCGCAGCAGGCTGTCGTCCACGCGCAGTTCGGCGTCGACGCGGTTGATCGCGTGGCGGATGGTCTGCAGGTACTGGGCGACTTCGCTGCGCAGGATTTCCAGCAGCACCGGGTCGACCGGCGGCAGCACCGGCGCGGCGATCGTCTCGTGCACCGGCGTGTGCACCACCGGTTCCGGCGCCGGCTCGATATGCGCGAGCGTGGCGGGCGGGATCGCCTCGGCGGCGATCTGCGAACGCGGCACGCGGCGGCGCACGGTGCGGCGCACCGTCTCGGTGCCGGCGGGCTTGAAGTCCTCGATGCTGGCATGTTCGCTGCCGCCGGAGAGGCGGTCGGCGGTTTCCATGATCGCGGCCAGCGGCGCGGTCGGCGCGCCCTCGCCCATCAGCGCGGCGCGCAGCTGCGGCAGCGCCTCGATGGCGTGGCGGATCAGCGCCTGCACGTTGGCATTGGCGGGAATCGACTGATCGAGCACGCGGTTGAGCATGTTCTCGATCTTCCAGGCGTACTCGCCCAGCGCCGTAGCGCCGACCAGGCGGCCGGAACCCTTCAGCGTGTGGAAGGAGCGGCGGATCGGGGTGAGCGCTTCGAGGCGCTCCGGATCGGCCAGCCACTTCTGCTCGGCGTCGCGCAGGTTGTCGATCTCTTCCTGCATTTCTTCCAGGAAGATTTCGCGGATCTCGTCGTCGATGCCGTCCACGCTGACCTGGAAGCCGGCGTGGGCATTGATGGCGTCGGCGGCGGGCACCTGCTCCAGCACTTCCTCTTCGATCTCGACCCAGTCGTCGTCGTCGTTGGCGCCAGCGGCGGCGGGCGTGGACACGTGCTCGGTGTCGACCAGGCGCAGGCCGGCCAGCTCGTGCGCCGACGGCATCGGCGTGACGGCTTCGCCGATCACCAGGCTGCCGAGGTCGTTGCCGGTGGCGAGGCTGACGGTTTCGGTGAGTTCGTGTTCGGTGCCCAGGTCCGGCGTGAATGCGGTGGGCGCCGGTGCCGGCGCGGGCGCGGCGGCTTCCGGCTCGGCGTCGGCCAGCACGGTGCGCACCGGCGGCGGCGGCCAGTAGCCGAGCGTGCTGAGGCTGTGCTCGGCCACGTCCAGGATGTGTTCCAGGCCGCCGCGGTGTTCGCGCGCGGCTTCCAGGTAGTACTCCAGCGCGGCCAGGGCGTCGGCCAGGTGGTCCATCTGCGCGCTGGTGGGCACGCGGCGGTCGCTGAGCAGTTCGTTGCCGACGAAGCGGCCGATGCCTTCGGCCAGTTCGGCCGGGCGCGGCGCGGTGAGCATGCGCATGGCGCCGGACACTTCGTCCATCAGGCCCGGCACGTCGGTCAGTTCCTGATGGCGCCAGCCGGATTCGATGAAGGCGACGATCGCGTCCTTCACCTTGCCGGTGTTGGCGGTGGCTTCCTGCATCAGGGTGGACAGGATGTGCCGCGCCTCGCTGCGCGGAAGCATGTTCACCGGCGCTTCGGCCGAGGGTTCCTCGTCGGCGCCCAGGCTCTCGATATGGTCGTCGAGCGAGGCTTCCACGTAGAGCAGCGCGCCGGCCACGTCGAGCAGCAGCTCTTCGTCCGGGGCGCGCATGCGGTTGGCGATGTCTTCCAGCACGCGGCGCTGTTCGGTCACCACGCGGCGCGGCACGCCCAGGGCGAGCATGCCGAGGGTGTCGCCGACGCGTTCGAGCACGCCGGTCTGTTCGCTGAGCTGGGCGGGGTCGGCGTTGGCCTGGCGCAGGAACAGGTCCAGCGCCTCCTTCACGCGCAGCAGGTCTTCCTTGATGGCCTTGGCCACCGAGTCCAGCAGGGCGCGGTTGTGGCCGGACATGGAACCGCGGGCGTGTTCGAGCTCGCCCTCGTCGGGCAGCAGGCGGTCCAGGCCGTAGGTGCGCACCAGCAGGTCCATGCGCGCGCTGCGCTGCTTGGACTGGGCCACCACGTAGAGCAGCTTGCGCGCCAGTTCGTCGGCGTCGCCGCCGCGCATGGACGCTTCGCCCTGTTCGATCAGCTGGCGGATGCTGCGATCGACCTTGCCGATCAGCTGGCGCACTTCGCCCGCCTGGTTCTTCAGCACGCCCTGCTGCAGGCCTTCCAGCACGCCGGCGGTGATCCACCACAGGCGGCGGCCCGGCACGCTGTAGCAGCGCGCGGCGATCGCATCGAGGGTCTGCACCATGGCGCCGAGCTGCTGTTCGGCGGCCTGGCCGCGGAACCATGCCAGCAGCTGCTGCTGGAAACGCAGGCGCAGCTCGGCGATGCGGCCGTGCATGCGCTCGGCCTCTTCCTGGTTGAGCGCGGCCGGCGCGCTGTCGGGCAGCGCGGCTTCGAGGTTGGGCGCGAACAACGCCGACTCGTGCAGCGCCTGCTGCCCGCGGCTGGCGCGCAGCTCGTTGAGCAGCGGCAGCAGCACTACCGGCACATCGCGATGGCCGCCCGAAAGGCGTTCCAGGTAGTCCGGCAGCTGCATCAGGCCGCGCATCATCGCGGCATAGGCTTCCTCGCGCTGGGTGACGTGGCCTTCGAGCAGGGCGACGGCGAGGTTTTCCATTTCCTCGGCCACCAGCGCGGCGCCATACAGCTCGACCATGCGCAGGGTGCCCTGCACCTGGTGCAGGCTGTCGGCGCACGAGCGCATGACGGCGCGGTCGCCCGGATTTTCGACGTAGGACTCCAGCGCCTCGCGAGCGATGGCCAGCGTCTCGTCAAGCTCGGGCTTGACCCACTGCAGGGTGGTGAAATCGATGTGGTCTTGAAGTCTCATGCGCCCCTCTCAGCGGCCGCGCAACGCGTGTCACGCAACCGTCGAGGTTGCCCCCCTGTCCTCGGACGCGCCCATGGGAATGGACGCACCCGTACCTGTTTCTTGTTGTCAGCCCGGCAGCTTGAAGTGCGCCACCGAGCGCCGCAGATCGCTCGCCAGCTGGGCCAGGTAGCCGATCGACTCGGCCGTCTGGCTCGCGCCCTGCGAGGTCTGCGAAGTGATTTCCTGGATCGCGTTCATCGACTGCGAGATGTCCGTCGCCGCGATGGACTGCTCGCGCGCCGCGGCCGAGATGTTCTGAATCAGCGCGGACAGATCGTGCGACACGCGTTCGATGTCGCCCAGCGCGCTGCCCGCGTCCTCGGCCTTGCGGGCGCCGGCCACCACTTCCGCGGTGGTCTGCTCCATGGAGTTGACCGCTTCGTTGGTGTCGGACTGAATCGCCTGCACCAGCGTTTCGATTCGCTTGGTCGCGCTGGCCGAGCGTTCGGCCAGTCGCTGCACTTCGTCCGCCACCACCGCGAAGCCGCGGCCCGCCTCGCCCGCCGAGGCCGCCTGGATGGCGGCGTTCAGCGCGAGGATGTTGGTCTGCTCGGCAATGTCGTTGATCAGTTCCACGATCGAGCCGATTTCCTGGGAAGACTCGCCCAGGCGCTTGATGCGCTTGGAGGTTTCCTGGATCTGGTCGCGGATCGAGTCCATTCCGGAAATGGTCTCGCGCACCACTTCGGCGCCGCGTGAAGCGATGCGCACCGAGCGTTCGGCCACGTCGGCCGACTCGGCGGAGTCCTTCGACACGTTGTCCATCAGGCTGGCGATCTGGTTGATCGCCGAGGTGGCGGTGCTGATACGCGCCGCCTGGCTCTGCGCCGCGTCGGCCAGATGGCGCGCGGTGGTCTGGGTTTCCTGCGCCGACGACGACACCTGCTCGGAGGTCTCGTTGATGGTGGTCACCAGGGTGCGCAGCTCGTCGATGGCGTAGTTCACCGAGTCGGCGATGGCGCCGGTGATGTCCTCGGTGACGGTGGTCTTCACCGTCAGGTCGCCTTCCGCGAGCGAGCCCATTTCGTCCAGCAGGCGCATGATCGCCTCCTGGTTACGCTGGTTCAGCTCAGCCGATTCCTGGAAGCGGCGGCGCTGGTCGCGGACCAGGGTAAACACCAGCAGCACGGCGAAGGCGGCGGCGCCGCCGGCGCCCAGCACGCCCCACCACACGTTCGGGAACAGGCGGCGCAGCGGCAGCTTGCCGATCTGCTCCGAGAGTTCGTTCGCGCGCAGCAGCACGTTCTGCGAATCCAGCGAAGCCTGGTTGCCCGCGCGCTTCACTTCGGACAGGTTGCCGGCCGCGCCGACCAGCTTGGTCACCGGGTCCTGCAGGCTGTCCCACTTGGTCTGCATGTCGCCCAGGATCTTGCGGGCGTTGGAGTCGTTCATCGAACGCACGCCGACTTCGGCGTTGCCTTCCTGCAGGCCCTTGAGCACGCCGCCGTAGAGCTGGCCGTCGCGGGCCAGGCCGTCGGCCGCCGGCTGCGAGGCGTCGCCGCCCTGCAGGATCTCCTGCACGCGGCGGATCATGCGGTCGGCCAGCAGCATCTGGCGCGCGGAGGTGTAGGTCTGCTCGGCGCTGCCGCCGCGCTGCTGCAGGATGTTCACCACCTGCTCCATGCTGGAGTTCAGCACGGGCAGTTCGCGCGACAGGGTGCCGGCGCGCTGGGCCGAATCCAGCACCAGGGCCTTGTTCGACAGGATCTTGCCGATGTCCGCGTCCAGCTGCTTCCAGGCGTTGCTCAGCGCGGCCACCGCGCGGCCGGCCGGGGAGGCGCTGTTGTCGGCATAGGCCTTCATGCCGCTCTTGGTGTCGCCGGAGTTCAGGCGCTGGACCGCGGAATCGATCGCGTTGCGGTTGGTTTCCAGCTCCTTGAAGGAGTCGACGTTACCGTCCGACGCCTCCAGCGCGTACTTGGCGGTCTGCTGCGACAACACCTGGATCTGCGTGGTCAGGCCGATGGCCTGGCGGTCCTCGCCGTTCTTCGCGTTAAGCATGAAGAAGTCCAGCGCCGCGAAGCCGATCGCGACCACCAGCAAGACGATGAGGCCGGTATAGCCCCGCTCCTTGCCGACGCCCCCTGTAGTGCTCATGTGCGTTACCTCACCCGTCTACGCCACGCCGTCGTTGCGGCATCGGTTGGGATTTCAAAGCCCGTCAATCCGGCCGCGACCCGGCACCGGTCCTACTCACTACCGGTTACTGCCTCAGGCCGCGGCCTGGCGGAAGTCCGGGGCACGCACCAGGCGTCCCATGCTGAAAACCGCCAGCCGGGGTTCTCCTACCCTTTCCTCGACGAAGCGCGACAGGCGCGGATCGTCTTCCTGCTCGGCCGCCCGGCGCGCTTCGGTATCCACCGTGCGCTGGCCGAACACCTCGTCCACCAGCAGGGCCACGCTGCCGACGCCCTGGCGCACCACCAGCAGGCGGCTGCGCTCGGTGTGCAAGGTGCGCTCGCCGAACAGGAAGCGCCCCAGGTCCACCACCGGCACCAGGTTGCCGCGCACGTTGGCCACGCCCATCAGCCAGGCCTGGGTGCCGGGCACGGGGGTGAGCGAAGGCACGGCGAGCAGTTCGCTGATCTCGTCGATGCCGCTGACGAACAGGCGCGAACCCACGCGGTAGCCGATGCCGCGCCACAGGCCGGGCGCTTCCAGCTTCTCGGGCGTATCCGAAGCATGAGTCAGCGACAGCCGCTCGTAGCGCGCGAGGATCTCGAACGGGGACAAGGTCTGGCTCATCGGGTAGACCTCAGGCCGCGTTGGGCAGCAGATCGTTGATGCACGCCAGCAGCTCCTTCTCGTTCACCGGCTTGGTGATGAAGGCGCGGGCGCCCTGGCGCAAACCCCAGACGCGATCGGTCTCCATGGACTTGGTGGTGATCATCACGATCGGCACGTCCTTGGTTACCGGGTCGCGCGTCAGCGTGCGCGTGGCCTGGAACCCGTTCATGCCGGGCATGATCACGTCCATGATGACCAGGGCGGGCAGTTCCGAGCGCACGCGCTCGATGCCCTCCTCGGCGTTGTTGACGGAGCCGACCGTATGCCCGGCGCGTTCCAGCAGCGTGGTGAACACGCGCACGTCGGTCGGCGAGTCGTCGATGATGAGAATATTGGCCACAGGTCCCCCTCAGCCCCTGTAGTCGATGGTGGTCTTACACCGTGACATGGCGATGGATGGCTCCAAGCAGTTCGTCGCGCGTGAACGGCTTGGTCAGATACTGCTCGGCGCCGACGATGCGGCCGCGGGCCTTGTCGAACAGGCCATCCTTCGAGCTCAGCATGATCACGGGCGTCGACCGGAATTGCGGATTGTTCTTGATGAGCGCGCAGGTTTGGTACCCGTCAAGGCGCGGCATCATGATGTCGACGAAGATGATGGCGGGCTTCTGGTCCGAGATCTTGGCGAGCGCTTCGAACCCGTCGACGGCCGTGAGCACGTCGCAACCTTCCTTCTTCAGCAAGGTTTCCGCCGTGCGACGGATCGTTTTCGAGTCGTCGATCACCATGACCTTCAGACCGGCCAGGCCATTTCCACTTATGTTCAAGTTCACACACCCCCCTGTGACCCGCCCCAGGCTCAGGTAGACACGAAGCCGACAGCGCCAGGGCCGTCGGCTCCATGTGGACGAAAAGAATCCCGCAAGATTGCCCACCTATTCATCCGCTCGTGGGCGGACGATTGTCCGTGCTGTTTACCGCCTGCCCGTCGTGGCGTCAAGCCAAATTCCTCGCGGTTGAGCCGTGCGGCACGACTTCACATAGCTTGCCGCCCATCGTGAAGCTCGGCGAACATGCGCGTCTTCCCACCCGATCGACCTGGTGCGCCGCCGACCCGGCAAGAACGCACCAGTCTATGGGGCACCCACTACCGGAGAATGACGATGGCCCTTTCGGTCGCCGTGCTGATGGATCCCATCCGCGCCATCAAGATCGCCAAGGACACCACCTTCGCCATGCTGCTGGAAGCCCAGCGCCGCGGCCATGCGCTGCTGTACATGGAACAGGGCGACCTGGCCGTGCGCGACGGCCGCGCCTGGGCCCGGCTGGCCCCGCTGACCGTGAAGGAGGACCCGTCCGGCTGGTTCAGCCTGGGCGAGGCGCGCTGGCAGGAGCTGGCCGGGGTGGACGTGGTGCTGATGCGCAAGGACCCGCCGGTCGACTCCCAGTTCATCTACGACACCATGGTGCTGTCGCTGGCCCAGCGCGCCGGCGTGATGGTGGTGAACGACCCGCAGGCGCTGCGCGACTGCAACGAGAAGATGTACGCGCTGGACTTCGGCCAGTGCATGGCCCCCACCCTGCTGTCCCGTGACAAGGCCGACCTGCGCCGCTTCGTGGCCGAGCACGGCGAGGTGGTGCTCAAGCCGCTGGACGGCATGGGCGGGCGCGGCATCTTCCGCGTGCGCGCCGGCGACAGCAATCTCAATTCGATGCTGGAAACCCTGCTCAGCGGCGGCCTGCACGGCGCCCAGGCGCAGTTCGTGATGGCGCAGCAGTTCATCCCGCAGATCAGCGCCGGCGACAAGCGCATCCTGGTGGTGGACGGCGAGGCGGTGCCCTATGCGCTCGCGCGCATTCCCCAGGGCGACGAATTCCGCGGCAACCTGGCCGCCGGCGGCCGCGGCGAGGGCGTGCCGCTGACCGAGCGCGACCGCTGGATCGTCTCGCAGGTGGCGCCGGAGCTGCGCAAGCGCGGCCTGTGGTTCGTGGGGCTGGACGTGATCGGCGACTACCTCACTGAGATCAACGTCACATCGCCAACCTGCGCGCGCGAACTGGACAAGCAGTTCGGGCTTAATATCTGCGGCCAGCTGTTCGACGTCATCGAACACCACATCCACGGAAAGCGTTCCGCGTGAGTCAACCCGCACCCCGGGGCGCCGACCTGATCGGCGCCACCCTGCTGTTCTCGCTGTTGCTGCACGGCGTGCTGCTGCTGGGCATCACCTTCGGCTACGTGAAGCCCAAGCCGGCCCTGCCGACGCTGGACGTGACCCTGGTGGACGTGGCCAACCGCGAGAAGCCCGAGCAGGCCGACTTCCTGGCCCAGGCCAACAACCGCGGCGGCGGCGAGCAGGACAAGGCGGCGCGCCCCTCGCAGCCGTTCTCCGGCCCGCTGCCCAAGCCGGACCCCGGCGTGGCCGAGCGCGCCCAGCAGGCCACCGCGGCGCGCCCGCAGGACGCCACCCAGGACCGCCTGCTTACCACCACCGGCAACAGCCGCTTCAGCGTGAACTCCGACAGCGCCCAGCCGCAGCGCAGCGACAGCGCGCTGCCGGCCTCCGACGCCGACCGCGTGCAGATGGAAGCCGCCCAGCTGGCGGCCGAGAAGCGGCGCATCCAGGAGGCCTACGCCAAGCGCCCCAAGAAGAAATTCATCTCCTCCAACACCAGCGAGTACGCCTACGCCGGCTACATGCGCAACTGGGTGGACCGGATCGAGCGGGTGGGCAACCTCAACTATCCCGACGCCGCGCGCCGCCAGAAGCTGCACGGCGACGTACTGCTCACGGTGACCCTGGACCGCGACGGCAAGGTGATGGACATCGAGGTGATCAGCAGCTCCGGCCAGGACCTGCTGGACAAGGCCGCCGAGCGCATCGTGCGCCTGGCCGCGCCGTTCCCGCCGCTGCCGCAGGGCGGCGAGCGCGTGGATGAACTGCACATCACGCGCACCTGGCAGTTCCAGGAAGACAACGTGCTGCATACGCGCTGAAACGGCCCCGCCCGTCCGCGGCTGCACGTTCCGCCAACCTCGTCCTCACCCTACCGGCACCCCCTGCGCTTACAATGCGGGGCATGAGCGCCGTCCCTCCCTCGTCTCTCGCCGGTCATTTCCTGATCGCCATGCCCAGCCTGGCCGAGCCGCCGTTCTCGCGCGGCGTGGCCTTCATCTGCCAGCACGACGAAGACGGCGCGGTGGGGCTGCTGGTCAACCAGCTCTCCGAGTACCGCCTGGGCGACGTGCTCCGGCAGATGAAGCTCGAATGCGACGACCCGGAAGTCTCCGACCTGCCCGTGCTGATCGGCGGCCCCGTGCAGCAGGAGCGCGGCTTCGTGCTGCACCGCGAGGAAGGCCACTGGGAATCCAGCTACCGCATCAACGACCACTGGTCGGTGACCACCTCGCGCGACATCCTTATCGCCATCGCCGCAGGCACCGGCCCGCGCCAGGCGCTGATGGCGCTGGGCTACGCCGGCTGGAGCGCCGGCCAGCTGGAGCAGGAGCTGAAAGACAACAGCTGGCTCACCGTGGAGGCGAGCGAGCGCATCGTGTTCGACACCCCGCTGGAAGAACGCTGGAGCGCCGCGGCCGGCCTGGTCGGGGTCAATCCGCTGCAGTTGCCGGGTTACGTGGGTCACGCATGAGCTGTGTGTTCGGTTTCGACTACGGCAGCCGGCTGCTCGGCGTCGCGGTCGGCAACCGTTTCACCGGCCTGGCCCGCGCCCTGGCCGTGGTGCCGGTGCGCGACGGCGAACCGGACTGGAACAAGCTCGACGCCCTGCGCCGCGAATGGCAGCCCGACACCCTGGTGATCGGCCTGCCGCTCACGCTCGAAGGCGAGGAACAAGCAGCCAGCCGCGGCGCGCGCCGCCTGGCCGAGCGGCTGGGCCAGCGCTATGCGCTGCCGGTCGCGCTGATCGACGAACGCCACAGCTCGCAGGAAGCGGCCCGCCGCTTCGCCGGCGCCCGCGCCGCGGGCCTGAAGAAACGCCGCGACGCCAGCGCCATCGACGCCGAAGCCGCCGCGGTGATCCTGGAGCGCTGGCTGGCCCAGCCAGCCGACGCCACTTCCACCCTTGCCGATCCGCCCCCGCCATGACACCTCGCCTGCGCCACCTCACCACGCTCGAAAACATGCCGCGCGCCACCATCGAGCGCCTGCTCGACCGCGCCGTCGCCATGCGCGACGCCTGCGCGCACGGCACGCGCAAGCTGGACCTGCTGGGCGGGCGCACCATCCTGAACCTGTTCTTCGAGCCGTCCACGCGCACGCGCACCTCGTTCGAGCTGGCCGCGCGCCGGCTCGGCGCCGACGTCATCAACTTCGACATCGGCTTCTCCTCCACCAGCAAGGGCGAGGAGCTGTACGACACCCTGCACACGCTCGAAGCCATGCACCTGGACGCGATCATCGTGCGCCACAAGATCTCCGGCACGCCGGACGAACTGGTGCGCCACGCCATGAGCGGCGTGTCGGTGGTCAATGCCGGCGACGGCAACCGCGCCCACCCCACCCAGGGCCTGCTGGACATGCTGACCATCCGCCAGCACCGGCCGGAATTCGAGAACCTGGGCGTGGTGATCTGCGGCGACGTGAAGCACTCGCGCGTGGCGCGCTCGGACGTGCACGCGCTGGCGGCGCTGGGCGCGCGCGACATCCGCCTGTGCGCCCCGGCCGCGCTCATGCCCACCGAGCACGAGATGCCGCACTGCCAGCGCTTTACCGACTTCGACCAGGCGGTGGAAGGCGCCGACGTAGTGATCATGCTGCGCCTGCAGAAGGAGCGCATGGCCGCCACCGACCTGCAGGACGAGGCCGACTACTTCAAGCACTACGGCCTGGACGCGCGCCGCCTGGCGCGCGCCGCGCGCAACGCCCTGGTGATGCACCCCGGCCCGCTCAACCGCGGCATCGAGATCAGCTCCGAGGTGGCCGACGGGGCGCAGTCGCGCATCCTGGAGCAGGTCGGCAACGGCGTGTTCGTGCGTATGGCCGTGCTGGCCGAGATGCTGGCCCGCCCGTAAGCCCCGCGTAGGGCGCCAACCTTCGCCGAACGCCCGGGAATGCCCACTGTTTCGCCCGCAAGTGCCGGGCGAAACGGGCATAATGCGCGGCGCTACACCTTCTTCTATCTATCTCAGGGAATCGACATGCGAGTGAGTAAGCGCTACCTGGCGCTGGCTGTCGCCGGCGTGCTGCTGGCGGCCTGCGGCCACAAGGACAAGGACGCCCCGCTGGCCTTCGTACCGGCGGATACGCCGTACGTGGCGGCCAACCTGGAGGTGCTGGACGAGGACACCCGCAATGCGCTGATCGCGCAGGCCGACGCCCAGCTGCCGGGCCAGCTGGCCCAGCTGAAGGCCGCCGCCGAGGACATGAAGGAGAAGGACGCCGACACGGCCAACCTGCTCAAGGCCTTCATCGCCGAACTCGACGGCAAGAGCATCGGGGCGTTCGCGCAGAACATCGGCGTGAACATGAAGGGGCATTCGGCCATCTACGGCTTAGGGCTGGCCCCGGTGCTGCGCTTCGAGCTGGCCGACGGCAAGGCCTTCGACGCCTTCGTCGGCCGCCTGGAAACCGCCTACGGCAAGAAGCTCGACACCGCCACCGAAGGCGGCGTCACCTACCGCAAGCATGCCTCCGCCGAGGCCGGCACCCAGGTGATCCTGGCCGTGGTCGGCAAGCAGGCGGTGGCCGCGGTGCTGCCGGCCGACGCGCCGCAGCCGCTGCTGCGCCAGGCGCTGGGCCTGGACCGCCCGGCCAAGAACCTGCAGGACGACGGCCGCCTGGAACAGCTGGCCAAGGACAAGGGCTACAAGCCCTGGGCCGTGGGCCACGTCGACCTCGCCCGCCTGCTGCCGCTGGCCGCCAGCGGCAAGGACCCGCTGTTCGCCGCCATGTACAAGGCGCACCAGCAGGCCGAATCGGCCAAGACCGGCGAGCCGGTGGCGACCCAGCCGGGCATCTCGCCGGCCTGCGAAGCCGACGCCGTGCGCATCGCCGGCCGCGTGCCGGCCATGAGCTTCGGCTACACCAAGCTCGATCCCAAGCATCAGGACCTGCGCTGGGACGTGGCCCTGGCCGACGACGTGACCAAGGCCTTCACGGGCCTCAAGGTCGAGCTGCCGGGCCTGGGCGTGGCCGCCGACGCGCCGATGGACATGAGCCTGGCCCTGCCGGTCGGCACGCTGCGCACGTTCTGGGCCGCCCAGGCCGAGGCGGTCGCCGCCAAGCCGTTCGGCTGCGCCTCGCTGGCCAACCTCAACGAAGGCTTCGCCAAGCTGGGCCAGGTGGCGCAGCAGGCCGCGATGCCGCCGTTCGGCGACCTGCTGGGCCTGCGCGTGTCGCTGGACAGCTTCGACGCCAGCAGCCCCACGCCGAAGTTCACCGGCCGCGTGCTGGTCGCCACCACCAATCCGGCCGGTCTCGCCGCGATGGGCAGCATGGCCTCGCCGGCCCTGGCCCAGCTCAAGCTCACGCCCGACGGCAAGCCGGTGGCGCTGCCGCCGGACATGACCGCCGCGCTCGGCCAGCCGGTGTGGCTGGCGATGGGCGACAAGGCCCTGGCCATGGCCATCGGCGAAGGCCAGGACGCCAAGCTCGGCGACATGCTCAAGGCCCCCACCGGCGACGCCGGCCAGATGGGCCGCGTGCACCTGAGCGGCGACATGTACGTGTCCTGGATCAAGGCCATGGAAGAGAAGTCGGACCGCCTCAAGGAGCTGACCGATTCCATGAACCACGAGGACGGCGACGACGCCAACAAGGAAGAAACCGCCAAGGCCCAGGCCGCGGCCGAACGCGCCAAGGCGCAGTTCGAGACCATGCGCCAGCAGGCCGAACGCATCAAGTCGATCAGCGGCGAGGTGCACGTGGAAGCCGGCGGCATGGTGATGACCACGCAGACCGAACTGAAGTAATTCGCTGTCCATCGGCGAGTGTTGAACGGGGCGCCTTGGCGCCCCGTTTCTTTTTCGGATTCCGCCCGCCTTGACACCCCGTTTCATTTTTCCCCGGCCGGGCGTATTTTCACCGCCATTCAACATTTGGCCCCCATAGAATCGCCAAGGCATCGCATCCGAGGGGGCGCGATCGCCACGGCAGCCCAGCGCAGTTCGTCCCGATCCATTGCACAGGAGGTGTCATATGGTCATCGCTTTGTGGAACGACGCTCCGCCCCGCCACACCCCGCACTGAACCTCACCGGCTGATTCCAGCCACCCCCTTTCACGCGCACCGCAGCGATCGCCGGCCCGTCCGGCACCGTCCGCGAATGCGCGTGCTGCACGTCCGGGGCTCATAGGAGAGCCCCGTCAACACGCAGTACAGCCGCCCGGCACCGGCTCACTCGACAGGGGTACAACATGAATCGCATTTACCGGCTCGTCTGGAACCGTACGCTGTGTGCGTCCCAAGTCGCCTCCAAACTGGCTGATGCACCACGCGCCGCGGTTCCGCCGGGAGGAACGCGCCGCCTGCCCGCGCGCCGCCTGCTCGCGCTGTCCTGCCTCGCCGCCTGCGCCGCCGTGCCGCCGCCATCGGCCATGGCCGCCTGCTCGCCGATCAATCCCACCAACGGCGCCACCGTCACCTGCTCGGGCGCGGCCAATCCATTGGCGCCCTCGTATGCGAGCAGCGCCGACAACCTCACCGTCAACGTGGTCAGCGGCGGCTCCACCGGCGTGCTGCTCGGTCTGGGCGGCACCGCGATGTCGCTGACCGGCAACGGCACCACGCTCAACAACGCCGGCACCATCGATCCGTCCTTGCTCGGCCTGCTCAGCCTGCTGTCCTCCGGCACGGTGATCGGCAATCCGAATCTCGGCGCCTCCATTCCAGGCAGCACCGTGACCGTCAGCAACCAGGGCACGATGAAAGGCACCACCGGGCTGCTCGGCCTGAATCTCGCCGACCTCACCGGTATGGCGCTGGCCGCACGCAACGGCGGTGGCGGCACCACCAATATCTCCAACTCCGGCACCATCGGCTCCTCCGCCCTGCTCGGCGTGACGCTGCTGGGCTCCGATGCGCCCGTCGTCGCCGCGTACGGCGGCGCGCAGATCAACTTCACCAACACCGGCACCATCACCGGCCGCAGCGCGTTCGAAAGCTCCGCTGCGGGCAACACGTACATCAACGCCGGCACCATCAGCGGCAGCGTGTCGATGGGTACCAACAGCACCAATACCTTCACCGCGGTGACCGGCTCCAACGTCAACGCGGGCGGCAGCCTGGGCCTGAACCTGCTCGGCGTGCTCGGCATCAATCTCAGCTTCGCGCCCACCGGGCAGATCGACGGCGGCGCCGGCGGCAACAACACCCTGACCTTGCAGAACGTGGTGGCCGGGCCGGGTTCCGGCGCCACCGGCACGGGCACCGCCGCCTCCGGCACCTACGTCAATTTCCAGCACCTGATCGTCAACAGCGGCACCTGGAGCCTGTCCGGCGCCCTGGTCAGCGGCGACGCCGTGCTCAATGGCGGCGTGGCCCAGTTCGACAGCGACGCCAACTTCGGCAGCGCCGCCAGCATCACCTCCAACGGCGGCGGCCTCGCCGCCAGCACCGGCGGCTCGACGCTGAGCAAGGCGGTCCTGCTCAACGCGGGCGGCCTCACCGTCACCGGCGGCAATAACTTCACCTTGTCCGGCGTGCTGTCCGGCACCGGTGCGCTGACCAAGAGCGGCACGAGCACGGTGAGCCTGAGCGCCGCCGAGACCTACACCGGCGGCACCACCATCAACGCCGGCACGCTCGCGCTCAGCGGCAACGGCGCGCTGGTGGCCGGCGGCGCGGTCAATCTGCAGAACGCCGGTTCCGGCTTCGACATCTCCGGCGCCAGCGGCAACCGCACCATCGGCATGCTGAGCGGCGATGCCGGCACCACGGTCGCACTGGGCGCGCGCACGCTCACCCTCGGCGACAGCGCCAACAGCACGTTCGCCGGCGCGATCGGCGGCACCGGCGGCATCGCCAAGCAAGGCGCCGGCACGCTGACCCTGACCGGCGCCAACACCTTTACCGGCGGCACCGCGATCAATGCGGGCACGCTGGCGCTCAGCGGGACCGGCACGCTCGCCGCCACCGGCGCGGTGGTGCTCATCAACGCCGGCAGCAGCTTCGACATCAGCGGCGCCACCTCCAGCCGGACCATCGGCGCACTGTCCGGCGTGGCCGGCACCCAGGTCGCGCTGGGCGCGAACACGCTGACCCTGGGCGATGCAACCGGCAGCATCTTCGCCGGCACCATCGGCGGCACCGGCGGCATCCTCAAGCAAGGCGCCGGCACCCTGACCCTGAGCGGCGTGAACACCTACACCGGCGGCACCACCGTCGGCGCCGGCACGCTGGCGCTGGGCGCCGGCGGCGCGCTCGCGCCCAGCGGCGCGGTGAGCCTGGCGGCACCGGGCGCCACGCTCGATCTCTCCGCGGCCGGCGCGCAGAGCCTCGGCAATCTCTCCGGCGTCGCCGGCAGCTCGGTGTTCCTGGGCGCGAATGCCTTGACCCTCGCGCCCACCGGCAGCAGCAGTTTCGCCGGCACCATCGGCGGCACCGGCTCGGTGACGATCAACGGCAGCGGCACCGAAACCCTTACCGGCGCCAACACCTATACCGGCGGCACCAGCATCCTCAACGGCACGCTGGCGCTGGGCCTGGGCGGTGCGCTCGCCGGCGGCAGCGCGCTGACCCTGGGCGCGGGCGGCACTTTCGATATCTCCACCGGCGGCAACAAGACCATCGGCGCGCTGGCCGGCGCCGGCGGCACTGTCAATCTCGGTGCCAACACGCTCAGCGTGAGCGGCAGCGGCGGCGGCAGTTTCGATGGCGTGATCCAGGGCACCGGCGGACTGACCAATACCGCCAACGCACTCGTGCTCAACGGCGTGAACACCTACACCGGCCTGACCACGGTGCAAGGCGGCAGCCTGACCGTGGGCGATGCCACGCATGCAGGCGCGTCCATCGGCGGCGATGTGAGCGTGGCGAGCGGCGCTTCGCTCGGCGGCTTCGGCACCGTGGCCGGCAGCGTCACCGTGCAGAACGGCGGCCATCTCGCACCGGGCAATCCCACCGGTTCGCTGACGGTGAACAGCAACCTCACCCTGGCGCAAGGCAGCGTGCTCGATTTCTCCTTCGGCGCACCCGGCCCGAACTTCACCACGCCGGGCACCGGCCACAACGTGGTGGTGAACGGCAACCTCGCCATCAACGGCGCCACGCTCAATCCCATCGATGCCGGCGGCTTCGGCCCCGGCCTGTACAACCTGTTTACCTACGGCGGCACGCTGACCGAAACCAATGGCGGCATCGCGCCGCCGTCGGGCTTCACCATCCAGAACCTCACCGCCAGCAAGCAGATCAACCTGATCAACACCAACGGCCTGAGCTTGAATTTCTGGAACGCCAACGGCCTGGCCAGCAGCACGCGCATGGGCGGCGGCAGCGGCACCTGGTCGGTGCCGCAGGCGAACTGGACGGATGCCACGGGCTCGGTGACGGCTTCGCGCCAACCGGCCGATGCCTTCGCCATCTTCGGCGGCGACGCCGGCACGGTCACGGTCGACAACACCGGCGGCGCGGTGACGGCGCTGGGCATGCAATTCGCCAACGACGGTTTCCACCTGGTCGGCGACGCGCTCGGCCTGGTCGCGCCGACGCCCGGTGCGCTCAGCGAGATCCGCGTCGGCGACGGCAGCGCGGCGAGTGCCGCGTGGGTGGCCACGGTCGACAACACGCTGACGGGCCTGGGCTTCAGCAAGACCGGCGCCGGCACCCTGGTGCTCGGCGGCGCCAACACCTACACGCAGGGCACCATGCTGAGCGCGGGCACCTTGTCGGTCAGCACCGATGCCAACCTCGGTGCCGCCAGTGCGGGCCTGGATTTCGAAGGCGGCATCCTGCAGGTGACCGGCACCGCGTTCCAGTCGACCGCACGCGCGATCACGCTCGGTGCGCCGGGCGGCGGGTTCGATATCGCCGATGCCGCCAACGTGTTCACCGTCAGCCAGGCGCTGAGCGGCACCGGCGGCCTCACCAAGCTCGGTGCGGGCACGCTGGTACTGAGCGGCGCGAACACTTACAGCGGCGGCACCACGGTCAGCGCGGGCACGCTGCAGGGCGATGCAAGCAGCCTGCAGGGCAACATCCTCGACAACGCGGCGCTGGTGTTCGATCAGGGTGCGAACGGCACGTTCGCCGGCAGCATCTCCGGCACCGGCACGGTGACCAAGCTCGGTGCGGGAACGCTGACGCTCAGCGGCGCCAGCAGCTACACCGGCGGCACCACCATCAGTGCGGGTGCGCTGCAGGGCGATACGAGCAGCCTGCAGGGCAACATCACCGACAACGCCTCGCTGATCTTCAACCAGGGCACGGACGGCACTTTCACCGGCGCCATCGCCGGCACCGGTTCGTTGACCAAGCTCGGCGCCGGCACGGTCACGCTGAGCGGTACGAACAGCTACAGCGGCGGCACCACCATCAGCGCCGGCGCGCTGCAGGGCGACACCACCAGCCTGCAGGGCAACATCACCGACAACGCCTCGCTGATCTTCAACCAGGGCACGGATGGCACGTTCGCCGGCATCGTCAGCGGCAGCGGCTCGCTGACCAAGCTCGGTGCCGGCACGGTGACGCTGAGCGGCGCGAATACCTACAGCGGCGGCACCACCATCAGCGCCGGTGCGCTGCAGGGCGACACCACCAGCCTGCAAGGCAATATCACCGACAACGCCTCGCTGATCTTCAACCAGGGTACGGACGGCACGTTCGCCGGCATCGTCAGCGGCAGCGGTGCGCTGACCAAGCTCGGTGCCGGCACGCTCACCTTGAGCGGCGCGAACAGCTACAGCGGCGGCACCACCATCAGCGCGGGCGCACTGCAGGGCGACAGCACCAGCCTGCAAGGCAATATCACCGACAACGCTTCGCTGATCTTCAACCAGGGCGCCACCGGCAGCTTCGGCGGCGTCATCAGCGGCACCGGCTCGGTGACCAAGCTCGGCGCCGGCACGCTCACCTTGAGCGGCGCGAACAGCTACAGCGGCGGCACCACCATCAGCGCGGGTGCATTGCAGGGCGACAGCACCAGCCTGCAGGGCAATATCACCGACAACGCCTCGCTGATCTTCAACCAGGGCACGGACGGCACGTTCAACGGCACGTTGTCCGGCAGCGGCACGCTGCTGAAATCCGGCGCCGGCACGCTCACGCTGGACACGGTCAATCCGTTGTCGGGCGCCACCACCGTCGCCGCCGGCACGCTGATCGTCGGCGACAACAGCCATCCCGGCGCCACGCTGGGCAGCACGGTCACGGTGAACGGCGGCGCCACGCTCGGTGGTATCGGCACCATCGGCGGGCTGGACCTGTCCGGCACGGTGATTCCCGGCAACACCACCGGCACGCTGACGGTGACCGGCAATGCGGTGTTCCACCCCGGCTCCAGCTATCAGGTGGGCGCCACGCCGCAGGGCCAGAGCAGCCGCATCGTGGTCGGCGGCACGGCGTCCATCCTCGGCGGCAGCGTGCTGGTGCTGGCGCAGCCGGGCAATTACGCGCCGCGCACCGACTACACCATCCTCACCGCCGCGCAGGGCGTGAGCGGGCAGTTCGGCGCGGTCAGCGCCAACCTGACCTTCCTCACTCCGCTGCTCAGCTACACCGCCAATGCGGTGAACCTCTCACTGCAGCGCAACGACGTCAGCTTCGAAAGCGTGGCGGACACCAAGAACCAGAAGAGCACGGCCGGTGCGCTCGATCACCTGGACCCGACCTCGCCGCTGATCGACGCCCTGCTCGGCCTGGACCCCGACAGCGCACGCCACGCCTTCGACCAGCTCTCCGGCGAAATGCACGGCAGCATCACCACCGCGCTGTTCGACGACAGCCACTACGTGCGCGATGCCATCAACAACCATCTGCTGGGCGCGAACTACGGCGGACAGAGTGCCGAAGGCGCGACGGGCGCCGGCAACATGGTGTGGAGTTCGCTGTGGGGCCACTGGGGCGACCACGACAGCGACGGCAATGCGCACGACATGAACGCCAACGGCAGCGGCGTGCTGATCGGCGCGGATACGGAAGTCGGCGACGTGCGCCTGGGCGGCGTGCTCGGCCACGGGCAGAACAGCCTCAACGTGCGCGAACTCGGTTCGACCGCGCATGCGAAGGCCAACTATGCCGGCGTCTACGCCAGCTGGAACCTGGGCAATTTCCGCCTGCGCGGCGGCGCGGCCTATGCGTGGCAGAAGATCGACACCACGCGGCGCATGGCCTTCGGTCCGTTCTCCGGCACGGCGCAGGCGAACTACGACGCCAACACCGCACAGGCCTACGTCGACGGCGGCTACGTGTTCCAGTTCGGCCGCGGCACGCTGGAGCCCTACGTCAACCTGAGCCAGGTGCACGTGCGCACGGATGCGTTCACCGAGCACGGCACCATCGCCGCGCTCAGCGTCGACGGCAGCTCGTCCAATCTCACCGCTGCCATCGGCGGCGTGCGCGGCTCGCTGCAGCTGGGGCCGGGCGGCCTGCACGCCTATGCCGGCGTGGGCTACCAGCACGCCTGGGGCGACACGGTGCCGGAGCGCCGCCAGCGCTTCGTCGCCGGTGCGGACAGCTTCAACGTGTATGGACTGCCGGTGGCGAGCAACGCGGGGGTGCTCGATCTTGGGCTGCGCTTCCCGCTCGGCCACGCGGTGACGGTGGACCTGGGCTATCACGGCCAGTTCGCCAGCGATGCGCGGGATCAGTCGGCGCGGCTGACGGTGAATATCGCGTTCTGAAAAAAAGAAACCACCGGCGCAAGGCCGGTGGTTTCAGGGACTTCGCCGGACCGGACCGGCGCCTGGCGGCGCCGGCTCGGCCTGCCCGCTTAGAAGTCGTAGCGGGCGGTCACGCGGAAGTAGCGCGGATCGGTGTAGTTCAGCTCACGACCGTACAGCGGGTTCACCGTGGTGCGGTTCAGCGCGTAGCGATAGTTGTACATCGTCGCCGTCTGGCGGTTCAGCACATTGATCACGTCGAGCTGCAGGGTCAGCTTGTTGTCCAGCCAGCCCGGCGTGTAGGCCGCATTGAGGTTCAGCTGGTAGGTCCACGGCGTGGTGCCCTTCGAGCCGCGCGGCGAGATCGCATAGCCAGCCTGGCCCGGCAGGCCGCAGAACCAGTACGTGGAGCTGTTGTACAGGCCGGCGTCGGCGGTCGGGTAGAAGCTGGTGCAGTTCTTCGGGCGGCCCGAAGCGGCGACCAGGGTCGCGCCGAAGCGCCATTCCTGGTTCAGCTGGTAATAGCCGAACGCCTTCACCTGGTGCGCGCGGTGGTTCGGCAGGGTGCCGTTGGAACCGACCATCAGCTGCGGCAGGTCCCAGTCCTGGGTGCGCGACACGTCGGTCTGGCCGCCCGTGCCGGTATCCAGGTCGGAGGCCAGCTGGCCTTCGGTGTTGCCGTAGTTGCGCGAGAAGGTGTACTCGACCTTGCCGTACCAGCTGTCGGCGAACGGATGTTCGACGAACAGATCCACCGCGTAGTACTTACGCTTCAGATCCGGCAGGTTCAGGTCCTTCTGGCTCAGGTGCACTTCCTTCAGGCTGCCGTCCGCCTGAGCCACCATGAAGCTGTTGCCGCGGCCCGGGTTGAAGGTGAGGCACTTGTTGCCGAGCGCCTGGATGCAGGTGTCGTCGATCGCGCTCATCAGCTTGCGATAGGTCAGCTTCGCGCCCCAATTGAAGGTCGGGGTGATCTGCTGCTCCATGCCCAGGATGTACTCGTCCTGGAAGTGCGCGCGCAGGCCCTTGGCGGCCACGGTGCGCGGATCCGGCGCCTGGCCGCATTCCTTGTTGGACGACACGCCGCCGGTGTTGGCGCAGATGAACGGGCTGGCCGGGTTCACCGCGATCGGGTTCAGGCCGAGCGGCACGCCGCTGACCGGGTCCACGCCGGTGTAGGTGAAGTACTGGTTGCTGATCAGCGAACCGGACACGCTGCGCACGGCGGCGTTGTTCGGCACGGCCAGGTGGTAGCGGCCGGCGTTGGCGAACACCTTCAGGCTGGAATCGCCGAACACGTCCCACGACGCGCCCAGGCGCGGCGCCAGCTGGTGGCGCTGCTTGATGTAGGCGTCGCCGTTCTTGTTGTAGTTGGTGAACTGCTCGTTGCGCAGGCCGATGGAGAGCAGCCAGCGATCGTTGACCTGCCAGCGGTCTTCGATGAACTGCGCCGCCTGGTCGGTTTCCACGCCGGCACGCTGGGTGTTGTACGCCTTGTAGACGTAGTAGCCCTGCGCGCCCAGGCCGCCCGCCGAAGCCGGCGAACCGATCACGCCCAGGCCCGGGTCGATCGCGGTGGCCGGGTTGGTCTGCTTGCCGTACACCCAGGCGTAGCCGCCGGCGTATTCCTTGCCGGTGAACGACTTCGCGTTCTGCGCGTCGTAGCCGAAGCGGATGTCGTGGTCACCGAGGCGGTACTCGATGTCCAGGCGCCAGCCCTTGGTCTTGTCGTTCGCGCCGTCCAGCGGCAGGGTCGAGGTGACCGCGGTCTGGCAGCTGTTGTAGGTGACGCCCGGAGCCTGCGCGTTCGAGCCGACCGAGATGTACGGGCAGGCCGGATTGAAGCCGTAGTTGGTCTGGACGTGGTTGATCTTCTGCGTACCGTACAGCGCCGACACGGTCAGGTCGTCGGTGATGTAGCCGGTGTACTTGGCGATGTAGAGGTCGCCGCCGTCCTTGGTGTAGACGCCGCCGGTCTGCGTGTTGCCGTGGCTGAGCGTCTTGTAGTCGTACGCATAGCGATCCGAGGTGTACTCGGTCTTGTCCGACACACCCGTGAATTCGAGGATGTGGTTGTCGGTGATGTTCCAGTCGATCTTCGCGGTCCAGCGCGGCATCTTGTACTGGTAGTCGCTGTAGCCGATCTTCGAGGCCGAGGCCGCGGAGTTCGAGAACGAACCGACGCTGGCGCCTTCCTGGCGGTTCACTTCGGCGTCGATGTAGTAGAACAGGCGGTCCTTGATCAGCGCGCCGCTGATGTACGCGCCGACGGTGGACTTCCAGTACTGGTTGCGGTTGCGGTACTGGTACAGCGTGCCGTCGGTGGCGGCGTTGGTGGCCGCGCCGGTCTGCGGGAAGTAGTTGTTGCGCGGGCTGGCGCGCAGCGCACCCGGTTCCCAGATGGTGTAGATGCCACCCTTGGTCTGGTTCGAGCCGCGCTTGGTGACGATGTTGATCACGCCGCCGGTGGAACGGCCGAACTCGGCGCCGTAGCCGCCGGTCAGCACCTGCTGCTGGTCGATCGCGTCGAACGGCAGCTTGGTGAAGCCGATCGAGGTCAGCGGGTTGGTCACGGCATAGCCGTTGATGAAGTACGCGTTCTCCGACGAAGCCGCGCCGCCGAAGCTCGGCACGCCGTAGCTGGAGTTGGCGACCACGCTCGGCGCCAGCATGGCGGCGGCGGCGATGTCGCGGTCGATCGGCAGCTTGGCCAGCTGCTCGGAGGTCAGCACGGTGCGGGTGTCGACCGAGGACACGTCGATGGCCGGCAGGGCCGAGGCCACCACCGAGACGCCGTCGAGGTTCTTCGCGTCGGTCGCGGCCGCGGCGGAGGCGCCGAAGGACACTTCCGTGCCGCCGGCGATGCTCAGCTCGACGTTGTCGCGGGTGCTGACGGCAGCGCCGTTGTTCTTCAGCGTGACGTTGTAGCGGCCGGTCGGCAGCGAGCTGAAGCGGTAGCGGCCCTGCTCGTCGACGGTGACCGAACGGGTCAGGCCGGTGTCGACGCTCTTGATCTCGACGGTATTGCCCGACTGCGGGGCGACCTGGCCGAAGATCGAGCCGGTGATGTTGGACTGAGCCAGGGCGCCGGTGCCGGCCAGAGCCAGGGCAACGGCCAGGGCCAGGGACGAACGTCCCTTAGGCCGCTTGGTGAAAGCAGCGAGGTAACTCACAGGTTGTACTCCCATCAACTTGTTAGCAACGCAAGATCCGCATGCGGGTGCGGACCGGGGATGTGGGTCGTGCGAGCCCGGGGAAGGGCCCTGCTCCGAGGAAAGAAACGTGCCCCCGGATGGCTAACCAGATGCGGCTCGACGAGCCCCCCTCTCGTATCCATCCAGCCCCGAAGAGCAGCGGGCTGTATAGCGCAACAAAGTACGATTCTCAACGAATTTGTAACGCGATTTTTTTCACCCGGTCACTAATTCCGCCGCATGCACGAGTCGGAAAACCCCGTAAATTGCTGTAGAAAATGAGAATTTATGTGTGCTGCAGCGCGACATGCAAGTTTCGTGAAAGCTTACGATTTAGCACGCACAAGCGCACGAAATCTTCGCGTTGGCGATCGCGCCCTGAACGCCTGCACGCGCTTTCGAAGCACTGTTCACACCCGACCTGCTGGTATCGATGACGGACGTCCGAAACACCCGCGTCCGGCTGTCTCCCCCGGACAGCGTCCCCACTCTCAGGAGAGTTGCCATGCAGACTTCGAACCTGTTCCGTAAGACCCTTCCTGCCGCCGCCCTGGTCGCGCTGCTCGCCGCCTCGCCGCTGGCCCAGGTCGCCGCGCAGGATGCAGGCGCCATGCAGAAACCGACCAGCAACCAGACCGTGCCGGACAAGGCTGCCGACGGCTGGATCACCACCAAGGTGAAATCGGAGCTGGCCACCACCAAGGGCATCAAGAGCGGCGATCTGTCGGTGAACACCACCGACGGCGTGGTCACCATCACCGGCACCGCCGCCACGTCCGGCGAGAAGGCCAAGATCGAGGCGATCGCCAAAAAGGTGAAAGGCGTGAAGAGCGTAGACGCCGGCGGGGTCACCGTCAGCGACAACGCGAAGTAAGCGCCGCGCCCCGCTCCTTGCCAGCGCGGGGCGCGCGGAAACGAGAAAGGAGCCCGCGGGCTCCTTTCTTTTTGCAGCGACCGGTAACGTGCCGCGTCAGCGATACAGCATGCCGCCGCCCAGCTGGTTGGCATCGCGTGTCTCTTCCAGCTCCACGCCTTCCAGGCCCTGCGACAGCGTGTGCGCGTCGCCGCCCTGGGCCAGCTTGATGCGCAGGCGCACTTCGTTGGAGCTGTCGGCGTGGCGCAGCGCGTCCTCGTAGGAGATCTCGCCGGCGTGATAGAGCTCGACCAGGCTCTGGTCGAAGGTCTTCATGCCGAGGTTGGTCGATTCCTTCATCACTTCCTTGAGCTTGTGGATCTCGCCCTGGCGGATGTAGTCCTGCACCAGCGGCGTGCCCAGCAGGATCTCCACCGCCACGCGGCGCGCCTTGCCGTCCGGTGTCGGAATGAGCTGCTGCGCGACCACGCCCTTGAGGTTCAGCGACAGGTCCATAAAGAGCTGCGCGCGGCGGTCTTCCGGGAAGAAGTGCAGGATGCGGTCCATCGCCTGGTTGGCGTTGTTTGCATGCAGCGTGCACAGGCACAGGTGGCCGGTTTCGGAGAAGTTGATGGCGTGTTCCATCGTCTCGCGCGTACGCACCTCGCCGATCATGATCACGTCCGGCGCCTGGCGCAGGGTGTTCTTCAGCGCGTTGTCCCAGCTGTCGGTGTCGATGCCCAGCTCGCGCTGCGTGATGATACAGCCCTCGTGCTTGTGCACGTATTCGATCGGGTCCTCGATGGTGATGATGTGCCCGGTCGAGTTGGCGTTGCGGTAGCCGATCATCGAGGCCAGCGAAGTCGACTTACCGGTGCCGGTGCCGCCGACGAAGATGATGATGCCGCGCTTGGTCATGGCCAGCTGCTTGATCACCGGCGGCAGGCTCAGTTCCTCGATGGTCGGGATCTTGGACTCGATCCGGCGCAGCACCATGCCCACGCAGTTGCGCTGGTAGAAGCACGACACGCGGAAGCGGCCCACGCCCTGCGCCGAGATGGCGAACTGGCATTCGTGGGTCTTCTCGAACTCCTCGCGCTGCGAGGGCGTCATCACGTTGACCACCATGTCGCGCGACTGCTGCGCCGACAGCGGGCTCTGCGTGATCGGCACGATGCGGCCCTGCACCTTCATCGACGGCGCGACGCCGGCGGTGATGAACAGGTCCGAGGCCTTCTTGTGGACCATCAGCTTGAGGAAGGAGGTGAAGTCGAAGTCGCTCATGAGCGGTCTCCTGCGGAGACGTAGGTGTGGATCACTTGAACACTTCCTTGTTCCGGGCGTACGCCGCGGCCTGCTGGCGCGTGATCAGGCCGCGCTTGACCAGGTCCTGCAGGTTCTGGTCGAGGGTCTGCATGCCGTACTGCTGGCCGGTCTGGATGGACGAGTACATCTGCGCCACCTTGTCCTCGCGGATCAGGTTGCGGATGGCCGGGATGCCGACCATGATCTCGTGCGCCGCCATGCGTCCGCCGCCCACCTTCTTCAGCAGCGACTGCGAGATCACCGCGCGCAGCGATTCGGACAGCATCGAGCGCACCATCGGCTTCTCGCCGGCGGGGAACACGTCGATGATGCGGTCGATGGTCTTGGCCGCCGAGCTGGTATGCAGGGTGCCGAACACCAGGTGGCCGGTTTCCGCGGCGGTGAGCGCCAGGCGGATGGTTTCCAGGTCGCGCAGCTCGCCCACCAGGATGAAGTCCGGGTCTTCGCGCAGCGCCGAGCGCAGCGCCTCGTTGAAGCCGTGGGTGTCGCGGTGCACTTCGCGCTGGTTGACCAGGCACTTCTGCGAGGTGTGCACGAATTCGATCGGGTCCTCGATGGTGAGGATGTGGCCGTATTCGTTCTTGTTGATGTGGTCGACCATCGCCGCCAGCGTGGTGGACTTGCCCGAACCGGTCGGACCGGTGACCAGGATCAGGCCCTGCGGCTGTTCGATCAGCTCGCGGAAGATGCGCGGGGCGCCGAGGTCTTCCAGGGTCAGCACTTCGGACGGAATGGTACGGAACACGCTGCCGGCGCCGCGGTTCTGGTTGAACGCGTTGACGCGGAAGCGGGCCAGGCCCGGGATCTCGAAGGAGAAGTCGACCTCGAGGAACTCCTCGTAGTCGCGGCGCTGCTTGTCCGACATGATGTCGTAGATCAGCGCGTGCACCTGCTTGTGCTCCAGCGCCGGGATGTTGATGCGCCTGACGTCGCCGTCCACGCGGATCATCGGCGGCAGGCCGGCGGACAGGTGCAAGTCCGACGCCTTGTTCTTCACCGAGAAGGCCAGTAGTTCGGCGATATCCATGCGTTCCCCTTCGAGCGTTCACTTTGGGCGGTACGGCGCGGGGAACGGTCGCGGGCGGCCTGGCTCGGCCTGAGCGCTGCCACCCTGGCGGGTCCCCCTCGCAGCGGCCCGATACTACTCGCGGCGCGGCGACAGGAGCCAGTCTTTCGGGTGGCCGATGTTTGAAAGTGATAACCAGGTGGAGCGGGGCCTGGCGTAAAGCCCCTCTCCCTCCGGGAGAGGGGTTGGGGAGAGGGTTCGGGCGGAGTGGAACGCTGCACTCCGCCCGAACCCTCATCCGGCTGCCGCCACCTTCTCCCGAGGGGAGAAGGATTCCACCTTGCGAGCATTCGACGCTATTCGGACCCTCCGCTAAGGTACTCACCCACCCACCACCCCTTCCCCAAGGAACCCGCATGACCCGCATCGCTTTCATCGGCGGAGGCAACATGGCGCGCAGCCTGATCGGCGGCCTGCTCAAGACCGGGATCGCGGCCTCCTCCGTCAGCGTGGCCGAGCCGCGCGCCGAGGCGCGCCAGGAGCTGGGCCGCGAATTCGGCGTGGCCTGCTATGCCGATGCCCGGCCCGCCGCGGCCGAGGCCGAGGTGGTGCTGCTGGCGGTGAAGCCGCAGGTGATGCCGGCGCTGCGCGCCGAGCTGCAGGACGTGCTGCGCCAGCATCGCCCGATGCTGATCTCGATCGCCGCCGGCGTGCGCATCGACCAGCTCGAACGCTGGTTCGGCGCCCTGCCGATCGTGCGCTGCATGCCCAATACGCCCGCCCTGATCGGCGCCGGCGCCACCGGCCTGTGCGCCAACAGCCGGGTCAGCCCGCCGCAGCGTGCCGTCGCGCAGCGCATCCTGGACGCCGCCGGCCTCACCCGCTGGCTGGAAGACGAAGCGCTGATGGATACGGTGACCGCGCTGTCCGGTTCCGGCCCGGCCTATTTCTTCGCCCTGGTCGAAGCGCTGGAAGACGCCGCCGTGGCCCAGGGCATGCCGCGCGAAACCGCGCGCGCGCTGGCCGCGCAGACCTGCCTGGGCGCCGGCCGCATGCTGGCCGAAAGCGGCGAGGACCCGTCCGAGCTGCGCCGCCGGGTGACCTCGCCCAACGGCACCACCCAGGCCGCGCTGGAAAGCTTCAGCGCCGACGGGCTGCCGCGCATGGTGGCGCGCGCCGTCGCCGCCGCCACCCGACGCGGCGAGGAACTGGCCGCCGCCCTGGATGACGCCTCGTGAGCTATCTGCTGAATGCCGTTTCCTTCCTGGTCGACCTCGTCTTCGGCGCGGTCTGCACGCTGTTCCTGCTGCGCCTGCTGGCCGAGGCCACGCGCGCGGACTTCAACAATCCGCTGAGCCAGTTCCTCTACCGCTACACCAATCCGGTGCTGGCGCCGCTGCGCCGCGTGCTGCCGAACTGGCGGCGCATCAACCTGGCCTGCGTACTGCTGCTGTGGGTGCTGATGCTGCTGCAGCGGCTGGTGACGTTCGCGCTGTACGGCCAGGCACCCGATCCGCTCGGCCTGCTGGTGCTGGGCCTGGCCGACCTGCTCGACTTCGTGCTGCTCACCTACCTGGTGCTGATCTTCATCTGGTCGCTGCTGAGCCTGTTCCCGATGGACCAGCGCCATCCCGCGCTGCGCCTGGTCGGCAACCTGGTGGCGCCGGTGCTGCGCCCGCTGCGCGGCAAGCTGGTGGCCGGCGGGCTGGATTTCTCGCCGTGGATCGCGGTGATCGTGCTGGTGCTGCTGCGTATTCTGGTGGCGGCGCCGCTGACGGCGCTGGGTGTGCAGCTCGCGCTGGGGCGCTGACGCCATCGCCACGTTGGGGTGCGCTGCGCTTACCCCAACCTGCGCCGCTATTTCGCCGCCCAGGCGGCAATATGGCGATGCAGTTCGGCCAGCCCATCGAACAGCGCCGCCGGTCCCGGCTGCAGGATGATCGGCGACTTGATCTCCACCACGTCGCCGCTGCGCACCGCCGGGATCGCGTCCCAGCCCGGCCTTGCCGCGACGTGCTCGGGCCGGAAGCGCTTGCCGCACCACGAGCCGAAGATCACGTCCGGCGCCGCGCGCACCACCTCGCCGGGATCGGCCAGGATGCGGTGCTTGGCCAATGACTCGCCGGATTGATGCGGAAACACGTCCTCGCCACCGGCGATGCGCACCAGCTCGGCCACCCAGCGGATGCCGGTGATCAGCGGCTCGTCCCATTCCTCGAAATAGACGCGCGGATGCTTCGGCAGCGCTTCGGCGGCCGCGCGGATCCCGGCGATATGGCGTTCGGCTTCCTGCGCGTAGGCCTCGGCCCTGGCGCCCGCCCCCACCATCGCCCCGAGCCGGCGGATATAGGCCAGGATGCCGTCCACGCTGCGATGGTTGCTGATCCACACTTCCACGCCGGCCTTGATCAGCTCGCGCGCGATGTCGGCCTGCATGTCGGAGAAACCGATCACCAGGTCCGGCTCCAGCTTCAGGATCTCGCCGATCTTCGCGCTGGTGAAGGCCGAGACTTTCGGCTTCTCTTTCCTGGCTCGAGCGGGCCGCACGGTGAAGCCGGAGATGCCGACGATGCGGTGCTCCTCGCCCAGCGCGTAGAGGACTTCGGTGGGCTCTTCGGTGAGGCAGACGATGCGGTGCGGAAAAGCGTCGGTGGACATGGTCTCGGCTTGAAAGCGCAGGGGTGGCTCAGTGGCCCAGCACGGTCACGGTGACCTTGCGCTGGTGCGGATCGCGCCGGTGCTCCCACAGGTACACGCCCTGCCAGGTGCCCAGCAGCAGCTTGCCGCCATGCACCGGCAAGGTGAGGCTGACGCCGGTGAGGATGGAGCGCACGTGGGCCGGCATGTCGTCCGGGCCTTCGGCGTCGTGCTGGAAGATCGCGTCGCCATCGGGCACGGCGCGGGCGAACCAGCGTTCGAGGTCGTCGCGCACCGCGGGGTCGGCGTTCTCGCTGATCAGCAGCGAGCAGCTGGTATGCGTGGTGAAGACATGGGCGATGCCGGTGTGCACGCCCGCCGCCATGACCGCCTCGGTCACCTTGTCGGTGATCTCGCTGAAACCGCGGCCGCGCGTATGCACGGTGAAGCCTTGCTGGGCGACGTGTCCGGCGGGCGCGGCTCGGGTCATGACTGCGATCCTCTACGGATAAAGCATGCGGTGCGTCCAGGTCTGGCCGTGGCGGCTCCAGCGGACGCGTTCGTGCAGGCGGTATTGCGCGCCGTACCAGAACTCGATCATGTCCGGCTCCACCACGTAGCCGCCCCAGTGCGGGGGACGGGTGACGTCGCGGCCGTCGAACTCCTGCTCGTAGCGCGCCACGCGCTGCTCGAAGGTGTCGCGGTCCGGCAGGGTCTGCGACTGCAGCGAAGCCCAGGCGCCGATCTGGCTCAGGCGCGGGCGGCTGGCGAAGTAGGCGTCCGACTCTTCCTCCATCAGCTTGCGCGCGGCGCCTTCGATGCGCACCTGCACGCCGTCGCGCAGCATCTTCCAGTGGAAGCACAGCGCCACCTGCGGATGCACTTCGAGCTCGCTGCCCTTGTCGCTCTGATAGTTGGTGAAGAAACGGAAGCCGCGCTCGTCGGCGCCCTTGAGCAGCACCACCCGCGAGCTCACCCGTCCGCCGGCGTCGGCGGTGGAAAGCGTCATGGCCGTGGGCTCGGGGTCGCCGCTGGCCCGGGCACCCTCCAGCAGCTGTTGGAAGGTCTCGAGGATTTCGGGTTTCAGCATGGGTCTTGAATCGTGGCCGGCGCGCGTCATCATGCGCGGATGGTTAACGATGCTATCACGCAGAATTCGACCCTGGCGGGACTCCTGCTGGATCAGTACGCCGGCCGCATCGCCCGCTCGCGGCGGCCCTACCTGCTGGGTATCTCCGGCCTGCAGGGCAGCGGCAAAAGCACCCTGGCGCGGGAGGTGAAGGCCCAGGCCGAGGCCCGCGGCCTGGCCACCGAGGTGCTGGCGCTGGACGACTTCTATTACAGCCGCAGCGAGCGCGAGTCGCTCGCCCACCAGATCCACCCGCTGCTGAAGACCCGCGGCGTGCCCGGCACGCATGAGATCGAATTGCTGATGTCGGTGCTGGCGGCCCTGCCGCATGCGTCGGAAAAGCTGCCGGTCACCTATCCGCGCTTCGACAAGGGCCGCGACACGCGCATGCCGCCGTCGCGCTGGCCGAAGATCAGCCGGCCGCCGAAGCTCATCGTGCTGGAAGGCTGGGCGCTGGGCATCAAGCCGCAGCTGCAGTCCGCGCTGGACGAACCGGTCAACGCCATGGAGCGCGACGAAGACCCCGACGGCACCTGGCGCCACTGGGTCAACAAGCAGCTGCGCGGCTACCAGCCGCTATGGCGCAAGCTGGACGCGCTGGTGGTGCTGCAGGCGCCGAACTGGGAAGTGGTGCGCCAGTGGCGCAGCCAGCAGGAAGAGGAACTGCTCGCCCGCCATGCGCCGCTGGCCATGGACGCGAGCGCGATGGAACACTTCCTCGCCCACTTCGAACGCCTGAGCCGCCACGCCCTGGCCATCCTGCCCGCACTGGCCGACACCTGCGTGGAGTACGACACGCAGCGGCACGTCACCGGCCTCAGCCACTTCTAAGCCGCGCCTGCTCCTTACTCAAGTCAACGGCTCGACCACCACCGCCGTCCCATACGCCAGCACTTCGGTAACGCCTTCCGCCACGTCGTTGGCGTCATACCGCATCGCCACCACCGCATTGGCACCATGCTGCCCCGCATGCTGCAGCATCAACTCGAACGCTTCCTCGCGCGCCTTCTCGCACAGCTCGGTATAGATCGAGATATTGCCGCCAACCAGCGTCTGCAGTGCCGCCCCCAGATTGCCGACGATGCTGCGCGAACGCACGGTAATCCCACGCACGATACCCATCGGGCGGACAACGCGATAACCCGGCAATTCGTTGCCGGTGGTGACCATGGTGGGGGAGACGTGGGCCATGGGTTGCTCCTGGATAGTGTTAAGGCCCTGATGGTCCCACAACCGCAGGCGTCCGGAATGTGCCGGCAGGTACGAATCCCCCCTGCACCCGCATAGCCGGACTTGCATTTTCCCTTCGAACTGCGCGGCACGAGAAGCTCTCCGAGCGGCCTGATTCATCTGCCGATGCAAAGCCGCCGTAGATGACCGCACATAACCTGACGCTCCGGCCGCTCCTAACCAAAGGCACCCTATCTTGGCGCCTTGATATTCGATCTTCGCCACCGGTCCATCGACTGCTTCTCAGCGAAACTCCGCTACCGTCGCAGCCCGCTCGTTGAGTACGCGGCGATTGTCGCTCGCATGTGCATCGCCCAGTACCCGCCCCTGGTATGTCTGATGCGGGGTGGACCAGCGGTTGATTTCCTCGCAGGCTGTTTTTTTGCATGGATAAGCCATGATCGTATGCCAGCCACCTGCCTCGGACTGGTAGCCATGCCCATAGGCATATGGCCGATTGCTGCTGTCAGAACCTGGATCATGCCGGGCTCCGAACAAATGACCGAGTTCGTGACCGAATGTGCCGCTGCCGGTTGTGCAAATGCGGTTGACAACAGCAAATGCCGTACTGGAGTCACCTCCGACGGAGGCCGCCTGTCCGCAGCCATCGCCGTTATTCACCAGCAGCACATTCAGATCGGCGCCTGCAGTATCGCGCTGCGCATGGACTTCATCCATGCTGCCATCATCGGCGCGCCGGTAATTGGCCAGGTCCGTGACGAGCCTGCCACTTTCCGTATATTCGACCCTTGTTTTCGCCACCACATCAAGCTTTACGAATATGTCGGAAGCGAAAAGCCCTCGATTGGTCTCGGCCACAAGCAGGTCGATGTACTCGTCGATGGAGGGGCGGCGCTTGAGCACTGCTTGCGTGTAATTGACCATCAAGTGGATAACGATGGGGTCCGTTGCCGTTCCCTTGCGTGGAACCGTTACGGGTTCGACGGACGCGACTTCGACCGCCCGCTGCACCGGGCGGACATCGGCCACCGGGTGCAACGGCGGCATACGGCTGCGATCGATCTCGATGAGCTCATGCATTTCATGCGTCGTAGGCTGAATCAGAAAAAGCTTTCCCATCGCATGCAACTTTCCATGGATGTGCGCCCCATGACGCACCAGGATCACCGATCCACCCTCTTGCTCAACCGGCGATGCCGATACGACGCGTCGTCCGGACTCCATGGTGCGCCCTTCCCACACGACGGCACCACTGGACAAGGAATAGGAGCGGCCACGCTGGACCATTTGATCGACGGCCAGCGGCAGCAGCAGTTGCTCGGTCCGTGTCGTCAGCGATGAGGCGTGCGCCTGTACCGCAACGCTTGGCGAGCTGCCTGCAGAAAGAGGCTCGCGCTGCAGCGCGGCGGAGCGACCATGCCCCTGCCCAGTCGTGGAAAAGAGCCGGGCCGGCGGTTCGTCGGAAGCTGTGGCATAGGACGGCAGCCACAGGAAAACCGGCAGGCTCAGCAGGTAGAAAGACGCGTGGCGTTGCATAAAGTTTCTCCCGGGAAAAGTCGCGCACCCCGGCCTCGTCATATGAAGGCCATGGCCTCTGGCAAAAGCACGCGAACGGTTGACCTTCCCCACCACCATGGCACGGACACGCGGCATCAAATGCGGCTCTTGCCCATGTACGCGAAGCAATGGACAAATGCAGCATTATTCCCGCCACTTGGCGACCAACCCAGGCAATCACAGCAGCGCGCGATACCCTTCCCGCGCATCCGTCCAGCGAAATGCGAATCCGCTCGCCCGCAGACGCGCATTACTCAACCGCTTGCTACCGATGCCGGGCGGCGCCGCACCATCCTCCGGACGCGGCGCACCGATCAAACCGGCAAGGTGCTCATACAACACATGCATCGGCAATGGCGTGTCATCCGCCCCGACATAGACACGCTCCGCCGCGGACAACTCCAACAGATGCATGACCGCCGCCGCCGCATCATCCACATGAATACGATTCGACCAATGCGGCGGATCCCGCGGCACCCGCGCTTCGCCCGCGCGCAGGCGTTCGAGCAACTGCATGCGGCCTGGCCCGTAGATGCCAGCCAGGCGCAGACTGACCGAAGGCACCGCCTGCGCAGCGAGCCACCGCTCCGCCTCAAGCAACACGCGCCCATTGAAACCCGGCGGCGCCGGCGGCGTAGCCTCATCCACCCAGCCATCGCCATGTTCGCCGTACACGGCACTCGACGAAACAAACAGCACGCGCTCCAGCGGCGCGCCAGACAGCGCCCCAAGCAGATGCTTCAAGCCATCGACAAAGATCGCGCGATACGCAGCCTCCTCGCGCACCCCCGGCGTCGGCGAATACACCACGCGAGTGATCCCCCCCGGCAACGCACGCAAACTCTCCGCCTGCGTCAGATCGCCGCGCACCCAGCGCACACCATGCTCCCCGTCACGCGCAGGTGAACGCCGCAGCGCCCATACCTCGTCGCCGCGCGCCAGCAGGCGTTGCGCCACGCGCATCCCAAGATCGCCGCATCCGGCCAGCAACACCCGTCCGGTCATGCGTGGCCTGCTGTTAAAGTCGGCATATGAATCCCTCGTGCAACCTGTTCATGGTCGGTCCGACCGGCGCCGGCAAGACGTCGATCGGCCGGCGGCTGGCCGCGCATTATGGGCTGGAGTTCCTGGATCTCGACCAGGAAATCGAGCGCCATTGCGGCGCCACCGTGAGCACGGTGTTCGAAATGGAAGGCGAGGCCGGCTTCCGCCGCCGCGAAAGCACCCTGCTGGAAGCGTGCAGCGCGCGTAGCGGCGTGCTGCTGGCCACCGGCGCCGGCGCGGTGCTGGACCCGGCCAACCGCCGGCTGCTGGCCGAGCGCGGCTACGTGCTGTGGCTGCAGGCCACGGTGGAGCAGCAGCTCGAACGCCTGGCCCGCGACCGCAGCCGCCCGCTGCTGGCCGGCGAGGACCGCCGCGCGAAACTTCAATCCATGGCGGGCATCCGCACGCCGCTGTATGCCGATGTCGCCGACCTGGTGATCCCCGGCGAGCACGAACTCGTACTCGCCGCCAGCGAACGCAGCATCGCCCTGATCGACCAGCACTGGCAGCGCCAGCAGGCCGCATGAGCATGAATCACCACACTTCCTCCCCGCGCACCATCGACGTCGCCCTCGGCGAGCGCGCCTATCCGGTATGGATCGGCCCCGGCCTGCTCGGCGACCGCGCGCGCTGGCGCGCCATGCTGCGTGGCCGCCACGCGCTGGTGGTCAGCAACACCACGGTGGCGCCGCTGTATCTGGAGCGCGTGGCCGCAGGGCTGGAAGGCCTGCAGTGGTCGGCCTTCCTGCTTGACGACGGCGAGGCGCACAAGACCTTCGACAACGTGGGCCGCGCACTGGACGCGCTGGCCCAGCTGGGCGCCACCCGCGACGCCTGCGTGGTGGCGCTGGGCGGCGGCGTGGTCGGCGACCTGGCCGGCTTCAGTGCGGCCTGCTGGATGCGCGGCATCGACTTCATCCAGATGCCGACCACCTTGCTGGCCATGGTCGATTCCTCGGTCGGCGGCAAGACCGGCGTGAACCTGCCGGCCGGCAAGAACCTGGTCGGCGCCTTCCACCAGCCGCGCGCGGTGGTGGCCGATATCGACACCCTCGCCACCCTGCCGCAGCGCGAATACCGCGCCGGCCTGGCCGAGGTGGTGAAGGGCGCGGCGATCGGCGACCTGCCGTTCTTCGAATGGCTGGAACAGCAGGCCGACGCGCTGGCCGCGCGCGACACCGCGCCGCTGGTCGAAGCGATCGCACGCAAGGTTCAATACAAGGCCGGCGTAGTGGCCCGCGACGAAACCGAGCAGGGCGAACGCGCCCTGCTCAACCTGGGCCACACCTTCGGCCACGCGCTGGAAACCGCCGGCAAGTACACCGCCCTGCTGCATGGCGAAGGCGTGGCGGTCGGCATGCTGCTGGCCGCACGCCTGTCCGAGCGGCTGGGCATGAGCGTCGCCGCCGACACCGCGCGCCTGCAGCGCCTGCTGGAACGGCTGGGCTTGCCCACCGCGATCCCCGCCGGCATGGACCCGCAGGCCCTGCTCGCCCTGATGCGCCTGGACAAGAAGAACACCGCCGGCACGCTGCGGCTGATCCTGTGGCGCGGCATCGGGCGGGCCCAGATCGTCGGCGGCGTGGACGAAGGCGCGGTCTTGGCCACGCTGCGCGAGGCGACTTCGGCCTGAGGCCGCCTTCTGGCTAGAATGCCCAACTCGCGGCCCACCGCCCCCTATCCACCATGCAGCCTTCCATGCGCCTCTACCTGCAAACCGCGCCCAGCTCCGGCGAAGCGCCCCGCTACGTCCAGATCGTGCTGGAGCAGGATCTGCTCGGCGGCTGGACGCTGTACCGCGAGACCGGCGTGCAGGGCGGCAAGGCCAGCCTCAAGCGCGAGCAGTTCCTGGAGCGCGACGACGCCATCGCGGCGTTCGAGAAGGCGCGCGATGCGCAGCTCAAGCGCGGCTACCGCCTGATGTTCAGCCAGGGCATGGACGGCCCGTACGGACGTTGATATGACCGAAGCTTTGAAGAACGACCGCTTTCTGCGCGCCCTGCGCCGCGAACCCACCGACACCACGCCGATCTGGGTGATGCGCCAGGCCGGCCGCTATCTGCCGGAGTACCGCGCTACGCGCGCCCGCGCCGGCAGCTTCATGGCGCTGGCGCAGTCGCCGGAGCTGGCCTGCGAAGTGACCCTGCAGCCGCTGGAGCGCTTCGACCTGGATGCGGCGATCCTGTTCTCCGACATCCTCACCATTCCCGACGCGATGGGCCTGGGGCTCAGCTTCGCGCAGGGCGAAGGTCCGCAGTTCGCGCATCCGGTGCGCACGCGGGCCGACATCGACAAGCTCGGCGTGCCCGACATGGACGGCGAGCTGCGCTACGTGATGGATGCGGTGCGCACGATCCGCCGCGAGCTGCGTGGCCGCGTGCCGCTGATCGGCTTCTCCGGCAGCCCGTGGACGCTGGCCTGCTACATGGTCGAAGGCGAAGGCTCGCGCGATTTCGCCACGCTCAAGGCCATGTGCTGGAACGAGCCGAAGCTCGCGCACCAGTTGCTCGATACGCTGGCCCGCTCGGTGGCCGCCTACCTCGCCGCGCAGGCCGCGGCCGGCGCGCAAGCGCTGATGGTGTTCGACACCTGGGGCGGCATGCTCGGCCCCGCGCCGTACCGTGAATTCTCGCTGCGCTACATGGCCCAGGTGGTCGATGCGCTGAAGGCCGACGCGCATGCGCGCGAGCTGCCGGTGATCCTGTTCTCCAAGGGCGCCCACCGCCACCTGTCCGCCATGGCCGACACCGGCTGCGCCGCCCTGGGCGTGGACTGGACCATCGACCTGGCCGACGCCCGCGCCGCCGTCGGTGGCCGCGTGGCCCTGCAGGGCAACCTCGACCCCGCCGTGCTGCGCTCCAACCCCGAGACCATCCGCCGCGAGGCGCGCGCCGTGCTGGACAGCTTCGGCAACCACCCGGGCCATGTGTTCAACCTGGGGCATGGCATTACGCCGGAAGTGGATCCGGAGCATGTGAAGGTGCTGGTGGATGAAGTGCATGCCTATGGCCGCGTAGTACGCGCCAAGGCCTGAAGACGTACCCCCTCTCCCCTCCGGGGAGAGGGCTGGGGTGAGGGGTCGGCCGGAGCGTAGAAGCGGGAGCAGAAAGCAAGCCTCGCCCTGTCGATCTCCCGTCGCGAGCCCCGACCCCTCATCCGGCTGCCGCCACCTTCTCCCCGACGGGGAGAAGGGTTCCCATCCGGGCAGGTCCGCGCCAGCCTGTTTCTGGCAGCCTCCAGCCCCCACCCTTACAATCCAGGGTCTTTACCCCGTTCCCACCCACGCGCCCGCCCCGGCGCGCCATGACGAGCCCCCGATGGACAAGAGTTTCGAGCCCCGCCAGATCGAGTCGAAGTGGTATGCGCGCTGGGAAGCCAGTGGCCTGCTCAAAGTCGATAATTCCAAGCCCTCGGGACACGGCGAGCCGTACTGCATCCTGCTGCCGCCGCCGAACGTCACCGGCACCCTGCACATGGGCCATGCGTTCCAGCAGACCGTGATGGACATGCTGATCCGCTACCAGCGCATGCGCGGCCTCAACACGCTGTGGCAGGTGGGCACCGATCACGCGGGCATCGCCACGCAGAAGATCGTGGAGAACCAGCTCGCCGCCGCCGGGCAGACCCGCCACGACCTGGGCCGCGAGGCCTTCGTCGAGCGCGTGTGGCAGTGGAAGGAGGAATCCGGCTCCACCATCACCAACCAGATGCGCCGCCTGGGCGTCGCCGCCGACTGGTCGCGCGAGCGCTTCACCATGGACGAGGGGCTGTCGTCCGCGGTGCGCAAGGTGTTCGTGGAGTGGTTCCGCGCGGGGCTGATCTATCGCGGCAACCGTCTGGTGAACTGGGACCCGGCGCTGGGCACTGCCGTGTCGGACCTGGAAGTGAACAACGTGGAGCGCGACGGCCACCTGTGGTCGATCCGCTATTACACGGTGGACAACAGCGACAGCGTCGTCGTCGCCACCACGCGTCCGGAAACCATGCTCGGCGACGTCGCCGTGGCGGTGCATCCGGAAGACGAGCGCTACGCGCACCTGGTTGGCAAGATGCTGCGCCTGCCGCTGTCGAACCGCGAGATCCCGGTGATCGCCGACGACTACGTCGACCGCGAATTCGGCACCGGCTTCGTCAAGATCACGCCGGCGCACGACTTCAACGACTACGCCATCGGCCAGCGCCACAACCTGGCGCCGATCAACATCTTCACGCTGGACGCGAAGGTCAACGAGAACGCGCCGGAGCAGTACCGCGGCCTCGACCGCTTCGAAGCGCGCAAGCGCGTGCTGGCCGACCTGGAAACCGAAGGCCTGCTGGTCGAAACCAAGCCGCACAAGCTGCAGGTGCCGGTGAGCCAGCGTTCGGACGCGGTGATCGAGCCGATGCTCACCGACCAGTGGTTCGTCGACCTCACCAGCGATGCCGGCCGCAAGGCGATCACCGAGCCGGCGCTGGACGCCGTGCGCTCGGGCGAAATCAAGTTCGTGCCGGAAAACTGGAGCACCACCTACACGCAATGGCTGGAGAACATCCAGGACTGGTGCATCAGCCGCCAGCTGTGGTGGGGCCATCGCATTCCGGCGTGGTACGACGAGGCCGGCAACATCTTCGTGGGCGAAAACGAAGCCGACGCGCGCGCGCATGCCGCGGTGCCGCCGGTCGGCGCGCTGCGCCAGGACGAGGACGTGCTCGATACCTGGTTCAGCTCCGCGCTGTGGCCGTTCTCCACGCTCGGCTGGCCGGCGGACGGCCCGGTGAAGAACGAGCGCGGCGAAGTGGTGGCGGACTGGCAGGCGGACAAGATCTTCCTGCCCAGTTCGGTGCTGGTCACCGGCTTCGACATCATCTTCTTCTGGGTCGCGCGCATGGTGATGGCGACCAAGTATTTCACCGGCCAGGTGCCGTTCCGCGAGGTGTACATCAACGCCATCGTGCGCGACGCCGAAGGCCAGAAGATGTCCAAGTCCAAGGGCAATACGCTGGACCCGCTGGACCTGATCGACGGCATCGAGCTGGAACCGCTGGTGGAGAAATCCACCAAGTCGCTGCTGATTCCGCAGGTGCGCGAGAAAGTGGAAAAGCGCATCCGCAAGGATTACCCGGCCGGCATTCCCGCGATCGGCACCGACGCGCTGCGCTTCACCTTCGCCGCGCTGGCCAGCTATAGCCGCACCATCAATTTCGACATCAAGCGCGCCGAAGGCTACAAGGCGTTCTGCAACAAGCTGTGGAACGCCGCGCGCTTCGTGCTGATGAACGTGGAGAACGGCGCCATCGCCGCGGCCGGCACGCCGCCGGCGACGGAAGCGGAGCGCTGGATCCTCACGCGCCTCAAGCAAACGCTGAGCGACGTCGAACAGCACTTCGTTACCTATCGCTTCGACCTGCTTGCGCAAGAGCTGTACGAGTTCGTCTGGAACGAGTACTGCGACTGGTTCCTGGAACTGTCCAAGCCGGCGCTCAACGGCGACGACGCGGCCGCTGCCGCTTCCACCCGCCGCACCTTGCTGGTGGTGCTGGAGACGGTGCTGCGCGCACTGCATCCGATCGTGCCGTTCATCACCGAGGAGATCTGGCAGTCGGTCGCACCGCTGCTGGGCCTCACCGAGGAAGCCCTGCTGCGCCGGCCGTGGCCGAAGGCCGGCGACATCGTGGCCGACGATGCGGCCACCGCCGAAGTCGAGTGGTTCAAGAACGTGCTGAGCGGCATCCGCCGCATCCGCTCGGAAATGAATATCGCGCCGGGCAAGACCATCCCGCTGCTGCTCGCCGACGGCGACGCCGCCGATCGCGCGCGCGCCGCGAAGTTCGCCGCGCAGATCGCCTTCCTGGCGCGCGTGGATGCGCCGCAGTGGATCGACGCCGGCGCGGACGAGCCGGCCGCCGCGGCCGCGGTGGTGGGTTCGATGCGCGTGCTGATTCCGCTGGCCGGGCTGATCGACGTGGGCGCGGAGAAGACGCGCCTGGGCAAGGAGATCGGCCGCATCGAAGGCGAGATCAAGAAGTGCGAGGGCAAGCTGGGCAATGCCAACTTCGTGGCGAATGCGCCGGCGGACGTGGTGGCGCAGGAGCGCCAGCGCATTGCGGATTGGGGCACGCAGTTGAATGCGTTGCGGGAGCAGTTGGTCAAGCTTGGCTGAGCGACTGACGTAGGTTGGGGTGAGCACATGCGAACCCCAACGCTGCGATAACGTGCGGGACTGTTGGGGTTCGCTTACGCTCACCCCAACCTACGGCGTCATGGTGCGACGAAATCCAGCGCCATCACGATCGCATCTTCCCTGCCCTGCTTCGCCGGGTAGTAATTCGGGCGCCGGCCGATCTCCTCGAAGCCGATCGAGCGGTACAAGGTCTGCGCCACCGGATTCGACGGCCGCACTTCCAGGAACACCCGCTCGGCGCCGTTCCAGCGCGCCACGTCCAGCAGGCGGCGCAGCAGGTGCCGGCCCAGGCCCAGGCCGCGGTGGTTCTGGCTGATGCACAAGTTGAGCACGTGGGCCTCGCCGGCGGCGACGGAGAGCACGCCGTAGCCGGCCATTTCGCCCTCCACCCACAGCACCCAGGCCGGATGCCCGGCCTTCAGGCAGTCGCCGAAGATGCCTTCGCTCCAGGGGAAATCGTAGGACGCGCGTTCCAGCGCGGCGACGCCGGGCAGGTCTTCGCGGCGCATGGCGCGGACTTCGGCATGGGGCCGTGCGACCGCGACCATGGCCTCAGCCCGCGGTCTCGGCCAGGGCGCGGCGCAGGCTGCGCAGCGCGTTCCACAAGCGCCGCTTGCCGGCGCCGGAGCCGTGCACCGCGCCGGGCTCGTCGGCCAGCACGATATGCGCCTGCTGCAGCATCGCCGCGGGCAATTCGCGGCCCAGCGCATGCGCCTGGGCCTCGCCGAACACCAGGTAGGCCTTGGCCAGCGGCGCGGCGGCTAGGCGGCCGTCCCGCACTTCGATGCGCGCGGCGCGGGCCAGCGCCGGACCGAAGGCGGTCAGCGCGCGGCCGAGCAGGTCCAGCGTGCGCGGCTCGCAGCCGGCAGGCAGCAGCACCACGCAATGGCCCGCGGCGGTTTCCGCCACGGGCGCATCGGCCGGTGCGGACGGCATCGTCGGCGCGTCGCGCCGCACCCACGGCGTGACGCCCAGTGCGCGCAGCACGCGCGAACGATGCAGGGAACCGGACGGCGCCATCGCGCTCATGCCGCTCCGCGGCGGCGGCGGGTGGCGCGGCCCCACAAGGTGAGGGCCGGGCCGGACAGCAGGTACAGGGTGAACACCACGAACAGCACGCGCGGCGGATCGACCAGGAACGGGATCAGGATCAGCACGCCCACGATGATCCACAGGAACGGCACGCGGTCGCGCTCGCCCATCGGCAGCGACTTGAAGCTGTAGTAGCGGAAGCGGCTGACCATCAGCAGGCCCACCAGCACCGCCATGAACGGGGTGAAGAAGCAGAGCTCGTCGCCGCCCACGCCGAACTTGTCCATGCTCCATACGAAGGACATGCACACCGCGGCGGCGGCCGGGCTGGCCAGGCCTTGGAAATAGCGCTTGTCGGCCACGCCCACCTGGGTGTTGAAGCGGGCCAGGCGCAGCGCCGCGCAGGCGGCATAGATGAAGGCGGCGGCCCAGCCCAGCTTGCCCCACAGCGGGCCATAGGCTTTGAGCGTGGACAGCGACCAGGTGTACATCACCAGCGCGGGCGCCAGGCCGAAGCTGACCAGGTCGGACAGCGAGTCGTACTGCACGCCGAACTCGCTCTGCGTGCCGGTGAGGCGCGCCACGCGGCCGTCCATGCCGTCCAGCACGGCGGCCACGAACACCGCGATGGCCGCGTCGCTGTAGCTGCCGCCGATGCTGGCCACGATCGCGTAGAAGCCGGCGAACATGGCTCCCGTGGTGAACAGGTTGGGCAGCAGGTAGATGCCCCGGTGGCGCGGCGGGCGGACGGGCGTGGTCTCGCTCATGGATCAATCCGTGACGGAATGCGCGCAGTGTAAACCATCGCTTGAGTCCTATCCGTGCGGGTGCTAACAAGGGCGCCGAGCGTTTTTCCGCCCTGTCCCGCCTTCCAGTTTCCCCGGAGAAGACCATGCGTCGCCCGCTGATCGCCGCCGCCCTGCTGCTCGCCCCCCTGGCCTTCGCCCTGCCGGCCGCGGCCCAGCAGGTCTACAAATGGACCGACGCCAGCGGCTCCGTGCACTACTCCGACACCCCTCCGCCGAAGGGCGGCGCGTCCAAGAAGATCACCCTGTCCGGCATTCCGCAGTCCTCGCCGTCCGAGGCGCCCCAGCCGGCCAAGGAAGGCAGCGGCCGCGAACAGACCAGCGGCTCCGCCGAGGCGCCGGCCCAGGCGCCGGTGGCCGACACGCCGGACAACCGCAAGAAGCTCTGCACCACGCTCAAGGGCAACCTGGACATCCTGCGCGACAAGAAGCCGGTGGTGGTGCAGGAAGGCAACCAGGCCAAGGTGCTGGACGACGCGCAGCGCAAGCAGCAGCAGTCCACCGCCGAGGCGCAGTACAAGCAGTACTGCCCGAACGAGTAAGCCGCACATCGATTGCCGCGACGTTGAGCCCCTCTCCCCTTGGGAGAGGGGTTGGGGTGAGGGTACGGGCGGAGCGCAAGAGTGATGCGCTCGACTCCGGCCGAACCCTCATCCGGCTGCCGCCACCTTCTCCCGAAGGGAGAAGGGTTCGCCTTGGGAAGATCGAGGAAATCAGGCCAATCGGGAATCGCTATACTCGGCTTCTTTACCCGCCGGAACGCCACCCGCATGCGCCTCAGCCAATACCACCTGGCCACCGTCAAGGAAGTGCCCGCCGACGCCGAGATCGCCAGCCATCAGCTGATGCTGCGCACCGGCATGATCCGCAAGCTCGCCGCCGGCCTGTACACCTGGGCGCCGCTGGGCCTGCGCGTGATGCGCAAGGTCGAGAACGTGGTGCGCGAGGAAATGGACCGCGCCGGCGCGGTCGAGCTGCTGATGCCGACCATCCAGCCGCGCGAGCTGTGGGAAGAAACCGGCCGCTGGCAGAAATTCGGCGGCCAGCTGCTGAAGATCAAGGACCGCAAGGAGCAGGAGTTCTGCTACGCGCCCACCGCGGAAGAGGTGATCACCGACTTCGCGCGCAACGAGCTGAAGAGCTACAAGCAGCTGCCAGTCAACTTCTATCAGATCCAGACCAAGTTCCGCGACGAGATCCGCCCGCGCTTCGGCGTGATGCGCGCGCGCGAGTTCGTGATGAAGGACGCCTACTCCTTCCATCTCACGCAGGAATCGCTGGGCCAGACCTACCAGGCCATGTACGACGCCTACGCGCGCATCTTCACCCGCCTGGGCCTGAAGTTCCGCGCGGTGCAGGCCGACACCGGCGCCATCGGCGGCAATGCCAGCCACGAATTCCAGGTGCTGGCCGATACCGGCGAGGATGCCCTGGTGTTCTCGGATGGTTCCGATTACGCCGCGAATATCGAGAAGGCCGAGGCGCTGGCGCCCACCGCCGCGCGCCCTGCTGCTTCCGCGGAACTGAAGCGCGTGGACACGCCCACGCAGAAGACCATCGACGAAGTGGCCGCCTTCCTCAAGGTCGAGCCCAGCCAGTGCGTCAAGACCATCCTGGTCCAGGGCAGCAAGGGCCTGGTCGCGCTGTGCGTGCGCGGCGACCACGAAGTCAACGAAGTGAAGGCCGGCAAGCTGGCCGAGATGCCGGGCGAATCGGTGCTCGCCACCGAGGCGGAGATTCTCGCCGTCACCGGCACCCGCCCCGGCTTTATCGGCCCCGCCGGCCTGCCGGCGGAGATCCCCGTGATCATCGACCGCAGCGCCGCCGTGCTGGCGGACTTCGTCTGCGGAGGCAACCAGGACGGCACCCACTACACCGGCGCCAACTGGGAACGCGATGCCCGCGTCACCCGCGTGGAAGACATCCGCAAGGTGGTCGAAGGCGACCCTTCGCCCGACGGCAAGGGTGCCCTGCGCATGGGCCGCGGCATCGAGGTGGGCCACGTGTTCCAGCTCGGCGGCAAGTACGCCGAAGCGCTCAAGGCCACCGTGCTGGACGAGAACGGCAAGGCCCAGGTGATGCTGATGGGCTGCTACGGCATCGGCGTCAGCCGCATCGTGGCCGCCGCCATCGAGCAGTGCCACGACGAGGCCGGCATCATCTGGCCGCAGGCCATGGCGCCCTGGCGCGTGGCCGTGTGCATGATCAATCCCAAGGGCCTGCCCGAGGTGACCCAGGCCGCCGAGACGCTGTACGCGCAGTTGCAGCAGCGCGGCATCGAGGTGCTGCTGGACGACCGCGGCCTGCGCCCCGGCGCGATGTTCGCCGACATGGAGCTGATCGGCATCCCGCACCGCGTGGTGGTCAGCGAGCGCGGCATCGCCGCCGGCACCCTGGAATACCGGGCGCGTAATGAGGCGGAAGCCCGGGCGATTAATACCGAGGAATTGTTCTCCCTGCTCGGCTGATTCTTTCCGGGTGAAGTGTGCGCAGAACGGCCGCCTTGTGCGGCCGTTCTCATTTTGTGGCGCGCAAGGCATGAAAACCGGCAGCCAGGCCAGGCCGCCCTGCCCTATTACGGGTTAATCATCCGCTTCCGAATTAGGAATCGGATGAATAATGCCCCGTAAAGCTGGCGCGACTGCATTACCGGGGAATAACTCCGGTATTTTGCAATTCCGGAACGGATCATCCAGAATCCCCCGCGCAATACCGATTCGAAACATTGCACCTAAAACAACCATAATGCCGTTAATGGCTCATCACCCGGGAGTAGTCATGGCTGTCGATATCAAGAATCTCAACCATAACCAGCTCAACGACCTGATCGCCAAGGCGCAGTCGCGCCAGACCGAACTGCGCAAGGACAAGGTCGTCAAGCTGCGTGAAAAGATCCACGCCCTGATCAAGGCCGAAGGCTTCGCGTTCGACGACGTGTTCGGCCAGGGCCGCGCGGCCAAGGGCCCGCGCAAGAGCGGCGGCATCGTGCCGCCGAAGTACCGCAACCCGCTCGATGCGGAGCAGACCTGGTCCGGCCGCGGCAAGCGTCCGCGCTGGTTCAACGACGCGCTGAAGGCGGGCAAGAAGGAAAAGGATCTGGCGATCTGATCGCCGCGCTCCGCGTAAAAGAAAACGCCGGCCTTGCGCCGGCGTTTTTCTTTTCCATTCGCATCATTCGAAGTGCATCGTTTATGCAACATGGAACATCCGTGGCACGTCGCCGCAGCACGATTAACCCGTCCGGTTAATCGCCGCCGCTACAGCGAACGCCGCGGCGCCACCAGCAGATCGCCGAACAGCAAGCCGGCCACCAGCGAAATCAGCAGGGTCACCAGCAATACGCCGGTATCGAAACCCAGCACCGTATCGCGCTCCAGCAGATACGACACGCTGCGGAAACTTACGCTGCCGGGCACCAGCAGGATAATCCCCGGCTCGCGCACCACCGCGCCCGGCCGATGCGCAAAGCGCGCATAAACATTGGACAGCGCGCCCAGCAGAAAGCCGCCGAGAAACACGCCGAACGGCGCCGCCGGCAGATGCCCCGCGACCAGGCCGCCCCAGCGCGTGGACACATAACCCACCACCACCGCGCCCATCACCACCAGCCAGTCGCGCCGCGCCGCGCGGAACGCCATGGCGAACGCGATCGCGGCGACCAGCAGCGCAGGCAGCTCGGTCCAGGCGGGCAGCGGTGGCAAGGAGAAGTCGCGCGGATAGATGCCGACCGCAGCGCACAGCTGCGCGCCGGCGACGGTGCCGAAGGTCAGCTTGAGCAAGGTAGCGAGCGCACCGCCCATCCTGGCCATGCCGGCCACCAGATGCTGGCTGGAAATCTCGCGCACGGCAGTGGTCAGCGCCATGCCGGGCATCAGCATGATCAGGCCGGCCAGGATCACCGACTTGATCGCCAGCGGCACCACCAGCGCGCTGACCAGGATCGCGAACACCGTGCCGACCAGCGCGCAGATCGCCTCGCTCGCCACCGCCAGCCGCGGGCGTGTGGCCGACAGCACGCTGATGGTGCCGATCATCAGGCCGATCACCGCGGTGGTCAGCAGGTCGGCCCAGGAGCTGTGCAGCAGCAGCGCGACGATGCTGGCGGCAGCCAGGCCATAGCTGGCGATCACGCCGGCCTGGGCGCGGCGCGTATCCGGCCGGCCCAGTTCGCGCAGTAGGCGGAAGCCTTCGCGCAGTTCGATCTGGCCGGCGATCACCTGGTCGGCGATCAGGTCGGCCTGGCACAGGCGCGCCAGATTCACGTCGCCCGGCGGCAGGCGCATCACCTGGGTGACCTGGGCGACGCCGTCGTCGCCCTGCGCCTGGTCGGAAAAGGAAATGATGATGGCGGTCGGGCTGGACCACACTTCCGCTGCCAGCCCCAGCCGCGTCGCCGAGCCTGCGATGGCCATTTCCAGGCGCGGCGCCGAGGTGCCGTACTGGTGCAGGCGCCGCGCCAGCTCCACCAGGAAGGCGATGCGCGTGTTCAGCGCCGCGGTGGCGAAGTTCAGCGTGGGCGCGGCGAAGCCGGCGGGCGAGGAAGGCGGGAAGCTCATGCCCGCATTCTCACCCGGAAGGCGCCGGCTTGAATACGTTTGGCCGTCCGAACGGCGGCCTCACGCGGCCGGCTTCACCTGCAGCGTATTGCCTTCCACCGCCACCACCTCGACGGTCGCGCCGGCCGGCAGGTCCGGCCCGTTCACCAGCCACAGGCCGTCGCCCACGCGCGCCTTGCCGCGGCCGTTGACGATGGCCTCGGCCAGCACGTACTGCCGGCCGATGTTCTGCTCGCCGCGGCGGTTGAGCCGCGACTCGCTCTGGTCGGTGCGCCGCATGCGCGGGCGCACCTGGTACCAGTAGATCGCGCAGGACAGAAAGGCCAGCACCACGAAGGCGATCGCCTGCGCCAGCATCGGCAGCGGCGCCACCAGCACCAGCAAGCCGGTGGCCGCCGCGCCGATGCCGATCCACAGCAGGAAATAGCCCGGCAGCAGCACTTCGGCGCCGATCAGCACCAGGGCGACGATCCACCACAGGTAATGCGTTGCGATATCGGGAAACATGGCTAACCCCCTTCGACGATGCGGCGCTTCAGACCGGCGGCGGCGTGCGGCGCACCGTGTTCTTCTCCTGCTGCTGGCCCAGCGACTCCTTGGCCAGCTCCGCGATGCCGGCCAGCGAGCCGATGATGCCGGTGGCTTCGACCGGCAGCAGCAGCATCTTCTGGTTGGGCGAATGCGCCATCTCCTTCAGCGCCTCCACGTACTTGTTGGCGACGAAGTAGTTCAGCGCATTGACGTCGCCGTTGGCGATCGCGTTGGAAACCAGCGTGGTCGCCTGCGCCTCGGCCTCGGCCAGGCGGATGCGCGCCTCGGCTTCGCGGAACGCGGCTTCCTTCTTGCCTTCCGCGGAAAGGATCGCCGACTGCTTCTCGCCCTCGGCCTTGAGGATCGCCGACTGGCGCAGGCCTTCTGCTTCGAGGATCTGCGCGCGCTTCTCGCGCTCGGCCTTCATCTGGCGCGCCATCGAATCGACCAGGTCGCGCGGCGGCGCGATGTCCTTGATCTCGATGCGGTTGACCTTGACGCCCCACGGATGCGTGGCCTCGTCGACCACGCGCAGCAGCTGCGCGTTGATCGCATCGCGCTGGCTCAGCGATTCGTCCAGATCCATCGAGCCCAGCACCGTGCGGATATTGGTCATGATCAGCGCCAGCGCGGCCTGTTCCAGGTTGGACACTTCATAGGCGGCCTTGGCCGCGTCCAGCACCTGGTAGAACACCACGCCGTCCACGCGCACCACCGCGTTGTCCTTGGTGATGACGTCCTGCGAGGGCACGTCGAGCACCTGCTCCATCATGTTCACCTTGCGGCCGACGCTATACATGATGGGAATCAGGAAATGCAGGCCCGGCGTGAGCGTATGCGTGTACTTGCCGAACTGCTCCACCGTCCATTCGTAGCCTTGCGGCACGATGCGTACCAGCTTGGCGATCATGATGACCGCGACCACCACGACCACCAGCGCTAAAAGCGAACCCATGGCCCAACCTCCTGTCCGTGACGATGGCGCGGAGTATAGGGGAGGTCCAGGCAGGGGGCGGTTACGTTATGACGTCACTGTGCGCAAGGACGTCAGGCCAGCTTCAACGGCAACAACAAACTAACGCGCAGGCCGCCCTGCTCGCGATTGGCGAGCGTGATGCGCCCGCCATGCGCCTCGGCGATTTCGCGCGCCAGGGCCAGTCCCAGGCCGGTGCCGGAACGCTTGGTGGAATAGAACGGCAGCAGCGCCTGCGCCAGCACGGTCTCGCTCATGCCGGGGCCGCGGTCGGCCACTTCGATGCGCACGTCGCGGCCGATCACCGTCAGCGACAGGCTCACGCCGTCTTCGGCGCTGCCGGATTCGTGCGCGTTCTTCACCAGGTTGATCAGCACCTGCTCGATCTGCCCCGCATCGAACCAGCCTTCCTGCTCGGGCAGGCTGCCTTCCACGCGGAACCTGCAGTGCAGGGCCAGGCTGTCCAGGAACGGCCGCCACGGAATCGACACCGGCTGCGGCGCCGGCAGCTTGGCGAAATTGGCATAGCCGGCGATAAAGCCATGCAGATGCCGCGCGCGTTCGCCGATGGTGGCGAACACGCCGGGCAGGCGTTCGGTCTGGCCGCGGCGCGCCAGCTCCGCGCCGGAATGCGCGAGCGAGGAGATCGGCGCCAGCGAGTTGTTCAACTCGTGGCTGATCACGCGGATCACGCGCTTCCACGTCGCCACTTCCTGCCGCGACAGCTCGCGCGTCATGCGGCGGAACAGCTGCAGCCGGTGCGGACGTCCCTGCAGGCGGAAGCTGCGCTGCGAGAGATGGAAGGTCTCTTCGCTGCCATCCATCTCCACCGTCAGCAGCGCATCCTCGCCGCCTTCCACCGCGCGGCGCAGCGCGTCGGGCGCGTCGGCCAGCAGTTCCATGAAATCCAGGCCGTGCAGCGTGCGCCCTTCGTTGAACAGATGGCGCGCGGCGATATTGGCGTAGGTGACGCGACCGATGCTGTCGGTCAGCACCAGCGCCACCGGCGTGTTCTGCACCACCGTGTCCAGCAGCAGTTCGCGCTGGGCCAGGTTCTGGCGCTGCTCGCGCAGGGTCTGGCCCAGCGCGTTGTGCATGCGGATCAGGTCGCCGAGTTCGTCATGGCGCCGCGCTGCGATGGAGAAACTGAAATCGCCGTCGCGATAGCTGGCCACCGCACCTTCCAGCGCGCGCAGCAGGCGGTTGAGCGGATGCATCACCCGCCCCGCCAGCCAGATCGACAGCGGAATCGCCACGCCCGCACTCACCGCCAGCCCGCCCCACACGCCCAGGTGCGAAGGCGGCTGCACGGTCACGCCGAGGTCGTGCTTCATCCATTGCAGCAGCTGCGGCAATGGCCACTGGGTGATGCCGATGTACAGCAGCGCACCCGACACATAGGCCAGGCACAGCAGCAGCGCCAGGCGCGTCTGCAGGGTGTCGAGGCGTCGCAGCACTCAGCGGCCCTGGCCGGAGCTCAGCGACCGTTCCTGCTTGCAGGCGGCGTTGGAGGAGTCGCAGATCGTCTGCGGGCCCCGACCGCTGCGCTGCGACGAGCCTTCGACCTTGAAGCGCGACTCGCCGGGCCTGTCGTCCTTGAACCGGAAGGCGCCCTGGCCATCGCGCGTACCGGTGGCCGGGCTGCTGCCATAGGCCACGCTGGACGCTGCCGCCGGCCGCTGCCAGCTGTCGCTCGCCTGCGGCGCGGATTGCGCGTGCGCCGCGAAGGCCGCCACGGTGAAGCCCAACATCATCCATCGACGCATGCTCGTTCCCCAGGAGGCTCAGGATCGCGGCATCTTGATATGCGGTGGGTGCAACGGGCAACCATCTTTAGGCATGGCCGCGCACAACGGTCGTAGGTTGGGGTGAGCCGCAGGCGACTGCGAAGGCAGGATGCCGTAGCGAACATCCGCGTAGCGGATGGCCCGAAGGGCTGGCTGCTGATGCAGCCAGTAACCCCAACACCGGCAGCTTCATGCACCTCGCCATGTTGGGGTTCGCCTGCGGCTCACCCCAACCTACGTGGGTGGTCAGGTGCCCTGGGTGGCCAAACCGTAGCGCTCCATGCGGCGGTACAAGGCCTGCCGCGACAGCCCCAGCGCCTGCGCCGCGCGGCTGACCACGCCGTCGGCCTTGTCCAGCGCCGCCTCCACCGCTTCGCGGCTGGGCTCGTCCAGGTTGCGGTTGGCGGCCGGCGCCGCCTGCGGCAGGTTGAGCAGTTCGGGCTGGATGCGGCCATCGGCCGCCAGCAGCGCGGCGCGCTCGATCGCGTTCTTCAGCTCGCGCACGTTGCCTGGCCACGGGTAGCTGAGCAGGGCCTCGCGCGCGGCGTCGGTGAGTTCCGCGCGGCCGTCGAGGAAATGCTCGGCCAGCGGCAGGATGTCATCGACACGATCGGCCAGCGCCGGCAGGTTCACCTCGATCACGTTGAGGCGGTAATACAGATCTTCGCGGAAAGTGCCGGCGCGGATCATCGCCTTCAGGTCCGCATTGGTGGCGCTCAGCACGCGCACCTTCACCTGGCGCGTGCGGCCGGACCCCAAGCGCTCGAACTGCCCGGTTTCCAGCACGCGCAGCAGCTTCACCTGGCCGGACAGCGGCAGGTTGCCGATCTCGTCCAGGAACAAGGTGCCGCCGTCGGCCAGCTCGAAACGGCCTTCGCGCGCCTTGTTGGCGCCGGTGTAGGCGCCGGCCTCGGCGCCGAACAGCTCGGCCTCGATCAGCTCGCCCGGCAAGGCGCCGCAGTTGACCGCCACGAAGGAGCCGCGCTTCACCGCCGAATTGGCATGCACGATCGCCGCGATGCGCTCCTTGCCCGCGCCATTGGGGCCGGTGATCAGCACCGGCACTTCCGAGCGGGCCACCTGGCAGGCCAGTTCCAGCGTGCGCGCCATGGCCTCGGAGGAGAACACCAGGCCGGTGAGGTCGTAGCGGCGCTCCAGGTCCTCGCGGCGGCGGCGGCGCTCGTTGCGGGCGCGGTTCACCTCGCGGGTGGATTCCGACAGCTCCAGCAGGTTCTCCACCGTGGCCAGCAGCTTGGCGTCGTCCCAGGGCTTGGCCAGGTAATCCGCGGCGCCGGCCTTGACCAGCTCCACCGCGGTTTCCAGGTGGGTCCAGGCGGTCAGCAGGATCACCGGCAGGTCGGTGTGGCGCTGGCGCAGGGCGCGGAACAGCGCGATGCCTTCCTCGCCGGAGGTGGTGTCCGCCGTGAAGTTCATGTCCTGGATGACCACGTCGATGCGTTCGCGCTCGAGCAGTTCCAGGCCCTGCTCCGGCGTCAGCGCAGTCAGCGGGCGGATTTCGTGCAGGGACAGCGCCAGCGAGAGCGCCTCCCCCACGGCGGGGTTGTCGTCGATGATCAGGACGGTACGCATGTGGCTCTTGGGCATGCCGGAACAGATGCATCCTGCCGGCAAAACGTTGTAATGACCATTGGCCTATTCAGCCGTTACGGGGCCGCGTTGGGGTGAACTGGCGCCTTGCCGGCCTTCACGGCGGTGATCCAGGCGTCGGTGCGGGCTTCCAGCACGTCCAGCGGCAGCGCGCCGCCACCCAGGATCTGGTCGTGGAAGGCGCGGATGTCGAAACGCTCGCCCAGTTCCTTTTTCGCCCGCTCGCGCAGCTCCAGGATCTTCAGCTGGCCCATCTTGTAGCCCAGCGCCTGGCCCGGCCAGGTGATGTAGCGGTCGGTCTCGGCCTGGATGTCCGGCTCGTCCTGGCTGGAATGGGCATGGAAGAAATCCACCATCTGCTGGCGCGTCCAGTGCTTGTAGTGCACGCCGGTATCCAGCACCAGGCGGTCGGCGCGCAGCAGTTCGTCGGACAGGCGGCCGTAGTCCGAGAGCGGGTCCTTGTAGAAGCCGATGTCCTTGCCCAGCCGCTCGGCGTACAGCGCCCAGCCTTCGACGTAGGCGTTGTAGCCGGCCTGCTGGCGGAACGGCGGCAGCTTGGGCAGCGCCTGCGCGATCGAGATCTGCATGTGGTGGCCGGGAATCGCCTCGTGGTAGGCGGTCGATTCGATGGTCAGCGTGGTGCGGTCGGCGAAGTCGCCGGTGTTCACATAGACCTGGCCGGGACGCGAACCGTCCGGCGTACCCTGGTGGTATTCGGCGCCGGGGGCTTCCTTCTCGCGGTACTGCTCCACCGCCATCACCTGCACCTTGGTTTTCGGCAGCAGGCCGAACAGCTTGGGCAGTTCCGGCTGCATCTGCGCGATAAAGCCGCGGTAGCGGTTGAGGATGTCCTCGCGCGACGTCGGATGCAGCTTGGCGTCGTGCTTCAGCGCCTCGCGGAAGCTGGCCAGGTCCTTATAGCCCTGCCCCTTGGCGATCGCCGTCATTTCCTCCTCGATGCGCTTCACCTCGGCCAGGCCGATCTCGTGGATACGCTGCGGGGTTTCCTTGGTGGTGGTCATCTGCTCCACGTCGAAGCGATAGATCGCCTCGCCGTTGGCCAGCTGCCACACGCCCGGCTCGGTGCGCCCGTGCGGCGCGTAGTCCTTGGCCACGAACTCGCCCAGCTTGCGGTAGGCCGGGCGCACTTCGTTGTCGATGGCGGCGACGATGGCGTCGTGCAGGCGCTTCTGGTCGGCGGCGGACACCGTCTTGGGGAAATGCTTCAGCGGCTCGGCGAAGGAGTTTTCCTCACCGGCCGGCTTGGCGATGCTGTCGATCTGCCCGACCACTTTTTCCAGCAGATAGCGCGGCGGCATCATGCCGTCCTTCAAACCCTGGCGCGCCACCTCGGTCACCTGCGCCAGCACACGCGGCACGGCGTGCAGGCGCGCGAGGTAGTCCTCGTACTGTTTGGCGTTGTCGAACGGAATGGAGCTGACGAAGCCCGGCAGCTGCAGGTGCATGCCGTTCATCTGGTCCAGCGGCATCTCGTTGAGCTTCAGGTCGTAGCTCTGCAGCGCGTCGCGCAGCTGGCGCACCATCAGCTGCAGATTGAGCTTGTCTTCATCGGAGAAGCCGGTGGTGTCGATCGCCTCGAAGCGCTTGAGGAAATCCGCATTGACCTTGCGCTCGGCCGCCTGGTGCGCCAGCGAGACGTCGCTCCAGCGCGCGTTGTAGCGCAGGTCGCCCAGGATGGTGGCGAACTCCGGCGCGTTCTGCAGCGAGTGCTGCCACTGTTCGGCCAACAGCTTGTTGAGCGCAGCCACCCGGGTGGCAACACCGGCGGGCGCCGCGGCGGCCGCCGGCCCGGCCAAGGTCACCGAGCCCAGCAGGCTCGCGCAGATCATCCAGGACACCCATTTCATACGAACCCCTTGGCTGGCAAAGCGATCCGCGCACTGTAGCGGGCTTGCGGGCTCCTGGGCAGCTCTCGTTGGCTGGCACCGCGTACGAGGCGGCCGGACATCTGGAAAGTTCCGGTTCTCCGTTCTGGGCGCATTCCATACCGTTCGTGGTCGCCCCGTGGTGGCCAATACCACCTGCCTGCCGCAGGCGGCGACCGCCCTCCCTCGCGCTTCATCGCTCAGGCGCGCACCCGGTCCATGGGCATGCCCTCTGTCGAGACCCGGACGACCAAGGATTTACTTCGATGATCAGATACCCATTGACCGCCGCAACCAGGCGAGCCGCCTGCGCGCTGACGCTGCTGGCGGCATCGCCCTGCTTTGCATCGCTGCAGCCGGCGAAAGACGCTCCAGTGGCGGTGAAAACCACTGAGACCTGCCGGGTCCATGCCGACCTGAGTGAAGATTGCACGTATAAAATGCACATGGACATCCTGACAAGTGCGGGCAGGGATACGTTCTCCCAGCTCGACGTGCCCGCACCGCCCAGCCACACCTTGTCCGATATCGAGGCCTATATCATCAAGCGTGACGGCACGCGCAGGCGCTTGCCGGATAGCCATATCGTCAAGAAGTCCGGGACAAGCTCGGAGAAATACATCGACAACAGCACGACTACCATATTCCTGTTTGAGGGCATCGAAGTGGGTGATGCCATCGAATACAGCTTCAAAGAGCACAACAAAGCGACCAAAGAAATCGCCACCTTCCAGCGGAACGTCACGTTCGCGCCAGAGGCGGTTCGCTACGACAGCTTCCATCTCGAATACGTGGCCGACCGCCCCATCATCTTGCGCGGAGAAGAGTTGGATGCCTTCAAGGTGAAATCTTCGGAAGATGGAAAGAAGATCACCATCGACCTCGCCCAGCCGCGTTACTTCGCCATCGAGAACGAAGACGCCTTCATCGTGCGCAAGCTTCCACGCATCGAGCTGGCCTTCAGCGACAAGCTCGACGATCACTACGGCAAGGTAGTCGGCCTCTATAACGAGATCTTGTCCGCACCTTTGCCGCCCGGGGCCGCCATGGAAGTCGAGCGGCTCAAGAACAAGCCGCAGCAAGAACAGATACGGTCCTTGATCAGATTTCTCGCCGATAACTATCGCTACCTGGCCGATTACCGTCTCGATAACCGTGGCCGCATCCCTTTTGATCTTGCCGAGACCGAAAAGAATGGCTACGGCGACTGTAAGGATCTCACCGTACTGTTGACGGCGATGATCCGCAGCCTCGGCATGGACGCCGAGCCCGCCTTTGTAAAGCAGGGCGACTATGCCCCGAACCTGCTCATCCCAGGCTTGCAGGCAGCCGATCACGTGATCGTGCGCGCGACTGTCGATGGCAAGACATGGTGGATCGACGCCACCATTCCGGTCCTGCTGCCTGGATACACGCCTGACAACCTGCAGGATCGCTGGGCCGTCGTGCTGGGCAAGGACGGCAAGCCGAGGCTGGACACCATTCCCCTTGCGGAGGCCAGGATGGAGAACAGCACCACCCAGGAAACGCAATTCCGTCCGGACGGGACGTCGGACATCAACACCAACACCCTGTTCAATGGCGCGCCGCTTCTGAGGCTGATGGCGAAGGAACACGACGAAGGTGCGAATGCCGTCGATCAAGCCTTCTGCGATGGCAACGAGGGATGCATCGTGACCCGGCCTGCCATGGATAAGGTCACACCGCCCTACCAGGTGAAGATCCATTTACCCGAACAGTCTGCGGGCAGCAAACATGAAGGAAAGTACAGCATGAGCCCGGGCGACTATTTCGGGTTCGCCTTGAATGAATTGAAAAGCTATCGCGCAACAGGCGGCATCGGCGATCTCAACGTCGGCGGCCCGACGATTAGCGAGGTGTCGACGAGGATCAGCGGCATCAAGCTCAGTCGAGCCCCGAGCGCCTGCCACGTGCGCTCCCGCTGGGGTGACTATGACGCGGAGTTCCGCCAGGAGGCGAACGGTGTCGTGGCATACAAACTCCGCGCCTCCGAGAAAGTCGCCTGGATTCCCCATGACGATCTGATGAGCGATGAATTCGGCAAGTTCCTGAAACAGGCCGAAGCTTGCTACGAAGGCCTGACCTTCTCGTACACCACCGAGCCATCCGGCAAGTAACCGCCCCGAAGAGCCTGCCTCGCGCAGGCTCTTCGCTTTTCCGCCTCAGCCCGACCGCGTCGCCACCACCGGCGGCACCGCCGCCGCGCGCAGGGCCGGGCCCAGCATCGCGATCCGGCCGAGCGCCCATAGCGCGATGGCACCGATCGGCAGGTAGCGCAACGGCAGGTGCGGCAGTTCGTAGAACTTCATCAGCGCGAAGTTTGGCTGGCAAAGCGATCCACGCACTGCAGCGGGCTTGCGCACTCCTGGGCAGCTCTCGCTGGCCAGCACTGCGCCCATGGCGGGAACGCAAGGTCTGGAAAGTTCCGGTTTTCCGTCCTGGCTGTACTTCGTACCGTCCGCAACCACGCTGCGGTGGTCCATGCCGCCTCGCGGCAACGCGCCCTTACACGTGCTTCATCGTCCCCGCACTCCCCCGCCGGTGCGCCCTAATAACGATCAGGAAAACCAAGGATTTACCTCAATGATGAAATCCCCATTGATCCCCGCCACCCGGCGAGCGGCCTGCGTATTGGCGATGCTGGCAGCAGGACCCTGCCTCGCATCGCTGCAGTCTCCGGGCGACGCGCCGGTAGCGACGAAAATAAAGTCTTCCTGCCGTGTCAATGTCGATGCAAGCACCGACTGCCTCACCACGATGCACTACGACATTCTGACGGCGTCCGCCAGGGACGTACTGTCCAAGGTAGAAATTCCCTCATCGAGTCGAGCAACACAATCCCTCGTCGATGCCTATGTCATCGAGCGCGACGGCACACGCGTACGTCTGCCGAAAGGCCAGATCGTGCGCACATCCGGCCAGGGTCCCGATCAAGGCGTCGACAACAGTACAACGACGACGCTGCTCTTCCAGGGCATCACCGTGGGCAGCGCCATCGAATACACCACCAAGCGGCACGGCAGGCCAGAGAAAGGTATCTCCGAATTCCTTGACTCGGTCGAACTCGACGACTCGCGGCAGCGCTACGACAGCCTTCATGCTGAATACACAGCGGAAAAACCCTTCGTCTGGCGTAGCGAAGGGCCAACCGCGTTTGAGGTAAAGGCTTCGGAAGGCGGCAAAAAGATCGTGATCGATCTGATCAAGCCGTTTTATTTCGGTACCGTCAACGAAACCAACTTCACGGTGCGCAAGCACCCGCGCATCGATCTGTCCTCCAGCGACAAGCTGGAAGACCATTTCGACAAGCTGGTCGCCAACTACAACCGGATCCTGTCCGCGCCACTGCCACCTCAGGCGGCGGCGGAAGTCCTCCGGCTGAAGAACATGACGCGGGAAGAGCAGATCCGATCGTCAGTCGACTTTATCGGCAAGCATTATCGTTATCTTGCCGATTATCGCCTGGATGACCGGGGCCATACACCGTTGAGTCTCGCCACGATTGAAAAGAACGGCTACGGCGACTGCAAGGATCTGACCACCCTGCTCACCGCCATGCTGCGCAGCCTGGGCATCGATGCGGAACCGGCCCTTGTCTGGTTGGGCGACAGTGCGCCAACGCTGCTCATTCCCGGCACCAATAACTCCAATCACGTGATAGTCCGCGTGGCTGTCGATGGCAAGGCATGGTGGGTCGATGCGACATCGCCCGTGCTGTTGCCCGGATATACGCCCACGCAGTTGCAGGATCGCTGGGCCATCGTGCTGGGCAAGGACGGCAAGCCGAGGCTGGACACCATTCCCCTTGCGGAGGCCACGGTGGAGGCCAGCACCACCGAGGAAACGCAATTCCATCCGGACGGGACGTCGGACAGCGACACCAGCACCCTGTTCAATGGCGCGCAGCTTCTGGCGCTGATGTCGATGGAACACGACCAGGGTGCGAATGCCGTCGATCAAGCCTTCTGCACTGACAACAAGAAATGCATCGTGACCCGGCCTGCCAAGGTCACACCGCCTTACCAGGTGAAGATCCATTCACCCGAACAGCCTGCGGACAGCAAGCATGAAGGAAAGTACAGCATGAGCCTGGGCGACTATTTCGAGTTCGCCTTGAATGAACTGAAAAGCTATCGCGCAACAGGCGGCATCGGCGACCTCAACGTCAGCGGCCCGATGATTCGCGAGGTGTCGAGGAGGATCAGCGGCATCAAGCTCAGCCGAACCCCGAACGCCTGCCATGTGCGCTCCCGCTGGGGTGACTATGACGCCGAGTTCCGCCAGGAGGCGAACGGTGTCGTGGCATACAAACTTCGCGCCTTCGATAAAGTCGCCTGGATTCCCCATGACGATCTGATGAGCGATGAATTCGGCAAGTTCCTGGAACAGGCCGAGGCTTGCTACGAAGGCCTGACCTTCTCGTACACCACCGAGCCATCCGGCAAGTAACCGCCCCGAAGAGCCTGCCTCGCGCAGGCTCTTCGCTCCCCCCTCAGCCCGACCGCGTCGCCACCACCGGCGGCACCGCCGCCGCGCGCATGGCCGGACCCAGCACCGCGAGCTGGCCCAGCGCCCACAGCGCGGCGGCGCCGATCGGCAGGTAATACAGCGGCAGGTGCGGCAGTTCGTAGAACTTCATCAGCGCGAGGTTGAGGCCGAAGGCCATGACCATGCCCAAGCCGATGCCGCCGCTGACGATCAGGAAGTTCTCGGTCTGGAAGTAGCGCAGGATGTCGCCGCGGGTGGCGCCGATCGCGCGGCGGATGCCGATCTGCTTGCGCCGCTGCTGCACCCAGAAACTGGCCAGGCCGACGATGCCCAGCGCGGTGACCAGCAGCAGGGCGACGATCACGCCGACCAGCATGAAGGCCATGATGCGGTCCTGCTGGAAGAACTGCGCGCGCAGGTCGCCGATGGTCTGCGAGCCTTCCTGGTCGAGCACCGCGTCCGGCGCCACCTTGGCGACCAGCGCGCGCGCATCGCGCAGCACGCGGTCGATGTCCGCCGGCGGCGCCTTGATCAGATAGCTGCCGGCCAGGCTCGGCCCCGGCTGCGCCGGCACAAAGGCCGACCAGCCCGGCGCGCTGCGCCCGGCCCAGCCCGGCGCGGGCGTGATCAGGTGGTCGACGATGCCGACCACGCGGTACGACCACTTGTCCACCCAGAACACCTTGCCCAGCGGATCGGCGCCCGGCCACAGATGCTCGGCCAGTTCGCGCGCCATCAGCACCGGCGCGGAGCTGGGAAACACGCCGGTGAACGGCTGGTAGTCATCCGCCTGCAGGGCGCGGCCAGCCACCAGCTTCAGGCCCATCGCCTCCGCGCTGCCGGGGCCGCCGAGATACAGCTCGATCACGCCGCCGAACTGCTTGCCTTCCGGATCGATGGTGATGCCGACGCGGCCGCGGTGTTCGCCGAACGGAATCGAATTGAGCACGGTGGCCGACTGCACGCCGGGAATGGCGCCCAAGCCGGCAAGCATGCGTGCGTTGACGTCGCTGGCCTGCTTCTCGTCGAAGCCGCTGATCTGCAGCGTGGCCAAGGACGCCTCTTCCACGCCGCTGTTCACCCGCATCGCGTCCATGCGGTTGGCGATCAGGAAGCAGGCATTGCACAGCACCGCACAGGCCAGTGCGATCTCCAGCGCGATCAGCAGGGTGGCGAGACGGTGCTTGCGCAGCGCGGCCAGGATGGGTTGGATCTCCATGCGCACCTCAGCGCGTCTTCAGTTGGAGGCCGGGCGCCACCCGGCTCGCCCGCAGCGCCGGCAGGAAGCCGGCCAGCAGGCTGGTGGCGATCGCCAGCGCGAAGGTCAGCGCGAACATGCGCGCATCCAGATGCACCATATCGGCGAACGCCACCGGCTGGCGCCGCACCAGGCTCAGGCCCAGCAAGGTGAGCAGCAGGCCGCCCAGGCCGCCGATCAGGCCGATCATCCCGGCCTCGACCAGGCACTGCTGGAAGATCGCGCCGCGGCTTGCGCCCAGCGCGCGGCGCACGCCGATCTCGCCGCCGCGGCGCAGGAACTTGGCCAGCAGCAGGCCGATGGTGTTGAACAGGCAGATCGCCAGGAAACCGAAGGCCAGCCAGGCCTGCAGGCGCACATCGCTGGGCACCACGCCCTGGAAATCCAGCCATTCGACCAGGCTGCGCAGCCGCGTGTTCTGCGGACGGACGATGCGCCCCAGCGCCTGCTGCTGCGCCGTGTAGCCATCGAGGAAGCGGCGGAACGAGGCGACCTTGGCGGGGCTGTCCAGCTGCACCCACACGGCCAGCCACACGCAGGGCGCGTTCTGCAGATGCCCCGGCGACGGCGGCAGCTGCCAGCAGCTGTACTGGTAGAAGTTGCCGTCGTTGATCTCCAGCGCGCTGCTGAACGGGGTGAACACATCCTGCGGCTTGCCGTAGTAGTCCGCGGTCTTGCCGCCGGAGAAGCGCCCGCCGGCGATATTGTAGAAGCGCGGCGACGGCCGCCACGGCGCCAGCACGCCGACGATGCGCACGTCGGTGTCGCGCAGGCGCAAGGTGCGCCCGACGCTGTTGGCGCCGCCGAACAGCTTGTCGTTGAGGTCGGACGAAATAATCGCCACCCGCGAGCGCGCCGCATCGTCCTCCGCGCGCCAGGGGCCGCCGTAGCGGAACGGCACGTCGAACATGGCGAAGAAATCCGTGGTGGTCGACAGCATCGACGGCATCAGCGCCGGCAAGGTGCTGTCGGGCGCGCGCAGCTTCACCGGGCTGTCCACGATGATGGTCTGGCGGTCGCCCTGGTGGGCGCTCCACAGGTCCATCGCCGACTGGTACGTCATCACGTCCATCGGCTCGGTCTGCTTGCCGGGCTGCGGGTTGTCGTCGACCTGGGCGTAGAACAGCTTGTCGCTGCGCCCCGGCAGCGGATCGCCGGACAGCAGGTGCATCACCGTCAGCGTGGTCATGCTGGCGCCGATGCCGACGGCGATCGCCAGCACCATCAGCGCGGTCAGCACCTTGTTGCGCTTGAGACTGCGCAGGGCGAGATCGAGGTAGTAAGCGAACATCCTTCTCTCCTGGAAAGCGTCAGACCGAACGTGTCGCCACCACCGGCGGCACCGCCGCGGCGCGCATCGCCGGCCCCAGCACCGCGGCCTGCCCGATCAGCCACAGCGCCAGCGCGCCGATGGGGAAATACACCGCCGGCAAGCGCGGCAATTCGTAATGCACCATCAGGAACAGGTTGATGCCGTAGGCCAGCACCATGCCCAGCGCGATGCCGATGGTGGCGAGCAGGAAGTTCTCGGTCTGGAAGTAGCGCAGGATGTGCCCGCGCGTGGCGCCGAGCGCACGGCGCACGCCGATCTGCCGGCGCCGCTGCGCCACCCAGAAGCTGCCCAGGCCGACGATGCCCAGCGCGGTCACCACCAGCAGCGCGATGCACACGCCGATCAGCAGGCCGGTCATGGAGCGGTCGCCGTCGAAGAAATGCTGGCGCACTTCGTCCCAAGTGCGCTTCTGCCAGAAGATGCGGTGCGGGTTGTTTTTCTTCATCGCTGCGATCGCCGCGGCCAGCACGCGTTCGCGCTCGCCCGGCGCGGTGCGGATCAGGTATTGGTTATCTTCCACCTGCATCGGCACCATCATGCTGTACTGCGCCTCGGCGTCGTTCCAGATCGATGGGCGCACCAGGTTCTTCACCACGCCGACGATCTGCAGCGGCACTTCCGAACCCAGCCAGATCGTCTTGCCCAGCGCCGACTGGCCCGGGAACAGACGCTGCGCCATCGGTTCGGTGATCACCACCAGGCGCGGCAGGCCTTCGAGCTTGCCTTCCTTGAAGGCCTTGGAGGCCTCCTTGATGCTGACGTAGTCCTCCGGTTGCAGCAGGCGGCCGGCCACCAGCTGCACGCCGAGGGTCTGGCCGATGTTCTCGCCGAAGTAATTGGTGGCGTTGAGCGTGGGCTTGTTCTGCTTCGGATCCAGCTTGATGCCGCTGTTGTTGGACGAGCGGCCGAACGGAATCTGGTTGACCGAGGACACTTCGGTCACGCCGGGAATCGCGCGCAGCGCGGCCAGGTCGGTGAGCGTGCGCGCGTGTTCGTCGGGCTTGGCGCCGATCTCGGCCAGGGCGACCTGGATCAGCTCGTTCTCGGCCACGCCGCTGGGCATGTGGATGCGCTCGATGCGCTGGCTCACCAGGAACACCGCGTTGCACACGATGGCGCAGGTCAGCGCGATCTCCAGCACTACCAGCAGGGCCGTGGTCTTGTGCCGGCGCAGGGTCGACAGAATGGGTCGGATGGCCATGGCGTCTCCTTACTGGCTCTTCAGTTGCAGGGCGGGCGCGACCTGGCAGGCGCGCAATGCGGGCAGCAGGCCCGCCGCGACGCTGGAGCCGACCGCGAGCGCAAAGGTTGCCCCGAGCATGGCCAGGTCCAGCCGGGCCAGCGAGGCGTAGTCGGCCGGCTGCTGGCGCACCAGCCACAGGCCGAGGAAGGCCAGCACCAGTCCACACACGCCGCCGGCCAGGCCGACCACGCCGGCTTCGATCAGCAACTGCTTGAAAATCTCGCGCTTGGATGCGCCCAGCGCGCGGCGCACGCCGAGTTCGCCGGCACGGCGCAGGAACTTGGCCAGCATCAGGCCCACCGTATTGACCAGGCACACGACCAGGAAGCCGATCGCCAGCCAGCTCTGCAGGCGCACGTCGCTGGGCACCACTTTCTCCTGGTCCAGCCATTCCATGACGTTGCGCAGGCGCACGTTCACCGGACGCTGGAAACGGCCCAGGGTCTTCTGCTCGCGCGAGTAGTTCTCCAGGAAGGCCTTGTACGCCGGCGCATCGGAGGCGCTGGCCAGCTCCACCCAGAACTGCATCCACACGCAGGTGGCGTTTTCCATATGGTCGCCGTCGTTGCCGCCGCCGCGGCCCCAGCAGTCGGTGCTGCCGTTGCGCGGCAAGGTGAGGTCGCGCGAGGTGGACAGCGGCACGAACACTTCTTCCGACTCGGTGTAGTTGCCCATGTTGAGGTCGTAGAAGTGCGGGTTCAGGCGCCAGTCGTCGAGCACGCCGACCACGCGGAACGGCGTGTCCTTCAGGCGCACTACCTGGCCGCGGCTGTCCTTGCCGCCGAACAGTTTCTCGTTGAGCTTGCGCGTGATCACCGCCACGCGCGCCTTGCTGTCGTCGTCGGCCTCGTTCCAGCCCTGGCCGTACAGGAAGGGCGCGTCGAACATGGCGAAGAAATCCGCCGTGGTGTAGCGCGAGTCGCTGAAGAACGGCTCGACGTCGGCCTGCGCCGGCTGCACCGGCACGGCGCCGCCGGTCATCAGGGCCTGGCGCTTGGCGCGCTTGGCCTTGAGCAGGTTCATGCCGTCCACCCAGGTGAGCTGCTCCGGGGGCTCCTCGCCTTCGCGGTAGCCGTCCATGTCCTGCGGGTCGAGCTGCGGATAGAACAGCCGCGCGCTCTTGGACGGGATCGGGTCGCCCGACAGCACGTGCAGCACGGTCAGCGTGGTCATGCAGGCGCCGATGCCCAGCGCGATGGCGACCACCATCAGCGCGGTAAGCACCTTGTTACGCCGGAGACTGCGCAGCGCCAGCTCCAGGTAATACGTGAACATGCCCTCTCCCCTTTGCTTCCTTTAAGGAACCGCGCGCTCAGACCGAGCGCGTGGCCTCTACCGGCGATACCTTGGACGCGCGGATAGCCGGCGCCAGTACCGCCCCTTGTCCCAGCAACAGCAGCAGCAACACGCCGCTCAACACGTAGTCCATCGACAGCCGGTGCATCTCGAAGCGGGTGACCAGCCACAGGTTCATGGCGATCGCCAGCACCACGCCCAGGCCCACGCCGCCGACGCTGATCAGCAGGTTCTCGGTCATGAAGTACTGCAGGATGTCCTGCCGCGTGGCGCCGAGCGCGCGGCGCACGCCGATCTGGCGGCGGCGCTGGCCGACCCAGAAGCTGGTCAGGCCGACGATGCCGGCGGCGGTGATCGCCAGCAGCACCAGCGAGATCACACCCATCAGCACGGCCATGCCGCGGTCGCCTTCGTAGGCGCGCGCACGCACCTCGGCGAAGCTCAGCACGCCGTCGTGCTCGTCCAGCACGCGGCGCGGGTTGATCCGGTTCAGCGCCTCCGGCGTGGCGCGCATCGCCGCGTCGAGCTGGCCCGGCCTGGTGCGCACGATGTAGAAGCCGCCGGCCATGCTGATCAGGCGCTTGGGCAGGATCACCGCGCGGTAGGCGAACTTCGAAGCCCAGCGGGCCACGCTTTGCGCCTGCAGCAGGTCGACCACGCCGACGATGGTGGTCTGGTTGCCGGCGATATAGATGCTCTTGCCGACTGCCTGGCCATCGCCGAACAGCTTCTCTGCCAGCCCGCGCGTCACCACCACTACCGGAGCGGAGAGGCGGTCGCGCACGTCCATGCTGCCGACTTCTTCGCTGCGGAAATTGCGGCCGGCGATCAGCCGCAGGCCGAGCGTGTCGATGAAGTGTTCGTCGCCGAAATAGATGGTCGAGCCGGTGATGTCGGCCTGCTGGTCGGCGCGCAGGCGAATGCCGTCGTCCCAGCCGCCGCCGCGCAGCGGATACGAATTGCTGGGCGTGACGTCCTGCACGCCGGGGATCTGGCGCAGCGCGGCGAGGTCGGCGCGGGTATTGGCGTCGATCTGCTCGGTGCCGGCCTTGCCGGCCCACTCGTTGTTCACCACGTAGATATTGGCTTCGTCGATGCCGGTGGGCTCGGACAGGTGCGACACGCGCTGCTGGATGATGAACAGCGCGTTGCACACGATCGCCAGGGTGAGCGCGATCTGCATCGCGATCAGCACGGTGCCCGCCTTGTGGCGGCGCAGTGCGGTGAGGATAGGCTTGATTTCCATGGCTCTCCTCCGCGCCGTCAGTTGGACTTGAGCTGCCAGGCCGGCTGCACTTGCGCCGCCCGCCAGGTCGGATAGAACGCCGCCACCACCGTGGCGAACACCGCCACCAGCAGCGACAGCGCCACCAGCGAGAGATCCAGGTGCGCCAGGCGCGCGATCTGCGGCTGGAACACCAGCCCCACACCCAGCATGCCCACGCCGGTCAGCAGCACGCCGAGCGCACCGCCGGTCAGGCCGACCATGCCGGCCTCGGCCAGGAACTGCCGGTAGATGTCGCCGCGCGAGGCGCCGAGCGCGCGGCGCACGCCGATCTCGGAGGAGCGCCGCATGAACTTCGCCAGCAGCAGGCCGATGGTGTTGACCAGGCAGATGGCGAAGAAACCGAGCGCGATCACCAGCGAGATACGGCTTTCCGGCGGCACGGCGTGCTGGTAGTCCAGCCAGTCGTTCACGTCGCGCAGGCGCACGTTCGGCGCCCAGTCGAAGCGGCCGGCGCGGCGCATGTCTTGGGCATACGAGGTGAGGAACTGGCGATACGCCGCCACCTCGGCCGCGCTGTCCAGCTGCACCCAGGGGCTGATCCACACGCACTCGCCGCGCAGCCAGCCGTCGCGGCCGATACCGCGCTTGCCGTCGCTGCCGCAGTTGTTGTTGCCGTAGGTGTCGATACCGTGCTCCACCGCATAGTGGAACGGGATGTAGATCTGCGAGGGATCGGCGTAGGCATTGCCGCTGAACATGTCGAAGAAGCGCGGCTTGGGGTCCCAGTCGTCGGCCACGCCGACGATGCGGTAGGCCTGGTCGTCCAGCACGATCTCGCGGCCCACGCTGTTGGCGCCGCCGAACAGCTTCTGATTGAGCTTGCGGCCGATCACCACCACCGCCGAGCGCGCGTCGTCGTCCGCCGCGCTCCAGGCGCCGCCGTATACGAACGGCACGTCGAACATCGGGAAGAAATCCGCCAGCGTGGCATAGCCGATCGCCTTGAACGGCAGGTGGTTCTCCTGCTGCGCCATCACCGACAGGCCGACCTGGTACAGCACGGTCTGGTGCGTGGCGCGGTGCGCCTTCATCAGCGCCACCGCGTCGGTGTAGGTGAGCGCGTTCGGCGGCTCGCCCTCGTTGTTGTACTGCGGCCCGCGGTTGTCGATCAGCGGCACGAACAGCCGCGAGGACTTCTGCGGGATCGGATCGCCCGACACGGCGCGGAACACCGCGTAGGTGATCATCGAAGCCGCCACGCCGAAGCCGATCGCCATCACCATCAGTGCGGTGAGCACCGGGTTCTTGCGCAGGCTGCGCGTACCGAGCCGCAGGTTGTGGGCAAACATTCCGCTCATGGTTCTCTCTGCAGGGGAAGCTTCAGGAACCACGCGCTCACACGGAGCGCGTGGCCTCCACCGGCGGCACCTTGGCCGCGCGCATGGCCGGCGCCAGCACCGCGGCCTGGCCGAGCAGCAGCAGCGCCACCACGCCCACCGCCACGTAGGCGATCGACAAGCGCGCCATCTCGAACTGCGAGACCATCCACAGGTTCATGCCGATCGCCAGGCCGATGCCGATCACCACGCCGGCCGCGCCGATCATCAGGTTCTCGGTGAGGAAGTAGCTGAGGATGTCGCGCTTGGTCGCGCCCAGCGCGCGGCGCACGCCGATCTGCTTGCGGCGCTGGCCGACCCAGAAGCTGGTCAGGCCGACGATGCCGGCGGCGGTGATGGCCAGCAGGATCACGCAGATCACGCCCATCAGGATCGCCATGCCGCGGTCGTTCTTGTAGGCATCGCCGCGCACCTGCTCGAAGGTGCGCACGGCGCGGTCGCCGGAGATCACGCGCATGCGGTTGGTCTTGAGCAGGGTGGCCGGCGCGCTCTTCACCACATCGGCCAGCTGGCCCGGCTTGGCGCGGATCAGGTAGATGGTGTAGTTGCTGGTGAGCTGCACCGGCAACAGCGTGGCGTTGTCGTTGAAGTCGTCGGCCCAGGTGCCGTTCCACGGCACCTGCAGGCGCGCCACGATGCCGATGATGGTGCTGGGCGGAACGTCCTTGCCGTTGAGATACACCTGCTTGCCCAGCGCGTCGCCCTTCGGGAACAACTTGTCGGCCAGCGCCTTGGTGAGGATCACTTGCGCGGTGGACTTGATGTCCTTCGGATCGGCGCTGATCACTTCGTCGGGCGTGAAGTTGCGGCCGGCGATCAGCTGGGCGCCGTACACCGCCAACGCATGGTCGTCGACGAAGTACAGCGTGGTCTGCGCAGCCGGCTTGCCTTCGTTCTTCGGTGCCAGGTTGATGCCGGTCGACCAGCCGCCACCGCGCAGCGGGAAGGAGTTGGTGGCCATGGCGTCCTGCACGCCCGGGGTCTGGCGCAGCGCCAGCACGTCGGCCTTGATCAGCGGCGCGGTGTCCTTGCCTTCTACCGAGACCCAGCGGTTCTGGATCGCCAGCACGCTGTTCTCGTCCATGCCGGTGGGCCGCGAGACGCGCTCCACGCGCTGCTGGATGATGAACAGCGCGTTGCACACGATGGCCAGGGTGAGCGCGATCTGCATCGCGATCAGGATGGTGCCGGCCTTGTGGCGCTTCAGGGCGGCGAGGATGGGCTTGATCTGCAGCATGGTCGTCGCCTTGTGTTAGTTGGACTTGAGCTGCCAGGCCGGCTGCACCTGAGCGGCGCGCCAGGTCGGATAGAAGGCCGCGATCACCGTGGCCAGGATCGCCACCAGCAAGGTCAGCAGCACCAGCGGGATGTCGAGCTTGGCCAGGCGCGCCACCTGCGGATCGAAGATCAGCGAGATGCCGTACACGCCGACGCCGGTGAGCAGCAGGCCGAGCAAGCCGCCGGCCAGGCCGACCGCGCCCGCCTCCATCAGGAACTGCGCGTAGATCTCCTTGCGCGAGGCGCCCAGGGCGCGGCGCACACCGATCTCGGAGGAGCGGCGCAGGAACTTCGCCAGCAGCAGGCCGATGGTGTTGACCAGGCAGATCACCAGGAAGCCCAGCGCGACCAGCAGCGAGATCTTCGCTTCCGGCGGCACCACCTTCTGGAAGTCCAGCCACTCCACCACGTTGCGCAGGCGCGTGTTCGGGCCCCACTTGAAGCGGCCGGCGCGCTGCTGCTCGGCGGAGTAGCCGTTGAGATAGCTGCGGTAAGCGTCGGCGTCGGCCTTGGTTGGCAGCTCGGCCCAGAAACCCAGCCACACGCATTCGGAATGCAGCCAGTTGTCCCAGCCGACGCCGGGATCCTTGTTGCAGTTGTTGTTGCCGTTGGTGCTGACCTTCAGCTCGATCATGCGGGTGAACGGCACGAACAGCTGGGTCGGGTCGTCGAAGCCGCCGGTGTTGACCGCGTCGAAGAACAGCGGCTGCGGGTCCCAGTGGTCCATCACGCCGACGATGCGGTAGCTGCGGCCGTCGAGGTTGATCTCGCGGCCGACGCTGTTTTCGCCGCGGAACAGCTTCTCGTTGAGCTGCTGGCCGATCACCGCGACCTGGGCGTGCGCGTCGTCGTCGGCCTGGCTCCAGCCGCGGCCGTACTTGAACGGAATGTCGAACATCGGGAACGCATCGGCATACACGCCGTAAGTGTTCTCGCGGAACGGCAGCTGGCTGGCGTCGGCCGGCACAATGGACAGGCCCGCCGGATACAGCGCGGTCTGGCGCGCGGCCTTGTGGTCGCGCATCAGGCCGATGGCGTCGGTGTAGCTCATCGCGCGCGGCGGTTCGCCCTGGTTCTGCTGCGCGTCTTCCGGACCCCAGTTGTCGATCTGCGGCACATAGAGCTGCGAGGACTTCTGCGGAATGGGGTTGTTGGAGGTGGCGCGGAACACCGAGTAGGTGGTCATCGACGCCGCCACGCCGAAACCGATCGCCATCACCATCAGGGCGGTGAGCAACGGATTCTTGCGGAGACTGCGCAGGCCGAGCTGGAAGTAATAGGCGAACATGGAGGCGTCCGATGAGTGACTCAGTTTCCGATTCCGAATCCTTCTCCCCTCCGGGGAGAAGGTGCCGGCAGGCGGATGAGGGGCCGGGGCTTGCGGGAAAGGCACTACAGGGCGCGACACGCTTCAGGTAGCCGCTTCACCGCTCCGCCCGTCCCCTCACCCCAACCCCTCTCCCCGGCGGGGAGAGGGGCTTCAAAAGCTTTACGCCGGCGCGCCGGCGCGCGACTGGTGCTGGTGGAAGCGCGGGTCTTCCGCCAGATCCACCACCTGGCCGTCGATCACGTGCACGTTGCGCTGGGCGCGCGTGGCCAGTTCCGGATCGTGGGTGACCATCACGATGGTGGCGCCCTCGCGGTGGATTTCTTCCAGCAGCTCCATCACGCCGCGGGCCATCTGCGTATCGAGGTTGCCGGTCGGTTCGTCGGCGAGCAGCAGGCGCGGCGAGCCGGCCAGGGCGCGCGCGATCGCCACGCGCTGCTGCTGGCCGCCGGACAGTTCGGCCGGGTAGTGCTTGGCGCGCGAGGCCAGGCCCACGCGCTCCAGCGCGTCCATGATGCGCTGCTTGCGTTCCGGCGCCTTCATCCCGCGGTAGCGCAGCGGCACTTCGACGTTGTCGAACACGTTGAGGTCGGGGATCAGGTTGAAGGCCTGGAAGATGAAGCCGATCTTCTCGTTGCGGATCTTGGAGCGCGCGTTGTCATTGAGGTTGCTCACCTCCACGCCGTCCAGGTGGTATTCGCCGCCGGTGAAGGTTTCCAGCAGGCCCGCGATGGTGAGGAAGGTGGTCTTGCCGGAGCCGGACGGGCCGGTCACCGCGACAAACTCGCCTTCCTTCACGTCGATGTTGAAGTCGCGCAGCGCGTAGGTCTCCACCACTTCGGTGCGGTAGACCTTGGACAGGTGGGTCATCTTGAGCATGGTTGTTTCGTCCTTCGGTGATGGAGCAGTAGAGGGTCAGATCAACGGCTGATGGCGACGCGCGCCGCGTTCTTGAAGCTGTCGGTACCGGAGATCACGATGCGGTCGCCTTCCTTCAGGCCGTCCAGGATCTCCACCTTGTCGATGCTGCTGGCGCCGACGCGGATCGGGTGCTTCTCGGCGATGCCGTCGCGCACGATGTAGGCGTAGGCGCCGCCGGATTCGTCGACGAAGGAGCCGCGCTGCACAGCCAGCACGTTGTCGCGGCGGTCCAGCAGGATGCGCACGGACAGGCGCTGGTTCTGGCGCAGCTGCTTGGGCGTGTCGCCGTCGAAGCGCAGGCGGGCGGCCACTTCGCCGTTCACCACTTCGGGCGAAATGGCGCTGACCAGGCCCTTCCAGGTATTGCCGTTGCCGCTGATCTCGCCGCCCATGCCGATCCCCAGGTCGCGGGCGAAGCTTTCCGGCACCTTCATTTCCACTTCCAGCCGGCTCAGGTCGATCACGCTGAGCAGCTGCGCGTCCTTGGCCACGGTGGCGCGTTCGGCGATGAACAGCTGGCCCACCTGGCCGTCCACCGGCGACTTCACGTTGAGTTCGTCGACTTGGCGCTGCAGGTCCTTCACCAGCAGCACCTGGCGGTCGTGGGCGAGCTTCTTGGACTTGATGTCGAAGTCCAGGCTGGCGCCATCGTTGGAGAGGTCGGCCTTGGCGTGCTCGACGGTGATGCGCGCCTTTTCGACGTCGTCCTTGGCCTTGTCCACGTTCATGCTGGGCACGGCGCCCTGGGCGAAGGCTTTCTGGTAGCGCTGCAGGTCGCGCTGCGCGCTGGTCTGGTCGATCTGCGCGTTGTCGAAGGCCTTCTGCAGTTCGCCGCGCTTCTTCTTGGCGTCGATCTGCGAACGCAGGAAGTCGACTTCCATCGCGTCGGCCGCGCTCTGTTCCTGCGCCAGCTTGTTGGTGAGTTCGGGACTGACGATGGTGGCCAGCACCTGGCCCTGCTTCACCACGTCGCCGGCGTGCACCTTCAAGGTGACCGCGCCGCCAGAAGTGGCGTACAGCGTCGGGCTGACCGCCGCCACCACCTTGCCCTCGGCAGCGATGTCGCGCACGAACAGCCCGCGCTCGACCGTGCCGAAGGCAAGGCGCGAGCCGCTGACCGAGGCGTCGGCGGAGAACAGGCGGCTGGCCTGCGGCAGCACCAGGGCCAGCACGGCCACTGCGGCCACGCCGGCACCGATGAAGATGAGCCGGCGCTTGCGGCTCGGCTTGACCTCGACCAGGCGGTCTTGAGCGGAGGTATCGCGAATCATGATCGGTCCCTGGCCACGGACATGAGTGGCCCCTGGACCTGTATCAGCAAGCGCTATGCCAACTGCTCAGGCGATCGATTAAGGTTGTTTATCAGTGGGTTGGAGATGGCGTCCGCGGAAGGCAGGCTGTCCGCGGACAGATCGACGGACAGGCGGACAAGTGTCCGGACGCCGCGGACGGGCTACAGCGCCTCGGCGCGCAGCACTTCCTGGGCGATGTCGTGGCCGAGCGCGGAGAGTTGCGCGGCGTCCCTGCCGCCGAGCACGTCCATATTGCCCAGGCGCCGCTGCGTGAAATGCAGCAGGCGCGCACCCGCGGCGCGGAACGGCCGCTGCACGCGGCGGAACGCGGGAGCACCGGCCGGCACGGCGGCGGAAAGCAGCACGTCCCAGGCCAGGTAGTCGGTGTCCGGCAGCAGGTGCAGGCGGGCGCGCAGGCGGCCGGCGGCGTCCACGCATTCCAGCCATTCGCGCGGGCCGTCGGCGCCGATCACGCAGGAAGCGAGCAGCCATTGGGTGTGCAGCAACGGGGCGAGGTCTTCGCCTTCGGCCAGCCAGCCGCGCGCGGGGTGGTCGGGCGAAGCTTCGCCGCGCATCGGCAGATACAGCACGGTGCCGAGCAACGGCAGGCGCGCGGCCAGCGCGGCGGGCGCCACGTGCAGCCAGCGCGGCTGGCAGGACGGTGCCTGCGAATGCGGACAGACTGCGGCAAGGGTATGGGCCAGCCAGCCGAACATGGCGCGCTCCTGGAAAGAGGAGACCCGGCTGGCGCGCTGCGGGGAGGGCAACGCGGCGCTGGCGATAGGCCTGAAGGGAAAACCGGCGGGGCGCCGGACGTGCGGGCTTACTTGGTGAGGATCAGCTTGTCGTTGCGGGTGAGGCGCAGGTGGTACTCGCTGCCCTGGTGGGTGATCACCAGTTCGCGCTCGCCGGCCAGCAGGTTCTGGCTGGAGATGCGCCGCGCGCCGGGTTCCGGCGTCACCGCCTGGGGCTTCAGGCGCAGCAGGCCGAGCGGGCGCGACAGCAGGTCGGCGGGTGTGGGCAGTACGGCAGTGGTGGACATGAGCAGGCTCCGTGTTGGTCAGAGGCGGAGTTGATGATAATCGTTCTCATTTACCTGTCAACGGCCGAAGTGTGAACACGGCCGGGGCAGAACGCCGCGCCCTGCCCCGCGCCGCTCAGGCCACCGCCTGCTCGATCCGCGCCAGCACATCCGGCGTCAGCCGCGGCAGCAGGCGCAGCACGTCGAGGTTGTGCTCCAGCTGTTCCAGCCGGCTGGCGCCCAGCATCACTGTGGACACATGCGGATTGACCAGGCACCAGCCGATCGCCAGCTGCGCCTGGCTCACGCCGAGCTCGGTGGCGATCGGCGCCAGCCGCCGCACCTTGGCGATGCGCCCGCCGCCCTGTTCCAGCACTGCCTGGCGCAGCCATTCGTAGCCGGGCTGGGCCAGGCGCGCGTCGTTCGGCACGCCGTCGTTGTATTTGCCGGTGAGCAGGCCCGAGGCCAGCGGCGACCAGATCGTGGTGCCCATGCCGAAGTCGCGGTACAGCGGCGCGTATTCCTGCTCCACCCGCTCGCGGTGCAGCAGGTTGTATTCGGGCTGCTCCATGCTGGGCGCGTACATGTGGTTCTCGCGCGCCACGCGGTGCGCCTCGGCGATCAGCGCCGCCGGCCATTCGCTGGTGCCCCAGTAGAGCACCTTGCCCTGGCGCACCAGGGTGTCCATCGCGGCGACGGTTTCCTCCACCGGCGTATCCGGATCGGGGCGATGGCAGAAGTACAGGTCCAGGTGATCCACGCGCAGCCGCTGCAGCGCCTGGTGGCAGGCTTCGAGCACATGCTTGCGCGACAGCCCGCGCTGGGTCGGCGCGGGATTCGCCCGCGCGCCGAAGAACACCTTGCTCGACACGCAATAGCTGTCGCGCGGAAAGCGCAGATCCGCCAGCACGTCGCCCATCAGCGTCTCCGCCACGCCGTGGTTGTACACCTCGGCGTTGTCGAAGAAATTCACGCCGTGGTCGTGCGCCATCGCCAGCATGTCGCGCGCCAGCGAACGCCCCACCTGCTGGCCGAAGGTGACCCAGGCGCCGAAGGACAAGGCCGACAGCTGCAGGCCGCTTTTGCCGAGACGACGGTATTGCATGGGGAGCTCCTTCCAGGGAATGCGAACCGCACGAGCATGCCACCGCCCCGCGGCGCCTCCAAGCCCGCGGCGCTCGATGCCCCGCCGACACCCGCCATGCGATGATCCGCCCCTTCCCGGCAAGGAGCACGGCATGTGGCGCCATGAAGCAAGCATCGAGATCGCGGCCGCGCCCGCACGCATCTGGCAGCTGTTCGCCGACGTGCCCGGATGGAAGCGCTGGAACGCCGGCATCGCGTCGATCGAACTGCACGGTCCCTTCGCCGAAGGCACCAGCTTCACCATGCAGCCGCCGGGCATGGACGCCTTCACCAGCACGCTGATCGAGGTGCAGGAAAACCGCCTGTTCACCGACCAGACCATGCTCGACGAAGTCACCGTGGTGGTCTCGCACCGCATCGAGCCGCTCGATGCGGCGCGCTCGCGCGTCAGCTACGTCTCGGTGGTGACCGGGCCGGAGGCCGCGGAGATCGGCGCGGCCGTCACCGCCGATTTCGGCGACGTGCTGGCGGCGCTGAAGCAGCTCGCGGAAGCCTGAGCCGCATCCCTTTCTTTGATCGAGGCCTACCCATGAGCAACCCCCGCAGCGCGCTGGCGATGTGGCAGAAGCTTTCCGCCCGCCCCGGCGGCGCCTGGCTGTTCTCGCGCCTGATCTGCCTGAAGGCGCCGTACTTCGGCAGCATCAAGCCGCGCTTCGAGGAATTGCGCCCCGGCTATTGCCGCATCCGCATCGCGAAGCGGCGCGCGGTGCTCAACCATATCGGCACGGTGCACGCCATCGCGATGTGCAACCTGGCGGAGCTGGCCGGCGGCACCATGACCGAGGTAACCCTTCCGCCCACGCACCGCTGGATCCCCAAGGGCATGACGGTGGAATACCTGAAGAAGGCGACTACCGATGTGGTCGGCATCGCCGAACCGGTGGCGCCTGACATAAGCAACGAAGCGGCGGATTATCCGGTGCGCGTGACGGTGACCGATGCGAACGGCGAAGCCGTGTTCCGCGCCGTCATCACCATGTGGGTCAGCCCCAAGCGGTAAGGCTTAGCCCGGCGCCGAGCACGACGGCGGCGAACACACCCGCCACCACGTCGTCGACCATCACCCCGAGACCGCCCTTCAAGCGGCGGTCCAGCCAGCCGATCGGCCAGGGCTTGGCCACGTCGAACAGGCGGAACAGCACGAAGCCCGCCAGCACCGCCCACCATGGCGCGAACAAGGCGGGCACCAAGGCAATCCACTGCCCGACGAATTCGTCCCACACAAGGCTGCGGTGATCGTCCACGCCCAGCGCGCGCCCGGCGACGTTGCAGGCCCATACGCCCAGCGCGAAGGCCAGCACGATCACCAGCGCATACAGCGGCAACGGCAGATGGCGCAGCAGCAGCCACGGCAGCAGCGCCGCCAGCGAACCGAAGGTGCCCTGCGCCTTGGGCGCGAGGCCGGAGCCGAAGCCGCAGGCGATCCAGCCGGCGAAGGAAGACGTCAGCACGCGGCGCTGTTCGGGGGTAAGGATTTTTTTGTCGCTCATGCGGCGAAATGATCCCAGCCCTGGTGCGCCGGTTCCAGCCAGGTGCCGTCTTCCGCGCGCACCCGCACGCCCTCGCCTTCCACGATGCGGCCGATGCGCGTAGCGCCGCAGCCCAGGCGCGCGAGATCGGCCTGCACTTCAGCGGCACGCGCGGCGGGCACGGTGAAGCACAGTTCGTAGTCGTCGCCGCCGCTCAGCGCGAAGTCGCAGGCCGAGGCGTCGTCGAACAGGCCGAGCAGGGCCGGCGAACGCGGCAGCAGCGCGCTTTCGATTTCCGCGCCGACGCCGCTGGATGCGCAGATATGGCCGAGATCCGCGACCAGGCCATCGGATACGTCCAGGCATGCGCTGGCCCGTTCGCGCAACGCCAGGCCCGCGGCTATCCGCGGCGTGGGTCGGTGCAATCGCTCCACCAGATACGCCGCCTGCGCACCGTCCATGCCGCCACGCTGCAGCAGATGCAGCCCCGCCGCCGCGTCGCCGAGCGTGCCGGTGACCATCACCACGTCGCCCGGCTTCGCTCCCGCGCGGCGCAAGGCCTTGCCCGGCGGCACGAAGCCATGCACTGCCACGCTGATCGTGAGCGGACCGCCGGTGGTATCGCCGCCCACCAGCGCCAGCCGATGCGGCTGCGCCAGCTGCGCAAAACCTTCGGCGAATGCGTCGACGAAACGCTGCCGCGCCTCCGCCGCACCGCTGCGCGGCAAGGTCAAGGCAAGCAAGGCCCACGCGGGCGTGGCGCCCATCGCGGCCAGATCGGAAAGATTCACCGCCAAGGCTTTCCAGCCCAGGTCCGCCGGCGCGGTATCGCGCGGAAAATGCACGCCCTCGACCATGGTGTCGATCGCCACCGCCAGCTCCTGCCCTTCGGGCACGGCCAGCAGCGCGGCGTCGTCACCGATCCCCAGGCGCACATCGTCGCGCCCCTGCGCGGTGCGCTCGCGGATGCGGTCGATCAGGCGGAATTCCATGGCGTTCCTGCGGCGGGCAACAGCGGCAAGCAGACCATCCACACCCGGCGCATGCAAGCGCCGACCCTGCCGGTAGTCATGCGGGCGGCCGCGGGAGGCGTGGCTAGAATCGGCGGACTACAGCCCACGGAGGTCCGATCATGCACGTCCGCCGATCCTCGCTGTTCCTCGCCGCCGCCCTGGCTGCGCTGTCCATGACTTACGCGCATGCCGCCACGCCCGAAGAGAAGGCCGTGCTAGCCCCCTTCCAGACCCTGCTCGACGGCATCGGCAAGCGCGACCACGACATGATGCGCTCCGCCCTGCTGCCCGGCGGCATGATCACGCTCACTCGCGCCGACAAGTCGCAGCAGCTGCACTACGACGCGTTCATCGAGCACATCCCCGCCACCGGCACGCAGAAGCTGGAAGAACGCATCCACGATCCGCTGGTGAAGATCGACGACAACATCGCGATCATCTGGGCGCCGTACGAATTCCTGGTCGACGGCAAGGTCGATCATTGCGGGACGGATATCGCCCATCTGGTGAAGCAGAACGGGAAGTGGTTGATCGCGGGGATTGCGGACAACGGCCGCAAGGAATGCGCACCCGCGAAATAAGCGATACGGCGTAGGTTGGGGTGAGCCGCAGGCGACTGCGAAGGCAGGATGCCGTAGCGAACATCCGCGTAGCGGATGGCCCGAAGGGCTGGCTGCTGATGCAGCCAGTAACCCCAACATCGTCATCTCCAAGCGCATCGCAGCGTTGGGGTTCGCCTGCGGCTCACCCCAACCTACGCCTTACCGCGCGAAGACGATGGTCGGCTCGCCGTGATAAATGCTGCGCTTCCACTCGCGGAAACCCGCCCGCTCCGCCACGCGGATCGACGCCAGATTCCCCGGCGCAATGATGCACACCGAGCGCATCTCGGGCAGCTGCTGCGCCGCCCACGCCGTGGCCGCCGCCACCGCCTCGCTCGCATAACCCTTGCCGTGCGCGGACGGCGCCAGGATCCAGCCGAATTCCAGCATGCCGCGCAGCGAAGGATCGAGTTCGCGGCGGAAATCGGCAAAGCCGATATCGCCGACGTAGCGCCCGCCGTCCTTCTCTTCCACGGCCCAGAAGCCGTAGCCGAGCATGCTCCACAGGCCGCGCCAGGACAGCATGCGCCGCCAGACTTCCTCGCTGGTGAACGCACGTCCGCCGAGAAAGCGCGTGACGTCCGCATCGCCCCATATCGCCGCGCAGGCGGCGTGGTCTTCCGGGCGATGGCCGCGCAGCCGCAGCCGCGCGGTTTCCAGCACCGGCACATCATGGGCCGGCGCGGCGGCCATCAGCCTTTCTTCTCCACCGAGCGCAGCTGCATGGCCAGCTTGTCCAGCACGCCGTTGACGTAGCTGTGGCCGTGGTCGGCGCCGAAGCGCTTGGTCACTTCGATCGCCTCGTTGATGATCACGCGGTACGGCACGTCCGGGCGGTACTTCAGCTCGTAGGCGGCCATGCGCAGCGCGGCGCGCTCGATCGGGTCGATCTGCTCGATCTCGCGGTCGACGTAGGGCTTCAGGCTCTCGTCGATCGCGGCGAGGTTGCGCTCCACGCCGTGCAGCAGGTCCTCGAAGTAATCGAGGTCGGCCACTTCCATGTCCTGCTCGTGCTGGAACTGCTGGATCACCGCATTCATGCCACTGCCGCTGACCTGCCAGGCGTACAGCGCCTGCAGCGCGCGGCGGCGGGCGCGCGAGCGCGCGGCCAGGTCGATGCCGTCGGGACGCGGGCTCATCACAGCTTTCCGTACAGGTTGACCATCTCCAGCGCGGCGATGGCGGCGTCGGCGCCCTTGTTGCCGGCCTTGGTGCCGGAGCGCTCGATCGCCTGCTCGATGCTGTCGGTGGTCAGCACGCCGAACGACACCGGCACGCCGGAACCGTAGGCCGCACCGGCCAGGCCCTTGGCGCATTCGCCGGCGACGAAGTCGAAGTGCGGGGTGGAACCGCGGATCACCGCGCCCAGCGCGATGACGGCGGCGTACTTGCCGGAATGGGCCAGCTTGTGGCCGGCCAGCGCGATCTCCCATGCACCGGGCACGCGGATCAGGTCGATCGCCTCGTCCTGCACGCCGTGGCGCACCAGAGCGTCGCGCGCGCCGGCGACCAGGGCCTCGACCACGAAGCCGTTGAAGCGGCCGGCGACGATGGCAAAGCGGCCCTTGGGCGTGGAGAAATCGCCTTCGATGATGTTCATGGGTATGCGTTTCCTGGGGCGTGCGGCCCATGTGGGCCGGTCATTTTACGGGATTTGGGGCAGCGTGCCCGGATCCGGCCGCGGCTGGGCCCCGGCCAGGTGGGGATAGGCGCCGAACGACAGCTCGGCCGTGCCGCCAGCCACGCGCAGGCGGGCCGCGGCGCCGAACGGCAGGGTGAACTTGTCCGCCTCGTGGCCGAACGGCAGCCCGCGCACTACCGGCACGCGCGCCACCCGGCCGATCTGCTCGAAGGCGGCGGGGACGTCGTAGCCGTTGTCGTAAGCGGCCGGGCGGCAATGGGTGAAATGGCCCAGCACCAGGGCGCGCTGGCGGTCCAGCACGCCGGCCAGGTGCAGCTGGTACAGCAGGCGCTCGATCCGGTACGGCGGCTCGCCCACGTCCTCGACGAACAGGATGCCGCCGTCGATGCGCGGGAAATACGGCGTGCCCAGCAGGCTGCACAGCACGGCGAGGTTGCCGCCCCACAGCGGGCCTGCCACGTCCAGCTCGCCCTGCGTGGGCGTGGACCAGGCCGCGGTCGATTGCGGCGCGGCCACCGTGCGCCAGAAGTGTTCCCACATCAGCGTGTTCAGTTCCGGCGCGCCGAAATCCGGCCCCAGCATGGGGCCGCCGAAGCTGGTCAGCCCGCACTGGGTGTACAGCGCCAGCTGCAGCGCGGTGAAGTCGCTATGCCCGACCAGCACGGTGGCGCTGCCGGCCAGGCGCTCGCGCAGCGCGTCGTAGTCCAGCTGTTCCAGCAGGCGCGTGGCGCCGTAGCCGCCGCGGATGGCCAGCACGATCTCCGGCAGCGTGTCCGCATGAGCCAGCGCATTGAGCTCGGCCGCGCGCTGCGCGTCGGAACCCGCGTAGCGCAGCTCGGTGCGCTCGAGGGCTTCGAGGCCGTCAAGCGTGCAGCCGGCGGCGTGCAGGCGCGCCACGCCGCGCTGCATGGCGGCGCGGTCGTGGGGGTAGCCGGAGGGGGCGATCAGGCGGATCGAAGTCATGGCGTCGGTGGCGGTGAGAGAAGCCGGCAGTATGCCGCGCGCGCCCTGGCCGCCAGAGGGCGGCGCCCGGGCGCGCGGCGGATCACACGTGCTCGACCACCTCCAGCCCGAAGCCGCCCAGGCCGACCAGCTTGCGCGGCGTACCCAGCACGCGCAGGCGCTGCACGCCCAGGTCCGCCAGCATCTGCGCACCCAGGCCCAGCTGGCGCCATTCCTGCTGCTGCGCTTCTTCCGGCGCCTGGGCCGAGGGCTGGCGGTTGAGGCGGCGCAGGAGGGCGTCGGCGGTGTCCTCGCCGGACAGCACCAGCAGCACGCCGCGGCCTTCGTCGGCGATGCGGCGCAGCGCGGAGGTCACCGTCAGGCCCAGGTCGTCGCGCTGCAGATGCAGCACGTCGGACAGCGTGTTGCGCACGTGCACGCGCGTCAGCACCGGCGCGCCGTCGTCGATCTTGCCGCGGGTCAGCGCGAAATGCAGGCCGTGGTGGATGGCGTCGCGGTAAGCGACCAGATGGAACGGACCGAACTCGGTGTCCACCTGTTCCTCGTGCATGCGCTGCACCGTCTTCTCGGTTTCCAGGCGGTAGCGGATCAGGTCGGCGATGGTGCCGATCTTCAGGCCGTGCTTCTGCGCGAACACTTCCAGCTCCGGCCGGCGCGCCATCGAGCCGTCCTCGTGCAGGATCTCGATCAGCACCGCCGACGGCTCCAGCCCCGCCAGCGCGGCGAGATCGCAGCCCGCTTCGGTATGGCCGGCACGCGTCAGTACGCCGCCCGGCTGCGCGGTGAGCGGGAAGATATGGCCGGGCTGCGACAGATCCTGCGGCCTGGCGTCCGACTTCACCGCCACCTGGATGGTGCGCGCGCGGTCGTGCGCCGAGATGCCGGTGGTGACACCCTCGGCCGCCTCGATCGAGACGGTGAAGTTGGTGTGGTACGGCGAGGTGTTGTCGCTGACCATCGGGCGCAGGCCGAGCTGGCGCGTGCGCTGCTCGGTCAGCGTGAGGCAGACCAGGCCGCGCGCCTCGCGCACCATGAAGTTGATGTCTTCCGGCCGCACCATCTGCGCGGCCATGATCAGGTCGCCTTCGTTCTCGCGGTCCTCGTCGTCGAGGATCACGACCATGCGGCCGGCGCGGATGTCTTCAAGGATTTCGGGGATGGTGTTGAAGCTCATGGGGAATCCAGATAGCTCAAGAGTTTGGTTTTTGCCGTCACGCGAAGCCGTGCTTCTTCAAAAAGTCCTCGTCCAGCCGCGGCGATCCACCGCCGCCGCCCATCAGCCGCTCCACATAGCGCGCCACCACGTCCACCTCCAGGTTCACCGCATCGCCCGGGCGGCGCGCGTGGAATACCGTGTGTTCCACCGTGTGGGGGATAAGGTTCACGCCGAAACGCAGGCCGTCGACCTCGTTCACGGTGAGGCTGGTGCCTTCGATGCAGATCGAGCCCTTGGCGGCGATATAGCGCGCCAGGTTGGCCGGCACTTCGAAGGTCCAGCGCTGCGAGCGGCCGTCGGGCGCGATCGAGACCACCTTGCCCACGCCGTCGACGTGGCCGGAGACCAGGTGCCCGCCGAGGCGGTCGGCCAGGCGCAGCGCCTTCTCCAGGTTCACCGGATCGCCGGCCTTGAGCTTGCCCAGGGTGGTGAGCGAGAGGGTTTCGTTGGAGACGTCCGCGCTGAAGCCGCGCGGTTCCAGCGTGACGGCAGTGAGACAGACGCCGGAGACGGCGATGCTGTCGCCCAGCTGCACGTCGGCGAGATCGAGCTCGGCGGTGTCGACATACAGGCGCACGTCGCCGCCACGCGGTTCTAGCCGCGCGATGCGGCCCACGGTCTGGATGATCCCGGTGAACATCAGCGCACCTCCTGCACGGAGGCGGCGTTGGAACGGTCGAGGTTTTTCATGAAACGTTTCCCGCATCGAAGGTCAGCGAAAAACGCCCCAAGGCGCATGGCAGGCGCACACCGCGAGGGCGCACGCCGTACCGTCTTCTCTCATCCGGACTTTCCGGAAACCCCGCGGCCAAAAAGCAGCGAATCTCCGACCGTCGGCTCCGGCATCGGACCGGATCTGCTGACCTTCCGCATGGAGAGCGGAAGCGCTCGCGGGCTTGTCTCGGAGACCCTCGCAGGCCTCGTCCACCTACCGCCGGTGGGGAATCGCACCCCGCCCTGAAGACGTCGTAATGGTTGTCGCCGGGTCGCCCCGGCCGCGGAAGTCTAGCACCGGCCGGCGTTTCCCGTGGCGCACGCTGCGTGCGCTTTTCGGAGGCAACCTAGAGTTCGGACGACAGGAAATCGATCAATGCGCGCAGTGCCGGCGCCCGGTCCGCGCCCGGCAGCCAGACCAGCTGGATCGGCGAAGTGCTCAGCTCCCACTCCGGCAGCACCCGCACCAGCTTGCCGCGTTCCACCAGCGGGTCGGCCATGTAGTCGCCCTGGATGCCGATGCCCACGCCGGCCAGCAGCGCGTCGCGGGTGGCCATGGAGTCGTTGCAGGTCAGCACCGGGTCGATGCGCACCGAGCGGCGGCGGCGGCCCTGGCTGAACTGCCACAGCGTGCCGGTGCGCAGGCCGCTGAAGGCAACGCAGCGATGCGTTTTCAGCTCGTCCGGATCGGCCAGCGCCGGCGCGGAGGCGAGATACCCCGGCGCCGCGCACAGATAGCGCCGCATGCTGCCCACGCGCCGCGCCACCAGCTGCGAATCGGCCAGGCGGCCCACGCGCAGGGCCAGGTCGATGCGGCCGGCGACCAGGTCCACATAAGCGTCGTCGTACACCGCCTCGATGCGGATCTGCGGATGCCTGGCCATGAAGCGCGCCAGCACCGGCGCCACCCGCAGCCGCCCGTACGAACCCGGCAGATGCACGCACAGGCGCCCCGCCGGCTCGCCGCCCTGCGGCCGCAGTTCCGCCGCCATCGCCAGCATCACCGCGTCCAGCCGCTCGCAATGCGCCAGCAGTTGCTCGCCGCGCGGCGTCAGCGTCACCCGCCGCGTGGTGCGCAGGAACAGCTTGCCGCCCACGGCCTGCTCCAGCGCCGCGATGCGCCGGCTCAGCACCGACGGCGTGCAGCCGGCCTCGTGCGCCGCGCGCGAGAAATTCAGCAGCCGCGCGGCGATGGCGAAGCCGCGCAGCTCGCGCAGGCGGTTCGGGGTGAGCTCGAAGGATTGATTCATAGGACGAACAAAAGATATGCCATGTCGATGGATTATCGCCACTGCATCCGCGGCCCACCATGGCGTCCATCACTCACCCAGGAGCCCGCCATGCGCGCCTATCAGCTCAACCAGTTCGGCACCGGCCACCTCGCCATCGTCGACCAGCCCGCCCCGCGTCCCGGCCCCGGCCAGGTGCTGGTGAAAATGGAAGCGGCCTCGCTCAACTTCCGCGACCACCTGATGGTCAACGGCCAGCTCTACCGCAACGTGGCGCTGCCGATGACGCCGGTGTCCGACGGCTCCGGCACCGTGCTGGAGGTCGGCGAAGGCGTCACCCGCTTCCAGCCCGGCGACCGCGTCAGCACCTTCTACAAGGCACGCTGGCTGGCCGGCGGCATGCGGCCCGAATGGGAAGGCGCGGACCTGGGCGGCCCCGGCCCCGGCGCGATGCGCGAGCTGGCCTGCTACGACGCCTACGCGCTGGCCCATGCGCCCTCGCATATGAGCGCCGTGCAGGCGGCCACGTTGCCGATCGCTGCGCTTACCGCGTGGACGGCGCTGGAGCAGGCCCGGCTCACCACGGGGCAGAGCGTGCTGCTGCTCGGCACCGGCGGCGTGTCGCTGTTCGCCTTGCAGCTGGCGAAGGCGCGCGGGGCGAAGGCGATCCTGCTGTCGTCCAGCGACGAGAAGCTGGAGCGCGCCAAGGCGCTGGGCGCCGATATCGGCATCAACTACGCGAAGCTGCCCGAGTGGGGTGCGGCGGTGCGCGAGGCCAATGGCGGGCGCGGCGTGGATGCGGTGATCGAAACGGTGGGCGCGTCGACGTTCGCGCAGTCGGTGGATGCCGTGGCGATGCATGGCTTTATCGGCATCGTCGGTTTCATGGGTGGCCGCGAGGCGGCGCTGCCGCTGGTGCCGGCGATTCTCAAGCGCGTGCATCTGCAGGGGATTTCCGTCGCCTCGCTGGAAGAGCACGAGCGGATGGTGCGCGCGCTGGAGGCGATGCGGCTGGAGCCGGTGATCGATGCGGTGTATGGGTTTGGAGAACTGCGCGAGGCGTTCGAGGAGATGGCCGGAGGGAAGCACTTCGGCAAGATTGCGATCGATTTCGCGAGGTGAGACGTAGGTTGGGGTGAGCGCAGCGAACCCCAACATGCACCACCGTCAGCCGTGCCGGTGTTGGGGTTCGCTGCGCTCACCCCAACCTACGCCGCTCGAACAAGGGGGCGCTACTCGCCGATCGCCTGCCCCGTCTTCCGCCGATACGCCCGCAACACCTGATCCATCACCCACGTCGTGCGCGCCCCGCTCTCGGCAGTCGAAGGACACACGCCCTTCTCCCCCAGCAACTCCCGCACGATCGTCTCGATCAACGGCTGCTGGATATGCGCCGGATTGGCCACGCGATACTCGCGCACGCCCTCCTTCGTCTCCACCACGATCGGCCCGTCGCCGAAGGTGGCAAAGCGCATGCTGCCCTGGTCGCCGATCACCTCGATGCAGTCGTGGTGCTTGTAGCTGTCGAAATTCCACAACCCCGTGCCCAGTACGCCGCTGTCGAAGGCGAACGACATCGCCACCGTATCCTCCGGCGGATACGCGCCCAGCTGGTTGCCCGCACGTCCTTCCGCCGACACGATCGGCCCGAACAGCCAGTCGAGGATGTCCAGCGTGTGGCAGCCGATATCCATGAACACGCCGCCGCCGGAAATCGAAGGCACCACATGCCAGGGCAGGTTCGCGCCGTCGTGGTAGCGCGGATGGTGCGGCTCGTACAGCACGGTGTTGACCACGCGCGGCGCGCCGATGGCCTGCTCGCCGAACAGCAGCTCGCGCACCTGGTGGAAGCGCGGCAGCATGCGGCGGTAATAGGCGACGAACACCGGCACCTTCGCTTCCACACCCGCCTGCAAGATCGCCTCGCACTCCGCGTGATCCAGCGCCATCGGCTTTTCCACATACACCGGCTTGCCCGCGGCGATGCTCATCAGCGCGTACTGCCTGTGCGTCGACGGCGGCGTGGCGACGTACACGGCGTCCACATCCGGATCGGCAATCAGCGCCGCCGCGTCGTCATACCAGCGCGGCACGCCATGGCGCTGCGCATAGTCCCTGGCCTTGGCGCCGTCGCGCCGCATCACCGCCACCAGGGCGGAATGCGGCGCCTTCTGGAAACCGGGGCCGCTCTTTACCTCGGTGACGTTGCCGCAGCCGATGATGCCCCAACGGATCACACGCGCTTCGCTGTTCATCGGATCTCGAATTCCTTGCTGATGAATTGCTGGTGCCAGGCGTGGTACTGGTCCACTTCCGGATGGCGCGCGCGTTCGGCGATATGCGCTTCCAAGGCGGCGCGCACTTCAGACGCCAGGCTCGCCAGGTAATCCGGCGTGTACTCGCGATGGTCGAGCACGCCGAAGTGGCAGGTCGGCGCATGCGCGCTGGAATGAAAGCCCAGATGGATGGTGATGCGCCGCTGCCCCAACACGCCGGCATAGCCGCGATGCACGGCGTAGTTGTTGTAGAACACCGCCTGCCCGGGCTGCAGCACCAGCTGCACGCCCTGCTCCAGCTCCGGCTGCGCATCGACCGGCGCGATGCGCGGATCGGCGCCGAAGATACGCCGCTCCGCTTCGTCGTACGGGCGGCGATGGCTGCCGGGCACGATCCACAGGCAGGGGTCGTAGGTGAGCGGGATATTCACCTGCACGTAGTTGTAGCGGTACTCGTCGCTGAACCAGCGCGGGTCGATCTGCGCGTCCGGCACCTGCATCAGATCGCGATGCCAGCCCTGGCGGTAGTCCACGCCCGCATCGGCGTAGAACAGCGAGGCGCCGTCGATCACGATGCCGTCGCCGAGCAGGTCCGCCGCGATGGCGCGCAGTGCGGAATGGCAGATCACGTCCTGGATCGCGCGGACGTCCTTGCCCGGCTGCAGGAACTGCAGATTCATCATGCGGCCGCGCTCGCCGCGTTCGGCGCGCGCGCGTTCCACACCGTCGAGGTAGCGTGCGACGTCCTCCGCGCTCAAGGCGTCGCGGATCAGATAACCCTGGACACGGAACTGTTCGCGCTCCGCCGCGGTGAGCATGCAGCGCACTCCTGGAAAGACTTGCGGGGCGCCTCGGCGCCGTACTGGCCGGCGATTCTGGGCGCCAGCTCCCGCAGGGTCAATCGCGCAACGGTCAATCGCGCGCCGGGCGCAGGCGCAGGCGCAAGTCCTGGCCCAGCATGCGCTGGTCGAGCACGCGCAGGTTCCAGCGCGCACCCATGTCCTGCAGCGTGGGCAGATGCAGCAGCGGACGCGCGCTGTCGCCCAGCAGCAACGGCGCGACATAGAGCAGCAGCTCGTCCGCCAGGCCTGCCGCGAGCAGCGCACCGCACAGGGTGGGGCCGGCTTCGACGTGCACCTCGTTGCAGCCGCGCGCGGCAAGCAGGGCCAGGGCGGCGGACAGGTCCAGGCCGCCGTCGGCTTCCGGCACCGTGGCCAGGTCCGCCTGCCGCAGATGCGCCGGCACCGCGGCGCCTTCCGCGTGCAGCAGCAGGGTCGGCGCGCTGTCGTCCAGCACGTGGCTGCCGGCCGGCGTGCGCAGGCTGCGGTCCAGCACCACGCGCAGCGGCGGCGCGAACGGTGCGTCGATGCGCGCGGTGAGGCGCGGATCGTCCGCCAGCACGGTGCCGCTGCCGGCCAGGATGGCCGAGCTGCGCGCGCGCCAGCGCTGCACGTCGGCGCGCGCGGCTTCGCCGGTGATCCACTTCGATTCGCCGTTGGCCAGCGCGGTGCGGCCGTCCAGGCTCATCGCCAGCTTCACGCGCACCCACGGGCGTCCACGCTCGATGCGGCTGAAGAAGCCGACGTTCAATTCGCGCGAGGCCTCGCGCATCAGGCCGATATCGACCGCGATGCCGGCGTCGCGCAGCTTGCCGATGCCGCGGCCGGCCACCTGCGGGAACGGATCCTCGGCCGCCACCACCACGCGCGCCACGCCGGCGGCCACCAGCGCATCTGCGCAGGGCGGTGTGCGGCCATGGTGGGCGCAGGGTTCCAAAGTGACGTAAGCCGTGGCGCCGCGGGCGCGCTCACCGGCGGCGCGCAGCGCGAACACTTCGGCATGCGGCTCGCCGGCGCGCGGGTGAAAGCCCTCGCCCACCACCGCGTCGCCATGGGCGATCACGCAGCCCACGCGCGGATTCGGCTGGGTAGTGAACAGGCCGCGCTCCGCCAGGCGCAGGGCCTGCGCCATCAGGATGTGATCGGTGGGGGTGAAGCTGGACATGGCGTCCCCTTGTGCGTGGGACGAAAGAGTCTATGCGAAGCCGCGCCGGCGCCGCGCCGTTATTTCTTGCCGCGGCGCGCGCCCGCTTCGCCCAGCAGCGAGAGCTGCAGGCTTTCCAGCCCCGGCAGGTCGCGCTCGAGCTTTTCGATTTCCTCGCGGAAGGCCTGCACGTCCTCGAACTTGCGGTAGACCGAGGCGAAGCGCACGTAGGCCACCTGGTCGAGCTTCTTGAGCTCACGCATCACCAGCTCGCCCACCTGGCGCGAAGGCACTTCGCGCTCGCCGCTCTTGCGCAGGTCGTTGACGATGGTGCGCACCGCCACGTCCACCGCGTCGCTGGCCACCGGCCGCTTCTGCAGGGCGCGCTCGAAGCTCACGCGCAGCTTGCGTTCGTCGAAGGTCTCGCGGCGCTCGCCGCTCTTGACGATGGCGGGGAGCTTCAGCTCGGCGGTTTCGAAGGTGTTGAAGCGCTCGCCGCACTGGGGGCATTCGCGTCGCCGGCGCACCGTGGTGCCGTCGTCGGCCAGACGCGAATCGATCACACGGGTGTCTTCATGCTGACAAAAAGGGCAATGCATGGGGCGCCATTAGACGTTCAGTTGAGCCGCCGTACAACCCGGCGCCCTTCCGGCGAGGCCGGAAGAGCGTGGGATGCGGAGGCTTTTACGACGATCGGCCCCTTTTCCGGATCGTCGCGAAGCCACCGCTGGCGGCTGGGATTTCAGCCGTAAACCGGGAACTTATGGCACTGCGCGGTGACCTGCTCGCGCACCTTGGCCAGCACGGCCTCGTCGTTCGGCGCGTCCAGCACGTCGCAGATCCAGCCGGCCAGCGCGGCCACGTCGGCCTCCTGGTAGCCGCGCGTGGTGACCGCCGGCGTGCCGATGCGCAGGCCCGAAGTGACAAACGGCTTGCGCGGGTCGTTCGGCACGGCGTTCTTGTTCACCGTGATGTGCGCCTTGCCCAGCGCTTCTTCCGCGTCCTTGCCGGTGACGTCGCGGCCGATCAGGTCGACCAGCATCAGGTGGTTCTCGGTGCCGCCGGACACGATCTTGTAGCCGCGCTCGATAAAGGTGCGCGCCATGGCCTTGGCGTTCTTCACCACCTGCTGCTGGTAGCTCTTGAACGACGGGTCCAGCGCCTCCTTGAAGGCCACCGCCTTGGCGGCGATCACGTGCATCAGCGGGCCGCCCTGGATGCCGGGGAACACGATCGACTGCAGCTTCTTTTCGATTTCCTCACCCGCGTCCTTGGCGACGATGATGCCGCCGCGCGGGCCGCGCAGGGTCTTGTGGGTGGTGGAGGTGACCACGTGCGCGTGCGGCAGCGGGCTGGGATACACGCCCGCGGCGATCAGGCCGGCGACGTGGGCCATGTCCACGAACAGGTAGGCGCCGACCTTGTCGGCGATGGCGCGGAAGCGCGCCCAGTCCATCACCTGCGAGTAGGCGCTGAAGCCGGCCACGATCATCTTCGGCTTGTGCTCCAGGGCCAGGCGCTCGACTTCGTCGTAGTCGACCAGGCCTTGCTCGTTCACGCCGTACTGCACGGCGTTGAGGATCTTGCCGGACAGATTGACCTTGGCGCCGTGGGTGAGGTGACCGCCGTGGGCCAGGCTCATGCCGAGGATGGTGTCGCCCGGGTTGAGCAGGGCGAAGTACACCGCCTGGTTGGCCTGCGAGCCGGAATGCGGCTGCACGTTGGCATAGGTGGCGCCGAACAGCTCCTTCAGGCGCTCGATGGCGAGGCGCTCGGCCACGTCCACGCATTCGCAGCCGCCGTAGTAGCGCTTGCCCGGGTAGCCTTCGGCGTACTTGTTGGTGAGCACGCTGCCCTGGGCCTCCAGCACGCGCGGGCTGGCGTAGTTCTCGGAGGCGATCAGCTCGACGTGGTCTTCCTGCCGGTGCGCCTCGTCGGCCATGGCCTGGGCCAGCTCATCGTCGAAGCCGGCGATCGTCTCGTTCTTGGCAAACATCCTGACCTCTGCGGGTGGCGGCGGGGAGTGGAAGCCCGAAATTGTAGCGCCCGGGGGGTTGGGGGGCCACCTTAGGAAGGGTCGGAAACCGCATGCGGGCGCGTATCCCGGGCGTTTCCGCCCCGCTTGCCCGACGATGCGGGCCGGGCGCAGCATGGCCGCCTTTCCCCGCCCCCGGAGTCCGCCCCATGCAACAGCGTTCCCTCGGCAAGCAGCAGCTGCGCGTTTCCGCCCTCGGCCTGGGCTGCATGGGCATGTCGGACATGTACGGCGAGACCGACCGCGCCGAGAGCATCGCCACCGTGCACGCCGCGCTGGACGCGGGCCTGACCCTGCTGGACACCGGCGACTTCTACGGCATGGGCCACAACGAGATGCTGCTGGGCGAGGCGCTGGCCGGCCGCCCGCGCGATAGCTACCAGCTCAGCGTGAAGTTCGGCGCCCAGCGCGGCCCCGGCGGCGACTGGCTGGGCTACGACGCCCGCCCGGCCGCGGTGAAGACCGCCCTGGCCTACTCACTCAAGCGCCTGCGCACCGACTACGTCGACATCTACCGCCCCGCCCGGCTGGACCCGGCCGTGCCGATCGAGGACACCGCCGGCGCCATCGCCGACCTGGTCAAGGCCGGCTACGTGCGCCACCTGGGCCTGTCGGAAGTGAGCGCGCCGACCATCCGCCGCGCCAACGCGGTGCTGCCGGTGGCGGACCTGCAGATCGAATACTCCTTGGTCAGCCGCGGCATCGAGGAGAGCATCCTGCCCGCCTGCCGCGAGCTGGGCATCGGCATCACCGCCTACGGCGTGCTGTCGCGCGGCCTGATCAGCGGCCACTGGAACGCCGAACGCAGCACCGCCGCCCGCGATTTCCGCACGCACAGCCCACGCTTCCAGGGCGACAACCTGCGCCACAACCTGGGCCTGGTCGAACAGCTGCGCGCGCTGGCAGAGGCGCGCGGGATCAGCGTCGCCCAGCTCGCCATCGCCTGGGTGCTGGCGCGCGGCGGCGACATCGTGCCGCTGATCGGCGCACGTACCTGCCATCGCCTGCAGGAGGCACTCGGCGCGGCGGACGTCCATTTGAACGCCGACGAACTGGCCGCGATCGAACACGCCGTGCCCAAGGGCGCGGCGGCGGGCGACCGCTACAGCGCGCAGGGCATGAGTTCGCTGGACAGCGAACGCTAGCGCCGTGTGCGCCGCAGGTGGTGCACGGCCGACACCATCACGTAGCTGATGATCATCAGCAGCAGCCAGGAGCCGAGCTTGCTCAGCGGGACCACGCTCCAGCCGTCCCGCTGGGCCGGATAGCGCCAGGCCGCGGCGAAGGTGCCCACGTTCTCGGCCAGCCAGATGAACGTGGCCACCAGCACGAAGCCCAGCAGCAGCGGCATGCGGCGATGCTCGCGGCGCACGCGGAAATGCACCCAGGTGCGCCCGAACAGCAGCGCCATCGCGCCGAACAGCAGCCAGCGCAGATCGGCCACGAAGTGGTGGGTGAAGAAATTGACGTAGATCGCCAGCGCCAGCCACGCCGTCGCCGCGAACGGCGGATGCCGCACGAAGCGGAACTCGAACAGCCGCCAGGCCCGCCCGATATAGCTGCCGACCGCCGCGTACATGAAGCCGGTGAACAGCGGCACGCCGCCGATGCGCAGCAGCGAGGGCTCCGGGTATTCCCACGAGCCCATGGCGGTCTTGAACACTTCCATGGCGGTGCCGGTGAGATGGAACAGCAGAATGACGGCCGCTTCCTCGCGCGTCTCCAGCCGCAAGGCCAGCAGCAGGCATTGCAGGGCGAACGCGGCCAGCACCAGGAAGTCGTAGCGGGCCAGCCAGGCGCCGGCCGGGTAGAAGGCCCAGGTCAGCAGCAGCAAGGCCAGCATGCAGGCGCCGAACAGGCAGGCCCAGGCCTGCTTGAGGCCGAAGCAGACGAATTCGTGCAGCGCCAGCGCCCAGGGGCCGCGCGGGGCCGCCCAACCCTGCGCCCAGGCGTCCAGCCGCCACAGGCCGCGGGGTGCGGTCGATACCAGGGAATCCATGCGGGCGCGCTCCATACGGGGTGACAGCGCACCAGCCTGCGGGCCGGGCATGGCCCTGGTGCGCCAAGGCATGGCGCAGGCCGGGCACGGGGCGGGCCGTCACCGGGACGACGCGCCGACCGGCTATAATCCCGGGTTTCACCCAACGCCCTAGTGCCTCCGTCCGCCTTGCGGGCCGGCGGCGCACGCCTCCGGAGGCTCCATGCAGTACATCTACACCATGAACGGGGTCAGCAAGATCGTTCCCCCGAAGCGCCAGATCATCAAGGACATCTCCCTCTCGTTCTTCCCCGGCGCCAAGATCGGCCTGCTGGGCCTCAACGGCGCGGGCAAGTCCACGGTGCTGCGCATCATGGCCGGCGTCGACACCGATTTTCAGGGCGAAGCCCGCCCGCAGCCGGGCATCAAGGTCGGCTACCTGGCGCAGGAGCCGCAGCTGGACGCCGAGAAGACCGTGCGCGAGGCGGTGGAAGAAGGCGTGTCCGTGATCATGGACGCGCAGAAGCGCCTGGAAGAGGTCTACGCGGCCTATGCCGAAGAAGGCGCCGACTTCGACAAGCTCGCCGCCGAGCAGCAGGAGCTGGAGAACATCCTGGCGGTGAACGACGCGCACGCGCTGGAGCGCCAGCTCGAAGTGGCCGCCGACGCGCTGCGCCTGCCGCCGTGGGACGCCAAGATCGGCCCGCTGTCGGGCGGCGAGAAGCGCCGCGTGGCGCTGTGCCGCCTGCTGCTGTCCAAGCCCGACATGCTGCTGCTGGACGAGCCCACCAACCACCTGGACGCCGAGTCGGTGGACTGGCTGGAGCAGTTCCTGCAGAACTACCCCGGCACCGTGGTGGCGGTCACCCATGACCGCTACTTCCTGGACAACGCCGCCGAGTGGATCCTCGAGCTGGACCGCGGCCGCGGCATTCCGTGGAAGGGCAACTACACCGAGTGGCTGGAGCAGAAGGACGCCCGCCTGAAGCAGGAAGCCAGCCAGGAGAAGTCGCGCCAGAAGGCGATCGAGAAGGAGCTGGAGTGGGTGCGCTCGGCCGCCAAGGGCCGCCAGTCCAAGGGCAAGGCGCGCCTCAACCGCTTCGAGGAGCTGAACTCGGTCGAGTACCAGCACCGCAACGAAACCAACGAGATCTTCATCCCGCCGGGCGAGCGCCTGGGCCAGGAAGTGATCGAGTTCAAGAACGTCTCCAAGGCTTTCGGCGACCGCCTGCTGATCGACGACCTGTCGTTCAAGGTGCCGCCGGGCGCCATCGTCGGCGTGATCGGCCCGAACGGCGCCGGCAAGTCCACCCTGATGAAGCTGATCACCGGCAAGGAGCAGCCGGACTCCGGCGAAGTGAAGCTCGGCCACACGGTCAAGCTGGCCTACGTCGACCAGTCGCGCGGCATGCTCGATGCGAAGAACAACGTGTGGCAGGAAGTGTCCGGCGGCCTGGACATCCTCAGCATCGGCAACTTCGAGATCCAGTCGCGCGCCTATATCGGCCGCTTCAACTTCAAGGGCACCGACCAGCAGAAGATCGTCGGCAACCTGTCGGGCGGCGAACGCGGCCGCCTGCACCTGGCCAAGACCCTGCTGCAGGGCGGCAACGTGCTGCTGCTCGACGAGCCGTCCAACGACCTGGACGTGGAAACCCTGCGCGCGCTGGAAGACGCGCTGCTGGAATTCCCCGGCTGCGCGATGGTGATCTCGCATGACCGCTGGTTCCTGGACCGCATCGCCACGCACATCCTGGCGTTCGAGGGCGACTCGCACGTGGAGTTCTTCCCCGGCAACTACAACGAGTACGAGGCGGACAAGAAGCGTCGCCTGGGCGATGAGGCGGCAAAGCCGCATCGTGTGAAGTACAAGAAGCTGGCGTAAACAGCGGGCGTAGGTTGGGGTGAGCCAAAAGCGAACCCCAACACCCCGCACGCCGCTGCAACGTTGGGGTTCGCCGTTGGCTCACCCCAACCTACGCCGCCTGCCAGGGCGGCCGATCACGGAGACTCCCATGCACTTCATGCAATCCCTGCAAGCCGCATGGCATAACCACCGCTCCCTGGTCTGCGTCGGCCTCGACCCCGAGCCGGCGAAATTCCCCGTCCACCTGCGCGGCGACGCCGACGCCGTCTTCAAGTTCTGCGCCGCCATCGTCGACGCCACCGCCGACCTGGCCTGCAGCTTCAAGCCGCAGATCGCGCACTTCGCCGCTCTGCGTGCGGAAGACGCGCTGGAGCACCTGATCGCGCACATCCACGCCAGGCACCCCGGCGTGCCGGTGATCCTCGACGCCAAGCGCGGCGATATCGGCAGCACCGCGCAGCACTACGTCAGCGAGGCGTTCGAGCGCTACGGCGCCGACGCGGTGACGATCAACCCGTACATGGGCCGCGATTCGGCGCAGCCGTTCCTGGATCGCGCCGACAAGGGCGTGATCCTGCTCTGCCACACCTCCAATCCCGGCGCGTCGGACCTGCAGGACCTCGACGTCGGCGGCCGCCCGCTGTACCAGCGCGTCGCCGAGATGGTCGCGCGCGAGTGGAACACCCACGGCAACTGCGCCCTGGTCACCGGCGCCACCTGGCCGGAGCAGCTGGCCGAAGTGCGCGCGCTGGTCGGCGACGTGCCGCTGCTGGTGCCGGGCATCGGTGCGCAGGGCGGCGACGTGGAAGCGGTGGTCAAGCATGGCCGCAGCGCCGACGGCAACGGCCTGATGATCAGCTCCTCGCGCGCCATCCTGTATGCCGGCCAGGGCGAGGATTTCGCCGAGGCCGCGCGCAAGGCCGCGCAGGAACTGCGCGACAGCATCAACCGCTACCGCTGAGCGCTTTTCCCGCCGCGCGCCGCGCGGCATAGTCGGGTCTTTCTTTCCGCAGGGAAAAACGCATGCGCGCTTTCGATCCGAACCGGCGCCAGTGGCTGCGCGCCGCCGGCTTCGGCCTGGCCGCCACCGCCGTCGGCGCCCTGCCCTTCGCCGCCCGCGCCGCCGCGCGCTCCCGCCTGATCCTGCTCGGCACCGCCGGCGGTCCCACGCCGAAACCCGACCGCGCCGCACCCGCCAGCGCCGTGGTGGTGGACGGCGTCATCTACGTCGTCGACTGCGGCAACGGCGTGGCGCGCCAGATGGTGCAGGCCAGGCTCGACCTCGGCGCGATCCGCCATGTCTTCCTCACTCATCAGCATTCCGACCACAACGCCGACTACGGCAACCTGCTGTGGCTGGCCTGGGCCGCGCGCCTGCATACGCGCGTCGACACCTGGGGGCCGCCGCCGCTGGCGGCGATGACGCGCGACTTCCTGCGCATGAACGACTACGACATCCAGACCCGCATCAAGGACGAAGGCCGCCCGCCGCTGGCGCCGCTGATCGTGCCGCACGAATTGAGCAAGGGCGGCGTGGTGCTGCAGGACGAACGCGTCAAGGTCACCGCCGCGCTGGTGGCGCATCCGCCGGTGGTGCCGGCGTTCGCCTATCGCTTCGACTGCCCGGATCGCTCGATCGTGTTCTCCGGCGATACGCGCCCCACGCCCGCGCTGATCGAACTTGCACGCAATGCCGACGTGCTGGTGCACGAGGTGATGTATCAACCCGCACTGGAAAAGCTGATCGCCTCCGAACCGAACGCCGCCCGCCTGCGCGAACACCTGCTGGCCAGCCACACCACCACCGGGCAGGTGGGACGCGTCGCCACCGAAGCCGGCGTCAAGACGCTGGTGCTGAATCACTTCGTGCCGGGTGGCGATCCGTCGCTCACCGATGAGATGTGGCGCGACGCCGTGGCGCCGCACTTCAAGGGCAGGCTGGTGGTGGGCCGCGACCTGATGGAGCTGTAAGTCAGTCCGCCGCGGCCACGGCCACGCCGATGGCCGCGCGCGGACGCTGCAGCCGCGCACGCAGCCACCGCTCGCACGGCGCCGACAGATAACGTTCCACCGCCGCACCGAGCAGCCAGCACAGCAGCAGCGCCGGCAGATACCACAGCCACCCGCGCGACATGTCGCCGCCGCTCGCGCGGAACAGCCGCACCGCGCCGTACACCACGAACATATGGGTGAGGTAGATCTCGTAGCTCAGCTGCCCCCAGCGGCGCAGCCAGCCGAAGCCCGGCAGCGGCCGCGTCGCCTCGCGCTGGCGGCAGGCCACCAGCACGCACAGCGTGGAGAAGGTAAGCAGCAGCATCACGCCGTCCTGCAGCAGCGGCCACCAGAACGGCATGGCGATAAACACCGCGAACAGGCCGATCGCACCGAGAACGCCCAGCGCCAACGTGGCCCAGCGCGGCGCCTTCCAATGCGCCACCGCCAGCGCGCCGAGCACGCCGGTGCCGATGGCGGACACGCCCGGCAGGTAAGCCTTCTCTTTCCAGATCTCGCTGGCATCGTCCAGCGATGACAGCAGCCACGGCAGCGCGATCGCCAACGCGCACAGCAGCAGCGCCATCAGCGCATCGCGGCGCAGCAGCAGGCAGGTCAGCGGGAAGCCGAGGTAGAACACTTCCTCGATCGACAGCGACCACAGCACGTCCCAGTTGCCCGGCAGGTAGCCGGTCTGGCCTTCGTACCAGTTCAGATGCAGGCCCAGCGCGGCGAGCACCGCGCGCGGCAGCGACTGGCCTTCGCGGTTGATCGCGTAATCCTGCGCGCCGACCAGATGCAGCACGCTCAGCACGCCGACCAGCGCCAGCAGGCAGGGCACGATGCGCGCGAAACGCCGCGCATAGAAGTCGCGCAGGTCGATGCGCTCCAGCGCGCCCCAGCGGCGGATCGCATTGCCCGCGATCAGGAAGCCGGAGATCACGAAGAACACGAATACCGCTTCGTAGCCGTTGAAATTCAGCGCGCTCAGCAGCCGCGTCGGCAGCACCTCGGCCAGCGCGGTCTTCTTCAGCGGTATGCGCAGGCCGATGTGGTGCAGCACCACCAGCAGGATGGCGATGCCGCGCAGCAGGTCGATGCCGGGATTGCGTTCAAGAAGCGAAGGCTTTGACGATGGCATCGACGGGTTTGCGCAACAGGGATTCGTTGAACATTAGCATCAGGCGGCCGTCGCGCGGCTCGCCGATCATCACGTCGGCCTTGGCCAGGCGCTCCTGCAAACCCTGCCGCCGCGCCTCGGCGATCTCGACGAAGTGGATATTGGTGCCGTGCTCCACGCGGCGCACGGTGTAGCCGTCCAGCTTCGCCAGGCCGTCGAGCAGATGGTCTCCGGCGGCGCGCACTTTGGCGAAGCGCTCCTCGAAACCGTCGAGCGCATCCAGCGCCAGCAGCGCGGACTGCCAGCCGTGGAAGATGGTGCCGCCGAAGATATGCCGCGTATCGCGCGCCTTGGCCACGTTGGCCTTGCTGCCGGCGAGGATGGCGCCGAACGGCGCGCCCAGGTATTTGTAGAGCGACACGTAGACCGTATCGAACGGCGCGGCGTACTTCGCCACGCCGAAGCCTTCGGCACCACTGTTCAGCAGCAGGCGCGCGCCATCCAGGTGCATGCCGATGCCCTTGGCGCGGGCGCGCTCGGCAATCGCCTGCACCACCTCGAACGGCACCATCGCACCGTCGGCGCGGCGCACCGGGCTTTCCAGCGAAATCGCGCCGATCGGCAAGGGATAGGCGGCCTTCTCCGACACGGCGATGGCCGCATTGACTTCGTCCAGCGTCGGCGCCGCGCGGTCCGGCGCCAGCGGCACCAGGTTGATCGCGCTCAGCGTGGTCACCGCATCGCTTTCATCGCAGTAGACGTGGCTTTCCTGCTGCACCAGGGCGCGCTTCTTATCGCCGCACAGCAGGCGGATGGCGACCTGGTTGGCCAGGGTGCCGGTGGGCATGAAGGCGGCGTCCTCCTTGCCCAGCAGCTGGGCGAAGCGCTGCTCCAGTTCTTCCACCGCGCCGTGTTTCAGATACAGATCGCCGGCCTTGTCGCGGGTCTGCAGGATGGCGTCCATCCGGGCCAGCACGTCGCGCCCGTAATGCGGCACGTCGTCGCCCATCAGGATCACGCTGCGGTTGATGTGCTGCGGGTCCTGCGGACTCTTCGGCGAAGCCGCGGCCCATGCGGCCGGCGCGGCGCCCAGTGCGGCGAGCGAACCCGCGGCCAATGACGAACGGAGAAAGTCCCGACGGTCCATCGCTTGCGCCCCCGCTTGGCTGGTTGTCCGGCGAAACGTAGCACTGCGGACGTGCGGGCTGATCGGCCGAAGGTCATGCCCGGCCTCATCCGGCGTAGGTTGGGGTGAGCGCAGCGAACCCCAACATCCCGGGCGTATCGCATGGTTGGGGTTGGCTGCGCGCACCCCCACCAACGCCGACGCCATATGGGGCAGG
>NZ_JAHFVJ010000003.1:139191-186954 GCF_018599165.1 Dyella sp. LX-66
CCCCCCACCCCAAAACCCGCGGGTCTTTGTGTTGGTGGGGTCCCGTCCGCCCCCCCCACACCCCCCCCCGACGCCTTATGGGGCAGGCGCCGCCGGCAGATCCGAAATCATCTGCCGCGCCAGGCCCTCATAGTCGTAATCGAAATGATGATCGCCCGTCTTGCGATACACCTTGATCCACGCCGGCAAACCGGCCGTGGCGCAGATGGTGTCGTCCTCGTCGTCCTTGCCGTAGTAGCACATCACCGGCGGATGGCCGTCCAGGGCGAGCAGCGGCGGGCGGGCGTCGGAGTGCTTCACCGGATTGAGCAGCTGGAACAGGTTCTGCGTCTGCGTCTTGAACCAGCCCTCGACCATATAGCCCTGCATCTCGATCTCGTAGCTGACGTCCTTGCTCGGCGACAGCAGCACCAGCTGGGCGACGCGGGCGCGGTTTTCCGGTTTCAGCTTTTCGATGACCGAGGGCAGCACGTCGGCGCCGAAGGAGAAGCCGATCAGCCACACGCGCTTTTTGCCCAGCCGTGCGGTGGACTGTTCGATCAGCGCGTCCAGGTCGGCGGCCGAGGCCTCGGCATTGCTCTGGCGCCAGTAGTACTTGAGCAGGCTCACGCCCATCACCGGCACGCCGTGCTGGGCCAGGATGGCGCCGAGCTGCTTGTCCAGGTCGCGCCAGCCGCCATCGCCGGAATAGAAAATGGCGACCACGTCGCCACGCCCTTCCAGCGGCTTGGCGCCCGGCGCGGCCGGCAGTTCGACCAGGGACTCGGCCATCGTCGCGTGATGCCAGGGCTGCCAGACGAGCGCGCCCGCGGCCGCGGCGGCGAGCACGAGGCCGCCGATGATCTTGGTGATTCGTTTCATCGGCGCACCATACCCGATAGGCCGCCGGAGATCAGGCTGGCGATATTGGCCAGCACCAGCGGCAAGGCGATGCCCGCGGGAACCGCGAGATAGCGCGGCTCCCACTCGGGATCGAATTTGTCCTTGTACTTGTGCAGGCCGCGGAAGTTGTAGAAGCGTTCGCCGCGGCCGAACACCAGCGCGCCCAGGCGGCTCCACAGCGGCGCGGTGCGCCGGTTCTGCAGGCCGGAGAACGGCGCCATGCCGAGGTTGAACCAGACGTAGCCTTCGGCGCGCGCCCACTGCATCAATTCGATGAACATGAAATCCATCACGCCCGAAGTGCCGTCCGGCAGGTGGCGCATCAGATCCACCGAAGCCTCTTCCTTGCTGTCGGTAAGGAACAGGTTGGCGAAGGCCACCAGCTCCTCGCCCTTCCACACCAGGGCCATCGGCGTGCGCGCCAGATAGGCCGGGTCGAAGGTGCCGAGCGAGAAGCCTTTTTCGCGCACGCCCTTGTCGCGCATCCAGGCATCGGAGATCGGCTTCAAGCGCGGGATCAGCGCGCCGACTTCGTCCGCCGGCACGATCTGCAGGCGCATGCCTTCGCGGGTGAGCTTGTTGATGGTGTTGCGCAGCACCTTCTTGGACTTGCCGTCGAGGTTGAAGCCGTCCAGCTTGACGCGCGCTTCCTCGCCGATCTTCAGCAGGTTCATGCCCACTTCCAGATACAGGTCGAGGTCCTGCGGCCGCACCTGGTAGAACAGCGGCCAGCCGCCGGCGCGTTCGCATTGCTCGCGGAAGGTCCACACCAGTTCGCGGCGCGCGTCTTCGTCCTCGCCCACGGGATCGCCCATGGCGACCCAGCTGCGGCCTTCCACGTCGTACATGATGAAGGCCTTGCTTTCGCCGTCGAACAGCAGGGTCTTGTCGCTCATCAGCGCCAGGTGCGCCTGCGCCGAGGAATAGTGCTTGATCAGCGGCAGCGCGCGCGCCAGTTCCTCTTCGCCCGGCAGGTGCAGGTCAGGCCGCGCGGGGCGGATCAGATTGGCCAGCGCGAACAGCATGCCCACCGCCGCCGCGCCCACCAGCGCACGCAGCGCGCGCGGCGCACCGCCGTGATAGAAGCTGAATTCCCACCACAGGTTGGTGCTGTATTCGACGTGCTTGTAGCTGAAGGACACCAGCCAGCCCGCGCAGCCGAGCACGGCGAGGATGGCGATGATCCAGCCCACCGAGAAGGTGGCGCTGAACAGCGAGGCGCGGCGATAGAACAGGCGGTGCGCCGGCGCCAGGCCCAAGGCCAGCAGCGAGAGCAGGGTGGCTTCTTCGTAGTCGATGCCCTTGAGCAGCGACAGCACCGCGCCGAGCAGCAGCAGCACCAGGGTCAGCACATAGGCCGCATCCAGCCGGCGCTGCAGGCCGCGCGCCAGGATCAGCAGCAGCATGCCGACCATGCTGGCCAGGAAGTGCGAGAACTCCAGAACCGGCAGCGGCAGCACGTGGCGCAGGATTTCCATGCGTCCCGGCAGCGCGGACGTCGCGCCGGAGAACAGCAGCACTGCGCCGGAAACCAGGGTGAGGCCGGCGAAGAACGGCGGCAGCAGGCCGGTGAACCACGGCGCCAGCGGCACCTTGCCGGCCACGCCGCGCGCCTCGCGCGCCAGCACCACCACGGTGGCGGCGCACAGCGGCAGGAAGTAGTAGATCAGGCGGTACGCGGCCAGCGCGCCGAGGATCGGCGCCTCCAGGCCTTCGTTGCCGGTGGCGCCGAAGCCGGCCAGCATCACCGCCTCGAATACACCCAGGCCGCCGGGCACGTGGCTGACCAGGCCGGCGATCTGCGCCAGCACGAAGATCGCCATGAAGTGGCCGAAGCCGGTGTCCACCGCGTTCGGCATCAGCAGGTACAGCACCCACGCGGCCAGGCCCCAGTCCACCGCGCCGGTAAGAATCTGCCGCGCCGCCGTGGGCGTGGACGGCCAGCTCACGCGCCAGCGCCACAGGCGCAGCGGCTGGCGCAGCACCTGGCTGCCGGCCAGCCACAGCACGGGGATAAGGGTGAGCACGATCGCCACCGGAATGCGCAGGCTGGCCATCGGCACCGTCGGCGGCACCGGCACCAGCAGCAGGGTCACGCCGGTGAGCGCGAACAGGCCGAGCCAGAAACTGGCCGTGCAATACAGCACCACCTTGGCCACCTCGGCGGTGGACAGGCCGGCCTGGATATAGAAGCGGTAACGGATCGAACCCGAGATCAGCAGGGCCATGCCCAGCGCATTGCTGAAGGCGTAGCTGATGAAGGAGATCAGGGTGACCTGGGCGCGCGGCAGCTTGCGGCCGATCGAGGCAAGGCCGAACCAGTCGTACAGGGTCATCACGCCGTAGCTGGCCGCGGTGAGCAGCATGGCCAGCACGATGCGGTGGTTTTCCAGGCCGTGCACGTAGCGCGCGACTTCGCGGTAGCTGACCTGGCTGGCCAGCGAGCGCAGCGCCCACAGCGCCAGGCAGAGCATGCCGACCGAAAGCAGCGGACCGGCGAGCCGGCGCAGCCACGCCCCGCGAGGGCGCGTCAGGGCTTCTGCCGGCTCCGGAGCGTCCGCCCCTCTCTGCTCCACCACTCGACCCAAGGCCTCCACGAATGATTCAAGGCATGCGCCTGCACGCCGGGCGTTCCTGCAACCGATCCGCGCGCCATGCGCCTGGCGGCCGCGAGCACGAAGCCTCGTCCACCACGGTCGGCAAGCATAGCGTGTCGAACCTGTCTGCGGTCCGTCGTTTCCCGGTTGTTCCCCTGGCCGCCGCGCAGCGCGGGCATGGACAACATGCGGGTGCGCAGCCGCGGAGCGGTCGCGCCAGTGTAAGACGAACAACGCAGCGGAAAATGACAACGGCCGGACATGCCGGCCGCCGTCTTCCCGGCCGCCGGTTCACCGGCGGTATGGGTAAGGCATTACGCGTTCGCGTTGCCGCGCGCCAGGCGGGCGATCCAGCGGTACAGCACCACCACGATCGCGATGAAGGCCAGGCCGCCGAGGATCTCCGCCGTATTGGCGAACGACGGCGACACCAGGGCCAGCGGCGCGCCCTTGCCGGAGAACGCCACGATCGCGGCGATCACCACGCCGATGATGCTCTCGCCCACGATCAGGCCGGAGGCGAGCAGCACGCCCAGCTGCTTGGTGGCCTCGGGCTTCGGGCCGCGGTCCGCGCGGCGGTCGAACAGCCAGCCCACCACCGAGCCGACCACCACCATCAAGGTGCTGGCCGTGGGCAGGTAGATGCCCAGGCCCACCGCCAGCGGCGGGATGCGCATCTTGGTGGTGCGCGCCAGGATGGCGTCGACCACGATCACCGCGATGCCGATGCCGATGCCGGTGGTGATCAGGCCCCAGTCGATGTTGTTGGTGATCACGCCCTGCGCCAGCGCCGAGATCAGGCCGGCCTGCGGCGCGGGCAGCGCGGCGGGGCCGGCGCCGGGCACGCCGGCGAAACCGTAGGCCTTGTTGAGCAGGTCCAGCACCGGCGGGATCACCGCGGCGCCGGCGATCACGCCGATCACCAGGGCCACCTGCTGGCGCCACGGCGTGGCGTCGACCAGCTGGCCGGTCTTGAGGTCCTGCAGGTTGTTGTTGGCGATCGCGGCCACGGTGAAGATCACCGCGGTGGTGAACAGCGCAAACGCCACCAGCGCCTTGCCGGCCTCGGCCGGCACGTAGGGCTTCACGCCCGCCACCAGCAGCAGCGCGGCGCCGATCACCACCAGGATGCCCACGCCCGACAGCGGGCTGTTGGACGAACCGATCAGGCCGGCCATGTAGCCGCACACGGTGGATACGAAGAAGCCCATCAGCACCACGTAGGCCACGCCGCCCACCGCCAGCACGGCGAGGTGGTCGCCCAGGCCGCTGGTGTTGGCGAAGTAGCCGAGCAGCCAGGCGATCGGCACGAAGCAGACCAGGGTGATCAGGCCGACGATGCCGATCGGGATGTCCTGCTCGGTGCGCGGCAGCGAAGCGGCGTTGCCGGCCTTGCGCACGCGCGAGGCGGCCATGGCCGAGGTGAGGCCGCTGATCACCGGCTTGACCAGCTTGGCCAGGGTCCAGATGGCGGACACGCCGATGGCGCCGGCGCCGACGTAGCGCACCTTGTGGCTCCAGGTGGCCTGGGCCAGCTCGGCCACGCCGCCGGCAACATGCTCGAACGGCGAATAGAACGGCACGCCCCAGCCCCAGCCGATCAGCGCGCCGACCAGCATGGCGATACCGACCGACAGGCCGACCAGGTGGCCGATCGCGAACAGCGCGAAGGAAAGATTGAAGTCGAAGCCGCTGACCGAGCCCTTGTCGCCGACGCGGAAGTAGCTGATCACGTCCGAGGCGAACACCTGGGTGGCCACCACCACGGCGAACACCGCCGAGACGACCGAACCCCACAGCACCGCCAGCAGGCCGGCCCTGCCCTCTTCCACGCTGCCGCCGGCTTCATGCTCGCCGCTGCCGACCTTCAGCACTTCGGCGCAGGCGATGCCTTCCGGATACGGCAGGTCGGAATTGGTGACCAGGGCGCGGCGCAGCGGGATCGAATACATCACGCCCAGGATGCCGCCGAGCGCGCACACCGCGAACGAGGTCCAGAACGGAAAGCCGGTCCACCAGCCGATCATGATCATGCCGGGCAGCACGAAGATGATCGAGGACAAGGTGCCGGCCGCCGAGGCGATGGTCTGCACCACGTTGTTTTCCTGGATGGTGGATCCGCGCATCGCGCGCAGGATCGCCATCGAGATCACCGCCGCCGGAATCGACGTGGCGAAGGTGAGGCCGGCCTTGAGGCCGAAGAAGACGTTGGCGGCGGTGAACACCAGGGTGAGCAGTACGCCGAGGATCACGCCGCGTACGGTCAATTCCTTGCGCACGTCGGCGACAGCCGGCAGCGCGCTCACAAGTGCTTTCCTTTCATGCTGGAGTTCTCCCCATGGAGTAGTAGTTCGGTTTTATCGGCGGCATTGGAATGAGACGGCGGCCGCTCGCCGATCGCTGTCCTGAATCGTCCTAGATTTGCCACATTTTCGCCCTGGAGCAAAGAGCGTGTGCGGCAAAAAGCCGTGTTTGGTGCGACAACTTAAGCCCTCTCCCACCGGCGACCCGAAGGTAGTCCCGTGGGAGAGAGGGGTTGGGGTGAGGGTACGGCCGGAGCGCAAGAATGATGTGCACCGCTCCGGCCGAACCCTCATCCGGCTGCCGCCACCTTCTCCCGGAGGGAGAAGGATTCCAAATTTGAGGATTAGAGAATCTTTTGACCGTCCTGCATTTTCGGAGACTGCCTACCAGAAAACTTGATTCTCCCTTGCCGGGTGCCGCCGCATACTCGCGGCTCCCCACGGACCCGAGGTATCCCCATGCCCGCCCCGCATCCCGACGCCATCGATGGCCTCGACACGCACTTCGCGCCGGAGCACCCGCTGGCCGCGCTGAGCGGTTTCTACCGCGCCTTCAACCAGCGCGACCTGGAGGCGATGGCGCGCAACTGGTCGCACGACGAGGCGGCGTCGATGAGCAATCCGCTGGGCGGCATCGAGCGCGGGTGGTCGCGCATACGCGCGGTGTACGAGCGCATCTTTCTGGGCGAGGCGCATGTGCGCGTGGTGTTCCACGATTACACCCTCCACGAATTCGGCGACGCCTTCCTCGCGGTGGGGCGCGAGCGCGGCGTGCTGGAGCGGGGCAATACCAAGCTGGAACTGGCCATCCGCACCACGCGCCTGTACCGGCGCGTGGACGGACAGTGGCGGCAGTTCCATCACCATGGATCGTTCGAGGATCCGGCGCTGCTGGAGGCCTACCACGAGGCGGTGCGCTGAGCGCTCAGCGCGCACCGGCGCTGGTGCGGCTGCTCGCCACCGAGATGCGCCCCGGATATTCGCCGCCCGCCCTGCTCTGCTCGAACCATTGGCGGCCATGCAGGCTGGCCAGCTGCGGGTGCGCGAGGTAGCGCCCCGCGTAGTCCGCCAGCTGGCGCCAGCGCTGCGCGTCCTGGCGCAGCTGGGTGAGGTGGGCGCGCAGCTGGCCGCCGGATGGCGTGCCCAGCCAGCCGGCACCGGCCCATTCCCGCACGAACTGGCGCAATGCGATCGCGGCGGTCCAAGCCGCGGACGCCTGCGCCAGCGCGTTGGCGCGGATCGCATGCAGGCGCTCGGGCAGAAAGCGCGCCAGGCCTTCGTCCTCCAACGCCAGCGGACTGTTGCCCTGCAGGTCGTTGAGCAGGCGATCGAGCTGGGTGTCCGGATAAATCCGCACGGCATCCGCCTCAGAATTGCTCTGTACTCCGAAAATTGCCTTCTCCATCTTGCTTTCCTCGCACTTTGCTACTAGCGAATAAATCTAATAAATACAAGGAAATACCATCATAAGTTGACAATCTAAACAATTAGAAATTGCCTACTCGGCGGGTCAGATCATCAACAATGGCGCTCGTCTTCCGTGCTCGACCACTGTTGTTTCCGACCCCCGCGAAACGTGCCGCCCAGGCCGTCCGCGGCACCGCGAGAAGGAGCCTCTTTTGGCAATGAACGGGTTTTCCCAGCGTCTGCATCTGGCCATGGACCTGATCGGCATGAGCAAGGGCCGTGGCCGCACGACCCGCCTGGCCGACATGTTCGGCGTATCGCGCGAGACGGCACGCAAATGGCTCAGCGACATGGCCCGGCCCGAAACCAAGCGCATGACCGAGATCGCCGGACGCTTCGGCGTGAGTTTCGAATGGCTGGCCACCGGGCGCGGCGAGCCGAAGGGCTTCATGAAAGTGCAGGACGCCGCGGCGCCGTACCGGGTGGACCATCGCGAACAGGCGCGCCTGTTCGGGCTGATCGGCCGGCTTACGCGGGATCAGCGCAAGGCCTTGCTGGTGATCCTGGAGCAGATGGTGAAGAAGGAATAAGGCCTGGCGGTACGCATGAAAAAAGCCCGCTCGATCGAGCGGGCTTTTTTTCTTAGGCGGCCGGCACGCGGGAGATCAGTGCGCGTTGACCATGATGTCCACGATCAGGCCGGTGGCGACGGCGGTGAGGAAGATCTGGCCGTCGTCGTCGCGCACGTAGCGGTAGCCGCGGTCGGGACGGCGCAAGTGGTAACGCTCGTAGTCGGTCACGTAGTAGGTGCGCTCGTAGTAGCGGTCCGGCAGGCGCTCGCCGCGGCGGTAGGCGTGCTTCTCCCAGCCGCGGTGCTGGCCGTTGTCGTGGCGGCCTTCGTCCTTCGGATTGTGGCCGCGGTCATGATCGCGGTCGTGATCCCAATCATGGTCCTGCGGCGCGGCCCAGGCGGCGGCGCTGGTGACGAGCAGTGCGATGGCGGTGGTCAGACCCAGCAGGCGTTTCATGGCGGCTCCGTACCCCTCAAGGGGCGTTGATGGCTTGCGGCTGCGTGGGCAGCCGGAAGCGATGCTAGCGCCGGCAAGCTGAATTGCCAGGGCTGCCGCGCGCAACCGCGGCTGAACCGGGCTGATTGTTGGGCAAAAAATAAGGATCCGCGTCGCCGCGGATCCTTCGATTGGTGGGCCGTGACAGATTCGAACTGTCGACCAACGGATTAAAAGTCCGCTGCTCTACCGGCTGAGCTAACGGCCCATGTACTCAAAAAGCCAAGCGGGCGATTTTAAGGTCAGCGCGCCTGGGGCACAAGCAAACGGCTCAGGCGTAGCGCGTGGGATCGGGCAGGCCGGCCTCGCGGAAGCCCTGCGCGCGCAGGCGGCAGGCATCGCAATGGCCGCAGGCGCGGCCCTGCGCGTCGGCGTTGTAGCAGCTCACGGTTTGTGCGAAATCCACGCCCAGGCGTGCGCCTTCGCGCGCGATGTCCGCCTTGCTCATGCGCATCAGCGGCGCGTGCACGCGGATGCCCGCGCCTTCGACGCCGGCCTTGGTGGCCACGTTGGCAAGCTGCTCGAAGGCCTCGATAAAGGCCGGGCGGCAATCCGGATAGCCGGAATAATCGACCACATTGACGCCACACCAGATGGCGCTGGAACCCAGCACCTCGGCCCAGCCCAGCGCAATCGACAGCATGATGGTGTTGCGCGCCGGCACATAGGTGACGGGGATGCCGCCGGCTTCGCCGTGCAGGTCGGCGTCGAGCGGCACGTCGATGTCGGCGGTGAGCGCCGAGCCGCCGATCGAGCGCAGGTCGACCTGCACCGTCTTGTGTTCCACCGCGCCGAGCAGGCGCGACACGCGCGCCGAGGCTTCCAGTTCGGAACTGTGGCGCTGGCCATAAGCCACGCTCAGCGCGTGCACCTGGTAGCCCTGTTCGCGCGCGATGGCGATGGTGACGGCGGAATCCATGCCGCCGGAAACGAGCACGACGGCCTTGCGGGGAGAACTTTCAGACATGGCTACTTCCACTTGCTTGGGTCAGGCCGGTCACCGGCCGGAGAGCGCCACCGGCAGCACAGGCCGGCGCGCGGAAACTGCTCAGGTCTGCGCGCTCAAGGCGCGCGGACGATCAATGCCCCGGCGCGTCGTTCCACAGCAGCTTGTGCAGCTGCAGCTGGAAGCGCACCGGCAGCTTGTCCTCGATGATCCATTCGGCGAGCTCGCGCGGATTCACCTTGCCGTGCACCGGCGAGAACAGCACCATGCAGCGCCGGTCGATGGCGTGCGTGGCGACGGCTTCGCACGCCCATGCGTAGTCGGCGCGGCTGGCCAGCACGAACTTCACCTGGTCGTGCGGCAGCAGGTGGTCCAGGTTGGACCACAGGTTGCGCGCGCTCTCGCCGGAGTCCGGAGGCTTCAGGTCCATCACCTTGCGCACGCGCGGATCGACCGCGGCCACGTCGAGCGCACCGGAGGTTTCCAGCGACACGTCGTAGCCGGCATCGCACAGGCGCTGCAGCAGGATCAGGCAGCGCTTCTGCGCCAGCGGCTCGCCGCCGGTGACGCAGACGTGCTTCGCGCCATGCGAGGCCACCTCGGCGAGGATGTCGTCGATGTCGCGCCAGCCGCCGCCGTAGAACGAATACTCGGTATCGCACCACACGCAGCGCAGCGGGCAGCCGGTGAGGCGCACGAATACGGTGCGCCAGCCGATCGCATCGGCCTCGCCCTGGATCGAGTGGAAGATCTCGGTGATGCGCAGCCGCTCGGCCATGGCCGGCGTCGACGTGGTGGACGCCACGTTCGCGTTGCCTTCGCTCACCGCCGGAACCTCAGTTGGCCGGCTGCTGCTGCAGTCGGCGCAGCCGCTCCTGGGCCAGGCTGGCGGCCTTGGAACCCGGATACTTGGTGGTCACCGACTTCAGCGTGGCCTTGCCCTGCTCGGCCTGCTTCAGTTCCAGCTGGCTGTAGCCGAGCTTGAGCATCGCGTCGGGCGCCTTGTCGCTCTGCGCGTACTGCGAGAGCAGGCGCTGGAAGGTCTCGGCCGCGAGCGGGTAGTTCATGGTCCCGTAGTAGGACTCGCCCAGCCAGTAGAACGCGTTGGGCATCAGCGGGCTGTCGGGGTACTGCTGGATGAAGCCGCGGAAGCCGCGCGAGGCCGCCACGAAGTCGCCGTTGCGCAGCGACTTGAAGGCGGTGTCGTAGGCGGCCTGCGCACCGGCCTGGTCGGCCGGCGCAGCGGCGGGCGCCTTCGTGTCGCCGGGCTTGCCCTTGGTGTCCGTAGCTGCAGCAGCAGCCGCGGCGGACGCGGCATGGGTGCTGCCGGCGGAGGCAGGCGCGGCGTTCGCGTCGCTGCCGGCGGCGGCATGGTTGCCGGCACCGCTTTCGAGGCGGCCGATACGCGAATCGAGATCCGTGTACTGCGCCTTGTTGGAATCCTTCAGTTCCTGCAGCTGGTGCTGCAGTTCTTCGATCTGGCCCTGCATCTGCCGCATCTGCGCCTGCAGTGCCTGCATCTGGTTGACCATGCCGACGCCGCCCTGGTCCTGGTTCTGCGCCTGCTGCTCGAGCCGCGCGACGCGGTCGGCAAGGCTGAGGCGGGAATCCTGCGCCAGTGCGGGAACGGCAAAAAGCATGGCGGACGCTATCGCGCCCGCCATGCCGAGCCGCCTGGCCGTGTAGCTGTTAGCCAGTCGCTGCTTCATGCTTACTTCGCCGTGTAGACGATCTCGACGCGGCGGTTCTTGCCCCAGCAATCCTCGTTGTGCTCACGGCACACCGGCTTCTCCTTGCCGTAGCTGATCACGTTCAGCTGGCTGGCCGAACCGCCGGCGGCGGTCAGGGCGCTGGAGACAGCGTTGCCACGGCGCTCGCCGAGGCCCAGGTTGTACTCGCGGGTGCCGCGCTCGTCGGTGTTGCCTTCCAGGCGGATCTGGGCGGTCGGGCGGTCCTGCAGGTACTTGGCGTGGCACGCCATGATCTGCTGGAACTCCGGCTTGATCTCGTCCTTGTCGAAATCGAAGTACACGACGCGCTGACGCAGGCAAGCGTCACGGTCGAGATCTTCCGGGGTGTACTTGCCCGAGGTCGGCTGCTGGCTGGTGGCCACCGGGGTGGTGTCCGCCGGGGTCTGCGGCTTGACTTCCTGCTTCTTCGAGCATGCGGCCGCGCCAACGCAGAGCAGGGCGACCAGGGCGACGCGAACGGTCTTATTCATGGTGGACGTTCCTTCAAACGGGTTTGAGTTCCGACAGTCAATAGCGATTGCGGTTACAGGACAGTGATCGCCGGTGGACCGGCTGTTATTGTGACACCTTGGTACCGGCGCCGCGGCTGGCCGCTGCGCCGGCCACCCGCCAGGCCCAGGGCCCGAAGGGCGACCGGACCGGCAGCAGGATCTTTGCCCCACCACCGCCCCTGATCTTGCGGGCCGCTGCGCCTCAAGGCGCGCGGCCGCTCATTCAACGCTGCCGGTACGGACCCCAGGACGGTTCGCGCACGTCGCCATCGGCAAGCACGAGGCGCTGGCGAACCTGACCATCCGCCGAAACGGCATAAAGCACGCCGCGCCGTCCTTCGGTAGCGGCATACAGCAGCATGCTGGCGTTGGGCGCGAAGCTCGGGGACTCATCGATCGGGCCCGGCGAGAGCGGACGCACCTGCCCACCCAGACTGCGGTCCATGACCGCAATACGATACACGTTCCCGTTGCCCTGCACCATGGCGACCTGCTTGCCGTCGTAGCTGACGTCGGCGCTCAGGTTGTTCTGGCCCTGGAAGCTGATGCGGTTGGCGCCGCCGCCGGAGGCCGGCATCTGGTAAATCTGCGGGCGGCCCGAGCGGTCCGAGGTGAAGTAGATGCTCTGGCCGTCCGGCGACCACACCGGCTCGGTATTGATGGCCAGGCTCTTGGTCAGGCGGGTCTCCTGGCGGCTGGCCACGTCCATCACGTAGATCTCGGGGTTGCCCGAATAGGACAGGGACACCGCCAGCTTGGTGCCGTCCGGCGACCAGGCCGGGGCGCTGTTGATGCCTCGCGGACGGGCCGAGACCAGCTGGCGCTGGCCGGTGGTGATGTCCTGCACGTAGATGGCCGAGTTGCCGCTTTCGAAGGAGACGTAGGCGATCTTCTTGCCGTCCGGCGACCAGTGCGGCGACAGCAGGGACTCGCGCGAGCGCGCCACCACCTGCGGGTTGAAGCCGTCCGAATCGGCCACGATCAGCGAGTACGTGGTGTTGTTGCCCAGGCCCACCGCGGTGATGTACGCGATGCGGGTCCAGAACGCGCCGCGCACGCCGGTGATCTTTTCGTAGATCTGGTCGGCGATCTGGTGGGCCACGCCGCGCAGGTCGCCGGCCGGGGCGGTGAAGGCCTGGGCCAGCAGGCTCTGCTGCTTGTTGACGTCCCACAGCTCGTACTCGACGCGCAGCATGCCGCCGCCGGCGTCGCTGATGCGGCCGATGGTGAGGAAGTCCTGCTTGAGCAGGCGCCAGGTCGGGAACTTGATGTCCGCACCCTTGGACGGCGTCTCCACGATCTCGCTCTTGGCCAGCGAACGGAACTTGCCCGAGCGGTTGAAATCGTTGCGGATCACGTCGGCCACGTCGGTGGGCAGCGGCGCGCCGCCGGCCTGGGCGAACGGCACCACCGCGATCGGCGTGGCGGTCTTGAGGCCACCGACGATGTCGACGTTGAGCGACTGGGCTGCGGCCTGGCCGGCGAAGAGACCGGACAAGGCCAGCAGGACGATGGCGAAAGCTGAGCTCAATTTGCGCATGGGCTTGATCACTGCGGCCTGAAGGTCATATCGATATTACGGTTGAATACGCTCTCGAACCCCTTGTAAGGCAGAGGTTTGGCGCGAAGGACGGCGTTCTCGAGAGAGCGCTTGCCGGCCTCGTCATAAGGACAGGACGAGTCGACTTTGGCGCTCATCACGTCGCCGCCCGGCAATTGCACGATGTGCACAACGCACGGAGCGCTCGGCATGTTATCCGGGCGGAGCCAATTCTGAGTGACGGCGTTCTGAATCGCCGCGCGGTACTGAGCCAGCAGGCTGTTGTCGGGGCCGTTCTGGCCGGTCTGGCGCTCGTCGGCCCTGGGCAGATCGGCTTGACCGTTGTCCTTGGCGTCCTTGATGTCTTCCAGCTGCTGCTTGGCCTGTTTGGCCTTGTTTTCCAGCTTCGCGCGCGCCTGGTCGGCCTTGTCCATCTGGGCGAACAGGTCGTCCAGCTTCTTCTTTTCTTCCTTCTGCTTGGCCGCCTGGGCGTCCAGCTCGGACTGCCGCTGGCGCTGGCGCTCTTCCTGTTCGCGCTTGGCGTCCTCCGCCTTCTGCAGGGCGTCGGCCACCACTTTTTCCTGGTCCTTGATGTCCGGACGCTCCGGCGGCGGCGGCAGGGTCTTCACCACCGGGGCCTCCTGCGTCGGAGTCGGCGGCGTCACCGTGGGCGGCGGCGGCGTGGTGTCCGGGACCGGCTTGGCCTTGGTGGCCTTCGGCGGCGGCGCGCCGGTGGGGCCGATCAGGGTGGCTTCGATGATCTGGCCCGGCAGCGCGATCGGCTTCGGGCAGGCGAGCAGGTTGAGGCCCGGCGGCAGGTGCAGGGCCTCGAACACTTCTTCGTAGAACGAGCAGGGCACGATGGCGAGGGCCAGAAAGCCCACCAGGCCCAGGTGCAGGATGGCGGAAAGGATGACCGCCTTGGGCGTGCCTTTACGGTCGTCCATGCTTCCCGCTCGACTCGGGCTGGCTCATCAGGCCGATCTTCGACACGCCCGCTTCCTGCAGCACCGGCAGGATCAGATAGACCTTGCCGTAGTTGGCCCGCTCGTCGCCGGCCACCAGCACCTGCAGGTCCGGATTTTCCTTCTGGAACGCAGTGATCTTGGCCTTGAACTCCTCGGCGCTGACCGGCTCGCGCTTGGAGCCCTGCGAGCTGAGATAGATCTGGCCGTTCTCGTCGACCGAGACCACCACCGGGTCTTTCTTGTCCTGCAGCGACTTGGCCTGGGTCTGCGGCAGCTGGATGTCCACGCCGAGATTCATCATCGGCGCGGTCACCATGAAGATGATCAGCAGCACGAGCATGACGTCGATGTACGGCACGACGTTGATCTCGGACTTGAGCTTGAAGCGCTTGTGGCGCGCGGAACTACGCATGAGGAAACCCTCCGCTCAGGCCGCGTCGTCGGTCTGGATCTGGCGCTGCAGGACGGAGGAGAACTCCTCCTGGAACACCTCGTAGCGCGACGCCACCCGATCGACCTTGTTGGCGTAGCGGTTGTAGGCCCACACCGCCGGAATGGCGGCGAACAGGCCCATGGCGGTGGCGATCAGCGCCTCGGAGATGTGCGGGGCGACCACGGCGATGGTCACGTCCTTCATCTCGCCCAGGCCCTGGAACGCGCCCATGATGCCGATGACGGTGCCGAACAGGCCGACGTAGGGGCTGATGGAACCGACGTTGGCGAGGAACTCCAGGTTGCGTTCCAGATGCCCGATCTCGCGGGTGCCGGCCACGCGCATGGCGCGCTCGGTGCCTTCGATGACGATGCGCAGGTCGTGGGTGCGGCGCTGGCGCTGGCGGGCGAATTCGCGGAAGCCCGACTCGAACACCGTCTCCAGGCCGCCGTTGTTGCCGGCGCCGCGCCCGCTCACTTCGCGGAACAGCTGGGCCAGGTCGGCGCCGGACCAGAAGCGCTCCTCGAAGCTCTCCGCCTCGTCCATCGCGGACTTCAGCTGCTGGTGCTTGCGGATGATGATCACCCACGACAGGAAGGAGAACACCAGCAGCACCAGCATCACGGCCTGCACCAGGATGCTCGCTTCCGCGACGAGCTTGAAAATGTTCAATCCACCGTTCATTGCTTGAGCGTTCTCCGCCGCGGGTTACTTGATTGGGGGTAGGCCGGGGATCAGGCCGGCGGGGATCTGGGCCGGGCGCATGCGTTCCAGGTCCACGCATGCCACGCGCACCTGCGCGCGGATCAGCGTGGTGCCATCTGCCCGGCTGATCGTCTGACCGAACAGGATACTGGCAGCGCGCCGTTCTTTGACTTCAACCGTTACTTGCAGTTCATCGTCCAGCACGGCGGCCTTGAGGAATTCGATGTGCAGGTCGCGCACCAGGAAGGCCAGGCCGGTGGCCGCCCGCACCGCCGACTGGTCCACGCCCTGCCCGCGCAGCCATTCGGTGCGGGCGCGCTCCAGGAAGCGCAGGTAGCTGGCGTGGTACACCAGGCCGCCGGCGTCGGTGTCTTCCCAATAGACGCGGACCGGCCAGCGGAAGCTGTCCGGGTCGAAGTTCGGCGCGGCGTCAGACATCGGTATCGCCCGTGAACAGGTCGGCCGCCTGCGGCTGGCGCGGCGGCGGGGTCAGGCCCAGGTGGCGCCAGGCCTTGGCGCTGGCCATGCGGCCGCGCGCGGTGCGCACCAGGAAGCCCTGCTGGATCAGATAGGGCTCGACCACGTCTTCCAGGGTGCCGCGGTCCTCGCTGAGCGCGGCGGCCAGGGATTCCACCCCGACCGGGCCGCCGTCGAAGTTCTCGACGATGGTGGCCAGCAGGCGCCGGTCCAGCTCATCGAAGCCCTCGGCGTCCACCTTGAGCATGTCCATCGCGGCCTGGGCCGCGGCGTAGGTGATCTCGCCGCCCGCGCGCACTTCGGCGTAGTCGCGCACGCGGCGCAGCAGGCGGTTGGCGATGCGCGGGGTGCCGCGCGAGCGGCGCGCGATTTCCTGCGCGCCTTCCACTTCGCAGGGAATGCCCATGATGCGCGCCGAGCGGCGCACGATCGCGGTCAGCTCCTCCGGCGAATAGAACTCCAGCCGCTGCACGATGCCGAAGCGGTCGCGCAGCGGCGCGGTGAGCAGGCCGGCGCGGGTGGTGGCGCCGATCAGGGTGAACGGGGGCAGGTCCAGCTTGATCGAGCGGGCCGCGGGGCCTTCGCCGATCATGATGTCGATCTGGAAGTCTTCCATCGCCGGATACAGCACTTCCTCCACCACGGGGGACAGGCGATGGATCTCGTCGACGAACAGCACGTCGTGCGGTTCCAGGTTGGTCAGCAGCGCGGCCAGGTCGCCGGCGCGCTCCAGCACCGGGCCGGAGGTGGAGCGCACGTTGACGCCCAGCTCGTTGGCGATGACATGCGACAAGGTGGTCTTGCCCAGGCCCGGCGGCCCGAAGATCAGCACGTGGTCCAGCGCACCGCCGCGCTTGCGCGCCGCTTCGATATAGATGGAAAGCTGTTCGCGCACCGCCTGCTGGCCGAGGTATTCCGCCAGCCGCTTGGGGCGGATCGAAGCCTCCAGGGCCTCGTCGTCCAGCTGGGCGGCGGACGTGATGATGCGGTGATCGGCCATGGGGTTGGAATAGGTCCGGGAACAGGCGGCATGCGCGATTCGCCGGGCATTCTACCGGACGTAGGTTGGGGTGAGCGCAGCGAACCCCAACAGAACGGCCATCGGGCGAGGTCCGTTGGGGTTCGCCTGCGGCTCACCCCAACCTACGCCGAGGCGGGGCTCAGATCTCGACCTGCGCACCCAGCTCGATCAGCCGGTTGCCCGGGATCTGGAAGAACGCCGTGGCCGGCAGCGCGTTGCGCGCCATGAAGGCGAACAGCTTGTCGCGCCACAGCGCCATGCCGGGGCGGCGCTCGTCGGCGATGATGGTTTCGCGCGACAGGAAGAAGGTGGTGTCCATCATGTCGAACGGCAGGCCCACCTTGGAGCAGCGCAGCAGCGCCTGCGGGATGTTCGGGTCCTCGGCGAAGCCGAAGCGCAGCCCCAGGCCATAGAAATTGCCGCCCAGCGGGGTGAGCTGCACGCGCTCGTCGTACTCGGCCACCGGCGTTTCCAGCATCTCCACCGTCAGCAGCACGTTGCGCTCGTGCAGCACCTTGTTGTGCTTGAGGTTGTGCAGCAGCGCATGCGGCACCGCGTGCTGGTTGGCGGTGAGGAATACCGCCGTGCCCGGCACGCGCAGCGGCGGATGCTCGCCCACGTTCTCGATGAAAGGTTCCAGCGCGAGGCCCGACTGCTTGATCTCGCGCACCACCAGCTCGCGGCCGCGGCGCCAGGTGGTCATCACCACGAACACCGCCACGCCGAGCACCAGCGGGAACCAGCCGCCGTACTCGATCTTGATCACGTTGGCACTCAGGAACGACAGGTCGATGGTGAGCAGCAGCAGGCCGGCGAAGATCACCGTCGGCCGGCTCCAGTGCCACTGGTAGCGCGCCACCACCAGGGCCAGGATGGTGGTCACCGTCATGGTGCCGGTCACCGCGATGCCGTAGGCAGCGCTTAAGTTCTCCGAGCTGCGGAAACCCAGCACCGCGATCAGCACCATCACCAGCAGGAAGGTGTTCACCCAGGGCACGAAGATCTGGCCGGACATCTCGCGCGAGGTGTGCACGATCGGCATGCGCATCGAATAGCCCAGCGACATCGCCTCGCGGGTCATCGAGAACGCGCCGGAGATCACCGCCTGCGAAGCGATGACGGTGGCGATGGTGGCCAGGCCGATCATCGGGTACAGCATGACCTTGGGCACCAGCTTGAAGAACGGGTTGTCGATGGCTTCCGGATGGTTGAGCAGCAGCGCGCCCTGGCCGAAGTAGTTCAGCACCAGGGCCGGCAGCACGAAGCTGAACCAGGCGAGGCGAATCGGCTTCTTGCCGAAGTGGCCCATGTCCGCGTACAGCGCCTCGGCGCCGGTCAGCGCCAGCACCACGCCGCCCAGGGCGATGAAGGCCTGCATGCCGTGGCTCATGAAGAACTTCACGCCGTACATCGGGTTCAGCGCCAGCAGCACGTGCGGATTGAGCGCGATCATCTGCACGCCCAGCGCGGCGATCACGATGAACCAGATCACCATCACCGGCCCGAACAGCTTGCCCACGCGCTCGGTGCCGTGCCGCTGCAGCGCGAACAGGAAGAACAGGATCACCACCGAGGTCACCGGCACCACCCAGTGCGGCAGGTCCGGCACGGCCACCTTCATACCCTCGACCGCCGACAGCACCGAGATGGCCGGGGTGATCACGCCGTCGCCGTAGAACAGCGCCGCGCCGAAGATGCCCAGGATGGCCAGGATCCAGCGCATGCGCGCATCGCCGCGCGAGCTGCGCAGGGCCAGCGCGAGCAGGGCCATGATGCCGCCCTCGCCTTTGTTGTCCGCGCGCATGATGAAGACCACGTACTTCAGCGAGACCACGATGATCTGCGCCCAGAAGATCAGCGACAGCACGCCGAAGATGCTCTCCGGCGTGGGCTTCATGCCGTCGTGGCTGAGCGTGGTCTGCAGCGTGTACAGCGGGCTGGTGCCGATGTCGCCGTACACCACGCCGATCGCGCCCAGCGCGAGCGCAGCGAGGCGCCGCTTGGTCTCGGCATCGGCGCCGTGAAGGTTGTCCTGGCTCACGGACTCAAGCTCCTAATGCGGCGCGCAGCGCCTTGCGGATGATGGCTTCGGCGTTGTCGCCGTCGGCGGCGACCTTCTGCACCAGCCGCGTGACTTCGGCGGGTTTGTAGCCGAGCTGCTGCAGGGCCACGGTGGCCTCGCCGGCGGGATCCAGCGGCGCCGCGCCCTTGCCGGCGGTGCCGGGCAGGCTCACCGCCAGGCCGTCCACGCGGTCGCGCAGCTCCACCACCATGCGTTCGGCGGTCTTCTTGCCGATGCCGGGGATCTTGGTCAGCGCCACCACGTCGCCGGCCTGCACCAGGCGCGCGAAGTCGTGGGTGGAAACACCGGACAGCACGGACAGCGCGATCTTCGCGCCGATCCCGCTGACCTTCTGCAGATTGCGGAACAGCGCCCGCTCGGCCTCGTGCAGGAAGCCGTACAGCGCGACGCTGTCCTCCTTCACCGCGTAGTGGGTGAGCAGGGTCACTTCCTTGCCGGTGGGCGGCAGGTCGTAGATGGTGGACATCGGCGCTTCCAGCTCGTAGCCGACGCCGCCGACTTCCACCAGCAGCCACGGCGGCTGCTTGGATACCAGCACCCCGCGCAGGCGGCCGATCATCGGCGCCTCCAGGCGGTGCGCGGAATGCCGACACGGGCGAGGCTGGCGCGGGTGTGCGCGTGCGTGACGGCGATGGCCAGCGCATCCGCGGCATCCGCCTGCAAGGGGCCCTTGAGGCCGAGCAATACGCCGATCATGTGTTGCACCTGGGTCTTGTCGCCACGGCCGCTGCCGACCACCGACTGCTTCACTTCCGTCGCCGCATATTCGTGCACCGCGATTCCCCGGCTGACCACCGCGCAGATCGCGGCACCCCTCGCCTGCCCAAGCTTCAGCGCCGAATCGGCGTTGCGCGCCATGAACACGCGTTCGATGCCGCACTCCTCCGGACGATGCTCGACGATGATGTCACACAGCTCGTCAAAGATGCGTTTCAGGCGCAGCGGAAAACTGGCTTCGCCGGCCACTGCCAGCGCGCCATGGAATACGTGCGAAAGCTTGCCGCCGCCGTCCACGTCGATGATGCCCACGCCGGTGCGCTGGCTGCCGGGGTCGATGCCGATGATGCGTGTCATGACCGCGGCGTTACGGATCGCGTGAATGGGTAAAGTCCGTCGCGGACCTTACGCATCCTCGGCCGGCAGCACGGCGTTGTGATAGACCTCGTCGACGTCGTCCAGGCCGTTCAAGCGCTCCAGCAGCTTCTCGAACTGCTCCAGCGCTTCGCCGGACGGGGTGACCAGCGGGCCGTTCGGGCGCATCACCACGTCGGAGCTGTCCACCTCGAAACCCGCGCCGGCCAGGGCCTTGCGCATGGCTTCGACGGCGATCGGATCGGCGGCCAGCAGCACGTAGCCCACGCCGTTCTCGATCGCGATGTCTTCGGCGTTGTTCTCGATCGCCGATTCTTCCAGCTTCGCTTCCAGCGCGGCGTCGCCGCCGGTGTGCACCACCACCTGGCCCACGCGGGTGAACTGGAACGCCACCGAATTGGTGGTGCCCATGTTGCCGCCGTTCTTGTTGAGCGCGGCGCGCACGTCGGCCACGGTGCGGGTCTGGTTGTCGGTGACGCAGTCGACGATCAGCGCGGTACCGGCGGGGCCGTAGCCCTCGTACCGCACCTCGTGCATGTCCGCGCCGCCTTCGGCACCGGAGCCGCGCTTGATCGCGCGCTCGATGGTGTCCTTGGTCATGTTCGCCGCCAGCGCCTTGTCGACCGCCGCGCGCAGGCGCGGGTTGGCCGCCGGGTCGGGCGCGCCGCCGCGCGTGGCGATGGTGATTTCGCGGATCAGCTTGGTGAACACCTTGGCGCGCTTGGCGTCTTCGGCGTTCTTGCGACCTTCGATGGACGGGCCTCTACCCATGACGTATTCCTGGATGATGCGGGCGGAAAGTGGCGAATTTTATCCCTTCCGCATGGCGCGCTGGCAAGGCGGCCGCTTCCACGCCCCCGGCGATGCCGCGCAAAGCGCGCCGTGGCGCGGCTTCTCAGGCCTGTTCGCGATCCGCCGGGACGCGGCTGAAATGGCCCTGGCGCAGGAAACCGGCGATCAGGCGTCCGGTTTCCACCGAAAACAGCAGGCCCGTATGGTTGGCTTCCACCACGCAGTGGTCGGCGATGCCGGGCAGGCGCGTTTCGTCCACCGCCACGCTGCCGTCGTGCTCGCCGTCGAACTGGCCCAGCACGTGGCCCAGGCCGAACGGACTGCGGCCGGCGATCACGCCCACTTCGCGCGCGCCGGTCCACTGGTCGAAACCGTCTTCCAGCAGGGCACGGTTATGCCCCAGCAGGACACCGCCGCCGCGTCCGCCCAGGTTGGCGAACGCACGCGCCGCCGCACTGCCCTTGAGCGGGGAACCGAGGCAGACGATGCGCCCTTCCGGCAGGCCGCGGTCGTCCAGGCAGGCGCGCAGTGCCAGCAGGCCGCCCAGGCTATGGCCGACCAGGTGCACCGCACCGCCTTCCGGCGCCGCCTCGCGCATGCGTGCGTGCAGGCGGCCGATGGTCTGTTCCTGTGTCGCGGCCACGCTCATGTAATCGAAGCGATGCACGCGAAAATCCGCTTCCATCAGGCGGCGATGCAGCATCAGCAGCGCGAAGCCGCGCATCCACAGGCCGTGCAGCAGGATTACGTGATCGGTCATCGGCGACAGCGCGGGTCCACAAAAAGCCAAGCAACGATAGAACGGATCAGCCTTGAGGCGCTGACCCGCTCATCACACACCACGGACATCGGACCGCGAAAGCGCTCAGCCGTTCGCCGGCTCCGCCGCCACCTTCACGTGCAGCTCCTTGAGCTGCGCGTCCGGCACCAGCGAGGGTGCGTCGGTCATCAGGTCCTGCGCGCTGGTGGTCTTGGGGAAGGCGATCACGTCGCGGATCGACTCGGTGCCGGCCATCAGCGCCGCGATGCGGTCGATGCCGAAGGCCAGGCCGCCGTGCGGCGGCGCGCCGAACTTCAGCGCCTTGAGCAGGAAGCCGAACTTCGCTTCCGCCTCGTCCGCACCGATGCCGAGCAGCTCGAACACCGCGCTCTGCATGTCCGGGCGATGGATACGGATGGAGCCGCCGCCGATCTCGGCGCCGTTCAGCACCATGTCGTAGCCGCGGCTCACGGCATTCGCCGCATTGGCGCGCAGGTCGGCGATGTCGTCCACCTTTGGCGCGGTGAAAGGATGGTGGAGCGCGACGAAACGCCGCGCTTCCTCGTCGTACTCGAACATCGGGAAGTCGGTGACCCACAGCGGCTTCCAGGCGTTTTCCACCAGGCCGCGGTCCTTGCCGAGCTTCAGGCGCAGCGCGCCCATGAAGTCGGTGACGGTCTTCCACTTGCCGGCGCCGACGAACACGATGTCGCCGCTTTGCGCGCCGGTGGCCTTGAGCAATGCATTGAGTGCCGCGTCGTCGAGGAACTTCGCCACCGGCGAATTGATGCCGTCGCGGCCCTTGGCCAGGTCGTCCACCTTCAGCCAGGCCAGGCCCTTGGCGCCGTACCTGGCCACGTATTCGGTGAGCTGGTCGATCTCCTTGCGGCTCAGGCCCGCGCCTTCCGGCAGGCGCAGCGCGGCGACGCGGCCGGCCGGGTCGTTGGCCGGTTCGGCGAAGACCTTGAATTCCACGTGCTTGAGCGCGTCGGCGACGTCGGCCAGTTCCAGCGCGATGCGCAGGTCCGGCTTGTCCGAACCGAAGCGGCGCATGGCTTCGGCCCAGGTCATCCGCGGGAAGCTGGCGTCCAGTTCCACGCCCTGCACTTCCTTGAACACGTGGCGGATCAGTTCCTCCACGAAGTCCTGCACGTCCTTTTCTTCGACGAAGGCGAATTCCAGGTCGAGCTGGGTGAATTCCGGCTGGCGGTCCGCGCGCAGGTCTTCGTCGCGGAAGCAGCGGGCGATCTGATAGTAGCGGTCGAAGCCGGCCATCATCAGGATCTGCTTGAACAGCTGCGGCGACTGCGGCAGCGCGTAGAACTGGCCCGCATGCACGCGGCTGGGCACCAGGTAGTCGCGCGCGCCTTCCGGCGTGGCCTTGGTCAGGATCGGCGTCTCGATGTCCTGGAAGCCGCGCGCATCCAGATAGCGGCGCAGCGCCTGCACCAGCTTGATGCGGGTGCGCATCATGCGCTGCATTTCCGGGCGGCGCAGGTCGAGGTAGCGGTAGGTCATCCGCATGTCCTCGTTGGGATTCTCGTGCAGCGCGAACGGCAGGTCCTTCGCGGCGTTGAGGATCTCCACCTTGTCCGCCAGCAGCTCGACCGTGCCGGTCTTGAGCTTGTCGTTGGCCGCCAGGCGCTTGCGGATGGTGCCGGTCACGCGCAGGCAGTACTCGTAGCCGATCTGCCCGGCCACCGCGAACGCATCGGCATTGTCCTTGTCCACCACCACCTGGGCGATGCCCTCGTGGTCGCGCAGGTCGACGAAGGCGACGTGGCTCTGCAGGCGGATGGTGTTGACCCAGCCGCACAGGGTGACGGTCTGGCCGACCAGGGCCTCGTCGATGAGGCCGCAGTAATGCGTGCGCATGCGCTTGGAACTCCGGGCCGCCCGGGGCGGCGTGAGACGTGGAAAAGACCGGGAATGGTAGCAGGGCCGGCCGCACGCCCAAAAGAAAGGGCCGGGCCCCGCTCGCGCGAAGCCCGGCCCTCGATCATGCGGACTTACCAGCGGCGATCGATCTGGAAGATGCCGCGGCAGCCGTCGTCCACCCACACGCCACGGCGATCCCAGCCCCAGCTGTCGCCCTCGCGGCACGGCGAGTCGGACAGGCGGCGCACCAGGCGGACCCGGCCGCCGCGCCCCAAATCCACCGGGCAGTATTGGCGGCGGCCACCGTTGCTGTCGCAGCGCAACTGGGCGGAATCGTCGCCCCAGCCCGGGCGGTCGTCGCCCCAGCCGGGACGGTCGCCACCCCAGCCGCCGCCCCAGCCACCGCCGCGCGCCGGCTCGAAGATGGCGCGGCAGCCGCGGTCGACCCACACGCTGCCGCGGTCGTTGCCCCAGGTCTGGCCATAGACGCAGCGGGTGTCCGACAGTTGCCGGGCCAGCTGCGAGGCCGGCCACGGCGTGCGGCAGCGGACGAAGCGCCCGTCATTGCTGGAACAGCTGATCGAACCCTGGTCCCACTGGGCATGCGCGGTCGGCGCCGCCATGGAAGCCATTCCCGCGGCCAGTACCACGGCCGCCCACATCCCCTTGCCGATCGCGCTCATCTTGATGTCCACCCGGTGTTGAAGGTGGCGCCAAGCTACCGCAGGCAGGGCAACCGCACTTGAATATTTTGCGATCCGACCGCTGGAAATTTCGAGAAAGGCGGCGGCCGTTCAGTCGCTGCTGGCGGGAGCCGGTGCGGGGGCGGGGGCCGGCGCCGCTGCCGGGGTGGCCGCGGCATTGTCTCCGGCCAGATTGCGCTTCTTGTCGCCGTCCTTCTTGAAGTCGGTCTCGTACCAGCCGCCGCCGGTCAGGCGGAACTGGGGCGCGCTCAGGCGGCGGTGGACGGTGCCGTCCGCCGCGCACTGCGGGCAGGCGCTGGGATCGGCGTCGGACATCTTCTGCAGGCGGTCGAAACGATGGCCGCAGCCGCCGCATTCGAATTCATAGATAGGCATGGTAGCTCCGTATTCCGGGCCGGCGCGGGCGCCGGCAGGCCGTCATTATCGAGACGAATGGCAGGATTTCAATGTCCCGCCCGGGCGTGCATGCTGGCCTCAAGGGGGAGGCGACGGCATCTTTCCGCCGCCCGTGCAAGCGGGGCATGCGGAAGGTATGGACGTCTAGACGGCTATTGACGAAGCGCCGACGCGGGGTCTAGCCTGCATTGACGCATCGCAACAAACAAAATCGAAGAGGGGAGTTCAGATGCATCAGCGATACAGCACGCTCGCGTCCGCCCTGCTGCTGGCCCTGTCCGCCGGCGCCGCCGCGCAGGACGCCACGCCCGCGGCCGGTACCGACAAGGCCAAGAACCTCAGCACGGTGATCGTCACCGGCACACGCGCCGACAACCGCACCGAAAGCAGTTCGCTCACGCCGATCGACGTGGTCTCGGCCAAGGTGCTGCAGCAGACCGGCACCACCGAGCTCTCCACCGCGCTGTCGCGCATCATCCCCTCGCTCACCTTCCCGCGCCCCGCCGCCGCCGACACCGCCGATTCGCAGCGCCCCGCGCAGCTGCGCGGCCTGTCGCCCGACCAGGTGCTGGTGCTGGTGAACGGCAAGCGCTGGCATCCCGGCGCCATCCTGCTGACCAACGGCGTGCTCGGCCGCGGCTCGCAGGCGGTGGATCTCAACACCATCCCGATGGCGGCGATCGACCATATCGAAGTGCTGCGCGACGGCGCTTCCGCGCAGTACGGCTCCGACGCCATCGCCGGCGTGATCAATATCGTGCTCAAGGGCGGCGCCGACGGCGGCGCGGTGGAACTGAGCGGCGGCCAGTACTCGGCCGGCGACGGCCGGCAGTGGAAAGGCTCGGCCAGCTTCGGCCTGCCGTTGAACCACGACCAGGGCTGGCTGCGCTTCACCCTGCAGGACGGCCATCAGGACTACAGCAACCGCGCCGGCCCCAACCGCACCCGCGCCTGGGAAGGCACCACGCAGCGCTACGGCGACCCGGAAGTGGGCGACCACAACCTGTTCCTCAACGGCCAGTACAAGCTCGGCGAATCGGCGGAGCTTTACACCTTCGGCCACATCGGCAAGCGCGACAGCACCTCGCCGGCGTTCTTCCGCAACCTGGCCAACAGCAACTCGGTGCCGTCGCTCTATCCGAACGGCTACCTGCCGCTGGAGAACGCCGACTCGCTCGACCAGTCCCTGGTGCTGGGCGTGCGCGGCAAGACCGCCGGCGGCTGGCGCTGGGACGTCAGCGCCAACTACGGCGGCAACCGCGTGTCGTACGCCACCAACAACAGCGTGAACCGCGCCTTCCTGCACGACTTCGGCAGCAGCCCCACCAGCTTCCACGACGGCATCCTGTCGGCCTCGCAGCAGGCCTTCGACGTAGACCTGGCCAAGGAGTTCTCCACCAGCTGGCTGCCCAATCCGGTGACCCTGGCCTTCGGCGCCGAATACCTGCGCCAGACCTACAAGATCGACGCCGGCGACCTGGCTTCGTACTACACCGGCACCTCGGGCACATCCGGCGGCGCGCAGGGCTTCGGCGGCTTCCAGCCGGCCAATGCGGGTTCGCATGCGCGCCACGACGTGGCCGAATACGTGAGCCTGGAAACCAACCTCACCGACAAGCTCGGCGCCTCGCTGGCCGGACGCCACGAGCACTACAGCGACTTCGGCAACACCACCTCGGGCGCACTGGCGCTGCGCTACGACTTCACCGACCGCTTCGCCCTGCGCGGCAGCGCCTCCACCGGCTTCCGCGCACCGTCGCTGGCGCAGCAGAATTACTCGTACGTCTCCTCGCTGTTCTTCGGCGCCGGCAATTCGCTGGGCCTGCCTCAGGGCATCTACAACACCGGCATCGTGCCGGCCACCAGCAAGGTGGCCACCCTGCTGGGCGGCGAGCCGCTGAAGCCGGAGAAGTCGCGCAACCTCACCGTGGGCGCGGTGTGGAATCCGATCGACCCGCTGAACCTCAGCATCGACGTGTACCAGATCAAGATCGACAACCGCATCGTGCTGTCCAGCAACCTGGCCACCAATTCGGCCACGGTGCACAACTACCTGGTGGCCAACGGCGTCGCCGATCTCAACTACAGCGGCATCGCCTACTTCACCAACGCGCTGAACACGCGCACGCGCGGCGTGGACCTGGTCGGCAGCTACCTGTTCGACTTCGGCAACGCCGGCACCCTGCAGGCCACGCTCAGCTACAACTACAACAAGAACAAGGTCACCGACCTCAAGGCCAATCCCGCCGCGCTCAACGCGCTGGGCCTGAACCTCAAGCGCATCGACCGCCGCGACCAGTACGGCCTGCTGGCCGATACCACGCCGCGCAGCAAGCTGATTCTCAGCGGCCTGTACAGCGTGGACCGCTGGAGCCTGAGGGGCGCGCTGACCCGCTACGGCAGCTTTATCTCCTACAACTCCACCACCGCCACGCTGGACCAGAAGTTCGACAGCAAGTGGCTGCTCGACCTGGCGGTCAACTACAACCTCGACCGCTGGACCTTCACCCTCGGCGCGGACAACGTGTTCAACACCTATCCGGACCGGGTGATCCCCGCCAACGACAACAGCGGCACCCTGCCCTACTCGGTGTTCTCGCCGTTCGGCTTTAACGGTGCGTATGTGTACGGGAAGCTTGCCTACCGCTGGTAACCCGCTCTTGTAGGTTGGGGTGAGCCGCAGGCGACTGCGAAGGCAGGATGCCGTAGCGAACATCCGCGTAGCGGATGGCCTGAAGGGCTGGCTGCTGATGCAGCCAGTAACCCCAACAATGCGAGGCGTCTGAGGTTGGCCATGTTGGGGTTCGCCTGCGGCTCACCCCAACCTACGCCGTTGCCGCGGCGAGCAGCACCGCGGCTTCGGTCAGTTCAGCCAGGGCGCCGCAGGTGTCGCCGGTCATGCCGCCCACGCGCCGCAGGCAGGCGCGGCGCCACAACGCGAACAGCACGATGGCGACGAGCAGCGAGGCGATGCCGCGAAGTCCGGCGCAAGCGCATCCCGCGGCCACGAGCATCAGGACAACGACGTTGATCGTGCGCGACGAACCGGCCAGCCCCTCGCCCAGGCCGCCGGCGCGCACATAGGGTACGAACAGGAACGCCGCCACCAGCGCGGCGCGCGCCAGCAGCGGCGCGAGCAGCAGGCCCGGCCACGCCGGCGCGCTTGCCAGGGCGGCGAACTTCAGCAGCAAGGTCAGCACCAGCGCGACCACGCCCATCGGACCGCAATTCGGATCCTTCATGATCGCCAGCGTGCGCGCACGGTCGCCGATGCCGCCCACCCAGGCGTCCGCGCTGTCGGCCAGACCGTCCAGATGCAGCGCACCGGTCAAGGCCACCCACGCCGCCAGGATCGCCGCGGCCGACAGCAGCGGCGGCCAGCCATGGATCGCCCACGCCAGCGCGTAAAGCAAAGCGCCGATCAGCAAGCCCACCAGCGGGTACCAGGGCAGCGAACGCACGCGCGCATCCGCATCTCCGAACACGGCGTGCGGCACCGGAATGCGCGTGAGAAAGCCGATGGCCACCAGCAGGCCGCGCATTACGCGTCCACCTCGGCACGCCAAGGCAACCGGTGCAGCGAAGCATGCGGCACTTCGATATTCGCCATCTCGCCGTAAGCGCGCCCTTCCGCATGGCAACGCAGCAGGCGGATCGCGCCGCCATGCGTCACCACCAGCACGTCGCGTCCGTGCGATTCGGCGGCGACATCGTCCAGCGCCGCGCCAAGCCGCGCATGGAACTGCGCGAACGTCTCCGCCTGCGGCGGCGGATGCGCCACCGGGTCGGCCCAGAACTTCGCCAGCGCCTCGCCCTGGGTTTCCGCCAGCGTCTCGATCGGCACGCCCTGCCAGGCGCCGAAGTGATATTCGGCCAGGCGCGGATCGATGCGCAGCGGCAGCTCGCGCGCCGCCGCCAGTTCGCGCGCGAAATCCGCGCAACGCCGCAGCGACGAGGAAACGATCATGGCCCATGCGCGGCCAGCGACCGATGCACGCAGCTGCGCCCAGCCCAGCTCGCTCAGCGGATCGTCGAGCTGGCCGCGATAGCTGCGCTGCCCGGTATCGCCATGGCGCAGCAGGTCGATGCTCATGCCTGCGCCACTCCCGCCTCGGCAAACGTCGCCATGCCCGCATGCAGCGCGCAGGCCAGTCGCAGCAGCGGCACCGCCACCGCGGCGCCGCTGGCTTCGCCCAGGCGCAGCTGCAGGTCGAGCAGCGGTCCGGCCTCCAGCGCTTCGAGCAGGCGTGCGTGGCCGCGTTCCTGCGAGCGGTGCGAAAACAGCATCCAGGGACGGCAGGCCGGCTGCAGGCGCGCCGCTACCAGGGCCGCGGCGCTGGTGATAAAGCCGTCCACCAGCACAGGCATGCCACGCTGGGCGGCGGCTATGTAGGCACCTGCCAGCGCGGCCAGTTCGAAGCCGCCGACGCAACGCAGCCATGCGATCGGCGTAGCCGCTTCACGATGCAAGGCAAGCGCCCGCTGCACCACCGCCGCCTTGCGCGCGACGCCGGCTTCATCGAGTCCCGTACCGGCACCGGCCAGCGCATCGGGCGCCTCGTCGAGCAAGGCGCAAGCCAGCGCCGTGGCGGCGGTGGTGTTGCCGATGCCCATCTCGCCACCGATAAACAGCTGCGCACCCGCTTCATCGGCAAGCTGCACGCTCTGCGCACCCGCCTGCAAGGCCAACGCAAGTTGTGCCGGCGACATCGCCTCGCCCTGAGCAAAGTTCGCCGTCTGCGCGGCGATCCACGCGCGCCGCACGCCGGGCAGCTCGCCCACGTCGTTGACCGTGCCCAGGTTCACCACTTCCAGCGAAGCGCCCAGCTCGCGCGCCAGCACGCTGATCGCCGCGCCGCCCTGTGCGAAGTTCGCCACCATCGCGCCGGTCACCGCCTGCGGAAAGGCCGACACGCCTTCCTCAGCCACGCCGTGGTCCGCCGCGAACACGCTGATCCACACCTTTTCCAGCGACGGCTTCACCGCTCCCTGCAAGGCCGCCAGCTGCACCGCCGCGGCTTCCAGTGCGCCCAGCGAACCCGGCGGCTTGGTCAGCTGTGCCTGCCGTTCCAGCGCCGCCACGGCCGCCACCGCATCCGGCGCGCGGCAAGGCAGGTCCAGCCAATCGAGAGTTTCCATGGTCATGCGAGATTTCCTTTGAGAGCCAGCGGCAGGCCCGCCGCAACGAACAGCACGCGTCCGCACACCGCGGCCAGCGCTTGATGCAGGCGGCCGGCTTCGTCGACGAAGCGCCGGCTCAGTTCGCCCATCGGCACGATGCCGAGGCCGACTTCGTTGCTGACCAGCAGGATGGTGCCGGGCAGATCGGGCAGCACGTCGAGCAAGGCCTGCCGTTCGCGCGCGAAGCGTTCGCCATCGGCATCGCCGAGCAGGTTGCTCAGCCACAGCGTGAGGCAGTCCACCAGCACGCAGCGATCCGCCCGCGCATGTGCGCGCAGCGCATCGGCCAGCGCCAGCGGCTCCTCCACGTCGTGCCAGTGCGGCGGCCGGCTGGCGCGATGGTGGGCGATGCGCGCCGCCATCTCCGCATCCAGCGCCTGTGCCGTGGCGAGATAGACCACCTCCAGCCCGCTCTCCGCCGCCATGCGCTCGGCCAGCGCACTCTTGCCGGAACGGGCGCCACCGAGGATCAGGCTGCGCATGCGTCGTTCACTCCCAGCAGCGCGGCCAGGCGCGCGGTATCCAGATGCGTTTCCACCGCGTCGGCGAGCCGCTCCAGGCTCGCTTCGCGCAAGGCGCGCACGTCGACGGCGAGCGGCGCGTGCAGGCCGGCCCAGCGCAGCAGCGCCTGCAGCGCGGCGGGTTCGTCGAACAAGCCGTGCAGATAGGTGCCGAGCACGTGCCCGTCCGCGGAGATCGCGCCATCGGCGCGGCCGTCGGCCAGCAGGCAGGCCGGCGCATCGAGCGCGGGGCCGGTGCTGCGCCCGCAATGGATTTCGTAGCCGGCGACGTCGGCGGCGTCCAGCGCGAGCTTGCCTTGCACGCGGCGCAGCTGCTTCTCCGGCTCCAGCACCGTCTCCATCGCCAGCCAGCCCAGACCCGCGCTGGAACCCGCTTCGCCTTCAATGCCGTGCGGATCGTGCACCGCCTGCCCCAGCATCTGGAAACCGCCGCAGATACCGATCAGCTTGCCGCCATAGCGCAGATGCCGCGCGATCGCCTCGGCCCAGCCCTGTGCGCGCAGCCACTCCAGATCGGCGCGCGTCGCCTTCGAACCCGGCAGCACGATCAGATCGCACGGCGGCCATGCCTCGCCCGGCCCCACCAGGCGCACATCCAGCTGCGGATGCGCGCGCAGCGCGTCGAAATCGGTATGGTTGCTGATGCGCGGCAAGGCCGGCACCGCCACGCGCAGCAGTGCGTCTTCGCGCCGCCCTGAGTCACGCGGCAGCGCATCCTCCGCTTCCAGATGCAGGCCATGCAGATATGGAAGCACACCGAACACCGGCTTGCCGGTCTCGCGTTCCAGCCAATCCAGGCCCGGCTGCAGCAGCGCCAGATCGCCGCGGAAGCGATTGATCACGAAACCGGCCATCCGCGCCCGCTCGCTCGCCGACAGCAGGGCCAGGGTGCCGACCAGATGCGCGAACACGCCGCCGCGGTCGATGTCCGCCACCAGCAGCACCGGGCAGTCCACGGCCTCGGCATAACCCATATTGGCGATATCGCGGTCGCGCAGATTGATCTCGGCCGGACTGCCCGCGCCTTCGACCACCACCGCCGCGTAACGCTGCGCCAGGCGCGCATGCGAAGCGAGCACCGCATCCATCGCCACCTGCTTGTAGCGGTGGTAGTCGCGCGCATCCATATTGCCGACCGCGCGGCCATGCACGATCACCTGCGCGCCGATATCGCTCTGCGGCTTCAGCAGCACCGGATTGAAATCGGTGTGCGGCGGCACGCCGGCCGCTTGCGCCTGCACCGCCTGGGCGCGGCCGATCTCGCCGCCGTCCTCGGTGACGGCGGAATTGAGCGCCATGTTCTGCGGCTTGAACGGCGCCACCGCTACGCCGCGCCGGTGCAGCCAGCGGCATAGCGCGGCGACCACGGTGCTCTTGCCGGCATCGGAGGTGCAGCCCTGGATCATCAATACCCGTGCGCTCATGGCGCGACCTCCTGTTTCCGATCGATCGAACGCCAGCCGGCCAGCGCCGTATCGAGCCGCGCGAACGCCGCCTCGTCGCCGGGCAGGCCGAAGCGCAAGCTGTGCGGCTGCTCGAAGCGGCGCACCAGCACGCCCTGCCGTGCCAGCGCGCGTTGCAGCGCCGTGGCGCGTTCGTCGCGGCGCCAGTGGAAGAAGGCGCAGCCGGCATCCGGAGCCAAGCCATGCCGTGTGAGCAGCGCCGACAGGCGTGTGCTGGTTGCGCACAAACGCTCGCGCTGCACTGACTGCCACGCGGTATCGGCGAGCGCCAGCTTCAGCACGTGGCGCGCCGGTCCGCTCAAGGTCCATGGCCCCAGGCGTTCGCGTAGCGCCACCAGCAGCGCGGGTTCCGCGCAGACGAAGCCGGCGCGCGCGCCCGCCAGGCCAAAGAACTTGCCCACCGAGCGCAGCACGATCAGGCCGGGCAGCGCGTGCGCCGCGCACAGGCTGCGTTCGGGCGTGGCGTCGATAAACGCCTCGTCCACCACCAGCCAGCCGCCGCGGCGGGCCAGCGTGGCGTGCAATGCAAGCAAAGCGTCGAGCTCGAAACGTTCGCCGCCGGGGTTGTTGGGATGGATCAGCACGACCACGTCGTAGCGCGCCGCACGGGCGAACAGCGCATCGGCGGCGGCGCGTTCCACCTTGTGTCCCGCGCGTTGCCAGGCATGCGCGTGCTCGGCATAACCGGGATCGAGCACGCCGACGCGCGAGCGCTCGCGCAGCGACGGCAAGGCCTGGATGGCCGCCTGCGAACCGGCCACCGGCAGCAGCGAAGGATGCCCGTAGTAAGTGCGCGCGACATCGATCAAGCCGTCATCGTCTTCAGGCAATCGATGCCACGCGGATGCGGGCAGCGGTGGCACCGGCCAGGCGTATGGACTGACGCCCGTGGAAAGGTCGAGCCACTGCTCCGCGGGAATGCCGTACTCGTGCGCTGCGCGCAGCAGGCGTCCGCCGTGTTCAAGCATGACGGCCTCCGAGGATCGGCACCAGACACCAGATCGCCGCCAGCCACAGCAGCACGCTCCGCCGCACCAGCCGCAGCGCACGACGGATCGCCGCGGCATCCGGCGCAGCGCCTTCGCCCAGAGCGGGACGTTCCTCCCACACGCCTGCATAAGGCGCGGCGCCGCCAAGGCGCACACCCAGCGCACCCGCGCCGGCCGCCATCACCGGCCCCGCGTTCGGGCTGTCCCACGCCGGCGCCTGCCGGCGCCAGCAATGCCATGCGCGCAGGAAGTCGCCGAGCAGCGCATAGCTCAGCGCCGTCAGCCGCGCCGGCACGAAGTTCAGCACATCGTCGATCCGCGCCGCGGCCCAGCCGTAGCGCTCATAGCGCGCATTGCGGTAGCCCCACATCGCATCCAGCGTATTGGCCAGCCGGTACAGCACCGCGCCCGGCGCGCCCAGCAGCAGAAACCAGAGCAGCGCGCCGAACACCGCATCGCTGCCGTTTTCCAACACCGATTCCGTGGCGGCCGCCGCCACTTGTTGCTCATCCAGCAGCGCGGTATCGCGGCTCACCATGCGCCCGACCGCCGTGCGCGCCGCGGCCAGATCGCCGCGCTCCAGCGCATCCGCCACCGGCAAGGCGTGCTCGCCCAGGCTGCGCAGACCTACGGCGAGATAAAGCATCGCCGCGCCGAACACGACGTCGCACCAAGCCGGCAACATCCGCGTTATCGCCCACGTCACCACGACCCATGGCAACACCGTGACGCACCACGCCAGCACACCCGCTCCGCGCGCATCGCGATGCAGCCGCGCCTCGATCGCCCGCGCCCAGCCGCCGAACGCCACCAGCGGATGCGCGCGGCGCGGTTCGCCGAGCAGCGCGTCCAGCAGCAGCGCCAGGGTGAGCGCCAGCGCGGTCATGGCAGGAACAGACGCAGGGCCGCTTCCGTTGCGGAGGGAAAGTACAGATGCACGAAGCTCGCGGTGAGCCGCGCACGCCGGTACACCGCTTCCTTGGCGGGGCCACCGTCGGGGTTGCTTGCATGCACCAGCGGCGGCTGGGTGATCTCCGCATGCGCGTAGTGGAAGGTGTGGCCGCGCAGCGTGCCTTCCGGCAGTTCGACGGATTGCATGCCCAGCCCCGCCAGCCGCTCGCGCACCACCGCCCAGCCGGGCAGCAGCCCCGCCATGGTGTGCGCATCGCTTTCGCGCGTGGCCAGGGCATCGAGCAAGCTGAGCATGCCGCCGCATTCCGCCAGCAAAGGCTTGCCCGCATCGACGTGCGCGCGCAGCGCGGCGTGCAGGTCCTTGCGCTCGGCCAGCCGCGCCAGATGCAGTTCGGGATAGCCGCCGGGCAGCCAGGCCGCATCGCAGCCGGGCAAGGCATCGCCGGCCAGCGGCGAGAACCAGCACAGTTCCGCGCCGGCCTGCCTCAGCACGTCGAGGTTGGCGGGATAGAGAAAACAGAACGCGTCGTCGCGTGCGATGGCGATGCGCCGGCCTTCGAGCAGGCGCGGCACCTGCGTTGCTTCGACCGGGCTGAACGCCACCGGCGGCGGCAAGTCCAGTCCGGCGTGCAGCTCCATCGCATCGGCCAGCGCGTCCAGGCGCGCATCCAGGTCGGCCAGTTCGCCCGCGGCGACCAGGCCGAGATGCCGTTCCGGCAAGGCCAGCGCCGGATCGCGCGGCAAGGCGCCGAACCAGTGCAGCTCCGGCGGCAGGCTCTCGGCCAGCAGCTTCGCGTGGTAGGCGCCACCGATGCGGTTGGCGGCCACGCCATGCACCTGCAAACCTTCGCGATAACGCGCCAACCCCGTCGCCACCGCGCCGAAGGTCTGCGCCATCGCCGAACCGTCGATCACCGCCAGCACCGGCAGGCCGAAGCGCTGCGCCAGGTCGGCGCTGGAGGTGCCGCCGTCGAACAGACCCATCACGCCTTCGACCAGGATCAGGTCGGCCTCGCCCGCCGCCGCATACAGCCGCGCGCGGACATCGGCTTCGCCGCACATCCAAAGATCGAGCTGATACACCGGCGCACCGCTCGCGCGCTCCAGCACCATCGGATCGAGAAAATCCGGCCCGGTCTTGAACACCCGCACGCGCCGTCCGCGCCGCGCATGCGCGCGCGCCAGCGCCGCGGTGAACGAGGTCTTGCCCTGCCCCGAAGCCGGCGCGGATACCAGCAGCGCCGGCACCTGCCGCACGGCGCTCACAGCTCGACTCCCAGCTGCGCGCGGATGCCCGCTTCGAACGCATGCTTGACCACGCGCATCTCGGTCACCGTATCGGCCGCGGCCACCAGCGCATCGGGCGCGCCGCGGCCGGTGATCACCACGTGCTGGCCGGCGGGGCGCGCGGCCAGCGCGGGCAGCACCTGCTCCAGCGTCACGTACTGCTTGACCAGCGCGATATTCAGCTCGTCCAGCAGCACCAGCCGATAGCACTCGTCCGCCAGCATGCGCGCGGCGATCTGCCAGGCGGCCTGCGCGGCGGCGACGTCGCGCGCCTTGTCCTGGGTCTCCCAGGTAAAGCCCTCGCCCATCACGTGGTAGTCGACCACGTCCGGGAAGCGGCGGAAGAACGCTTCCTCGCCGGTGGAGAAGCTGCCCTTGATGAACTGCACCACGCCGCAATGGAAACCGTGGCCGAGCGAACGCGCCAGCATGCCGAAGCCCGACGAGCTCTTGCCCTTGCCGTTGCCGGTGTTCACCACCAGCACGCCGCGGTCGATGGTGGCGCGGGCGATCTTGCGGTCGACCAGCTCCTTTTTGCGCTGCATGCGTTCGCGGTGGCGCAGTTCTTCGTCGCTCATGCCCGGGTTCCTGCCTGCCGAGTGGAGTTCACGCGCGCCAGCGCCCAATACGCCGCCAGCGCCACGATCACATAGGTCAGCGTGGTGCGCACGAACAGCGGGCCCCACTGCCACAAGCGGGCAACGTACTCGCCCAGGTGCGGATTCGCATAGCGCCCGCCGAGCCAGTAGAACGCGCCGTTGGAAATGGCGAACGAGATCGAAGCCGCCACCAGCGCCACGCCGAACGCACCGGCCAGCGCTAACGGCGCCGGCGCCATCCGCGCTGACCACAGCCGCCCCGCGTACCACAGCACCGCATACGCGGGCAGCAGGAACGAGTAGGCCGGCGTCACGCAGAAATCGCTGACGCCGGCATACGACACCGACACCCAGTCCAGCGCCACCGCCAGCGCCATGAACGCGGCGAAGGCCAGATGCCGCCGCAGCCACAGGCCGCCAAGAAAGAACAGCGCCATCGAAGCATCGGGCAGATGCAGCGCGGTGCCGAAGTGATGGAAGCGCGTGGCGATCATCACCGCGGCGAGCACGATGGCGAGCGGTACAGAAAAGCGTGGCATGGCGGTGGACATGGTGCGGTCCTCGGGGCGGAAGGGATTCACTGTGCGGGCCGGTAGCTCACGCTCAGCATCGCGGTGCGGCCGGGTTGGTTGTAATAGGCCGCGGTCTCGTAGTGCTTGTCGAAGGCGTTGCGCACACTCAGCTGCACTTTCCAGTCGCGGTCCAGCGCATAGGCCAGGCGCAGGTCGGTGAGCGCATAGCCGCCCAGGCGGTAGCCGTTCGCCAGGTCGTCGTAGCGCTTGCCTGCCGCGTACACGCTGGCGCCGATGCTGAAGTCGCCGAAGCTGCGGTCCGCATCCACGCGCGCGCTGCGCGGGGCACGCCGCGGCAGCAGCTTGTCGCGATAAGTGTCGCTGCGGTTGCGCGGATCCAGCCAGGTGGCGGTGCCGCGCAAGGTCCAGCCGGCCAGCGTGGTGGAAGCCACCGCCTCGGCGCCGCGGATGCGCGCGCGATCGACATTGCCCGGCACACCGCGCGAGGCGTCGTAGGCGATCAGGTCGCGGATACGGGTTTCGAAGGCATTGAGCGACCACAGGCCCCAGCGCGGCGTGCCGCGCAGGCCCAGCTCGTAGCTGCGCGAGCTTTCCGGCCGCAACGCGGTGTTGCCGTAGCCGGGGTAGTACAGCTCGTTGAAGGTCGGCGCCTTGTAGGCGGAACCGGCGCTGGCGGTGAGGCGCATGCCCGGCGTGAAGTCCCAGCCCCACAGCAGGCTGCCGGTGGTCTTGCCGCCGAACTGCTGGTTGTCGTCGTGGCGCAAGCTGGCCTGCAGCGACTGCGTACCGAACGTCTGCTGCCACTGCGCGAACAGGCCGCGGTTGAGGCGCTGGTCGCGCGCATAGCTGGTGTTGCTGTCGACGCGGTCGCGCTGCCAGTCGTAGCCCAGGCTCCACAGGCCGCCGCCGAGATTCAGATCGCCCTGCAGCGAGCCGAGATCGCGGTGCGTATTGAAGGTGCTGGTGTAGCGGCCGTTGAGGTAGTTGTCGCTCAGGTCCGCGCTCTGTCCCGCGCTCGCGATGAGCGTGAAATCGCGGCTCGGCCGCCAGTGCGCGCGTGCGCCGTAGTCCTGCTGCACCACGTCGGACTGGTTGCTGGTGGAGCCGTCGTAGGCGTTGTAGCCCCAGCTGCGCAGCCACTGCGCGTCGGCATCCCAGGCTTGGTTGAAGCGGTAGCCGCCCTTGAGCGAGACGGAGCTGTCGCGGAAGCCATCGCGGTCAGGCTCATTGACGAAGCAGCCCGCGCCGCGCGGCGACGGCTTGCCGCGGCAGGCGTTGATGCCGTCGGTGTCCTCGTGCGTGGCCTGCACCGCATACCAGCCCTCGCCCACCTTGCCGGCCAGGCCGGCCGCGCCGCGGAAGCTGTCGTTGCTGCCGTAGCCCAGCTCCAGGTTCGGCTCGAAGGCGCCGCTGGGGCGGCGGGTAAAGATCTGGATCACACCGCCCAGTGCTTCGGAACCATAGAGGCTGGAGAACGGACCGCGCACGATTTCGATGCGCTCGATCTGCTCCACCGGGATGTTCTGGATCGACGGCTGGCCCAGCGTGGCCGAGCCGATCTTCACCCCATCCACCAGCACCAGCACGTGGTCGGCCTCGGTGCCGCGCAGGAACAGCGACGTGGATTTGCCCGGGCCGCCGTTATTGGCCATCGACAGGCCCGGCGTGCCCTGCAGCAGGTCCGCCACGGACTGCGGCTGCAGGCGCTCGATCTCGGCACGGTCGATCACGGTGACGGCGGCCAGCGTGGCCGATTCGCTCTGCTCGGTGCGGGTGGCGGTGACCACCACGCCCTTGAGGTCCTGCGAGGGCTCGTCGGCCAGCGCGGCGGTGGAACAACAGACAAGGGAAAACGCGGCCGCAAACGCGGACCGGCGCAAGGACGGAACATGCAATGACACTGGTGGCTCCTGGACCGCGCCTGCCCGCGCGGAATCGCTTCGGTTGCAGGACAGGCGGAAGGAGCTCCGGACGGACGCACGACGAGGGCGCGCTCGCCAGGAGCACGCCCACCGCATGTCCGGTTCACCTCGAGGCCGGTCTCCGGGCTCGCGAGCGAAGGCTGGTGCCTCCCCGACCGGCGCCTTCCCATGCTTCGCAGCACAGTGGCTCTTGCCGATCGTGTCTCGCCTACCGTTGCGGGGGCAGCTCCGGAATAGCCGTCAATACGGCGCACCGGATTCCCGTTTCAACCACCAGCCAAGCCAGCGGTCACCTCAGGCCCGGGCATCTTAGCAGCACGACAAGCGGGCGCTCGTCATGTCGAGCAGGAGGCGTCGCGGCGAGCCCCGACCCCTCACCCCAACCCTCTCCCCGGAGGGGAGAGGGGGATGCAGGGCGAGGCGAAAACCCAGCGAAGAGCTCGCGGCGCAGCCGCGGCGTTCCGCTTGTGCGCCGTTGCTTTTGATCCACCGGGTCCCCTTGGCGCCGGCGGTGAGGGCTGGACGATCAGGCCCCGAAGGGGGCGAGGACAGGAGTCCTCGCCTTTTTGATCAGGGCAAGGATGCCCTGTCAAAAAGCCCGGCCAGCCCTCACGGACCCTCAGCAGCTGCGCTGCTGAGGGCGCCAAGCAGGGTGCCCTCTCTTTTTGGTTACTTTTTCTCTGGGCACGCAGAGAAAAAGTAACTCGGGCCGCGGCAGCGGCACGAAACACTCGCCAACGGCGAGACACCCCAGCGTCAACGCAATGACCGAGCGATATCGCCACTGGATCCCGGCCTACGCCGGGATGACGAGCAAGGGGAGGCGCTAGACCCCCTTCCCCCCAGTCCACCCCGTGTCTCCCCACTGACGCACACCTGGCAAGCCACTGCAACACCACTGCGATTACCTATGCAGCGCCTGCAAACAGGCGCCGACCGAGCCCCCCATGAGCCAGATCGACACCAAGCGACGCCGCTTCCTGCAGATGACCGCCGCCTCCGCCGGCGGCCTGGCCGCGGCCTCCCTGCTCCCCGAGACCCTGCGCCAGGCCCTGGCCGCCCCCGCCATGACCGGCACCGGCGACCTCACCGACGTTAAGCACGTGGTGATCTTCATGCAGGAGAACCGCTCCTTCGATCATTACTACGGCGGCCTGCGCGGCGTGCGCGGCTTCGGCGACCGCGTGCCGGCGCCGCTGCCCGGCGGTGCGCGCAACGTGTGGCAGCAGCCCTACACCGGCCATACGGACGGCTATCTGCTGCCGTTCCGCATGAACACCGCGACCACCAGCGCGATCTGCGCCAATGCGCCGGCGATGAACTACCCCGTGGACACGGCGATCTTCAACAAGGGCAAGTTCGACGCGTGGAACACCGCGCGCGCGGCCGGCCTGGGCATGGGCCATTTCGAGCGCGCCGACCTGCCGTTCTATTACGCGCTGGCCGACGCCTTCACCATCTGCGACCACTACTTCGCCGCCACCCTCACCCAGACCAACCCCAACCGCCTGCATGCGATGACCGGCAGCAACGGCCTGTCCATCGGCCAGGCGGCGGTGCTGGACAACACCGAGCCGAGCGCGGGCTTTACCTGGACCACCTATGCCGAGCGCCTGGAAAAGGCCGGCGTGAGCTGGAAGGTCTACCAGGAGAGCAACAACTTCGACGACAACGCGCTGGCCTGGTTCAAGAACTTCAAGCAGGCCAAGGCCGGCACGCCGCTGCACGACAAGGGCATGGCCACGCAGGCGGACATGGTCGCCGCATTCGCGCAGGACGTCGCCAACGACACGCTGCCGCAGGTGTCGTGGATCGTGGCCGCCGATTACCTGTCCGAACACGCGAGCTTCAAGCCGGCCTACGGCGAGGACCTGAGCGCGCGCCTGCTCGCCGCGCTCGCCGCCAATCCGGCGGTGTGGACCAAGACCGCCTTCATCCTCAACTACGACGAGAACGGCGGCTTCTTCGACCACGTGCCGCCGCCGACGCCTCCGGCTTCGTCCAACGACGGCTTGTCGACGGTGAGCGTGACGGGCGAGATCAGCAACGGCCAGCCGATCGGCCTGGGCTTCCGCGTGCCGCTGATCGTGGTGTCGCCGTGGACGCGCGGCGGCTGGGTGTGTTCGCAGGTGTTCGACCACACCTCGGTGCTGCGTTTCCTGGAGCAGCGCTTCGGCGTGATGGAACCGAATATCAGTGCCTGGCGCCGCGCCGTGTGCGGCGACCTGCTCAGCGCCTTCGATTTCAGCGGCAGCAACAACGGCTGGCCCAGCCTGCCCTCCACTACCGGCTATACCGCCGCCGCGGACCAACAGTGCAAGAACCTGCCGGCGCCGGGCATTCCTTCCACGCAGGCGATGCCCGCACAGGAAGCCGGCACGCGTCCGGCACGCGCACTCCCTTACACCTTGCGCGCGGATGGCCGAGTGGATGCCGCGGCGGGGCGCTACTGGATCGACTTCCATAACGACGGTGCAGCCGGCGCGGTGTTCCAGTTGTATGCGGCCAACCGCAGCGATGGGCCGTGGCGCTACACGGTGGAAGCGGGCAAGCAGCTGTCGGATTACTGGAGCGCGGCGCGTTACACCCAGGGCGTGTACGACCTGGAGGCGCATGGGCCGAATGGTTTTCTGCGGCAGTATCGCGGCAGCGTGGCCACCGGGATGGGTGCGGCGCCGGAAGTGGCAGCGAGCTACGACACTGCAGGCAATCGCCTGCGGCTGGCCGTGACCAATAACGGCGGCGCGGCATGCACCGTGACGGTCAGCAATGCTTATGTGGAGGGCGATGTGCGGATTTATTCGGTCGCCGCCGGGGCCACGGTGAATGACAGTTGGGCACTGGGTGGCTATGCCAACTGGTACGACTTGAGTGTGACGGTTGCTGAGCTGGCGGGTTATTGGCGGCGGTTGGCGGGGCATATGGAGAATGGCTTGCCAAGCCAGAGCGAGCCGCGCTGACAAACAAGACGGCGTAGGTTGGGGTGAGCCGCAGGCGAACCCCAACGGTGCGATGCGCATCAAGCTGGTGAACGTTGGGGTTCGCCTGCGGCTCACCCCCACCTACGCCATGCGGACCGGACAAAGAAAGGCGCCTCTTCGGCGCCTTTCTTTTACTGCTTCCGAAACACCAACTGCCCGCCTTCCGCATCCACCGCAATCGTATCCCCCGAAGCAAACCTTCCCTCCAGGATCTCCCGCGCCAGCGGATTCTCCAGCTGCTGCTGGATCGCGCGCTTCAGCGGCCGCGCGCCGTACACCGGATCGAAGCCCACATTGCCCAGCAGGTCCAGCGCCTTCTCGCCGATCTCCAGGCGCAGCTGGCGTTCGGCCAGGCGCTTCTCCAGGTGGATCAGCTGGATCAGGGCGATCTTGCGGATCTGCTTCTTCTCCAGCGGGCGGAACACCACCAGCTCGTCCAGGCGGTTGATGAACTCCGGACGGAAGTGCGCCTGCACCACGCCGAGCACCGAAGCCTTCATCTGCAGGTAGTCGGCTTCGGAATCGCCGGCCTGCTCCTGGATCAGCTGCGAGCCCAGGTTGGAGGTCATCACGATCACGGTATTGCGGAAATCCACCGTGCGGCCCTGGCCGTCGGTGAGGCGGCCATCGTCCAGCACCTGCAGCAGGATGTTGAACACATCCGGATGCGCCTTCTCCACCTCGTCCAGCAGGATCACGCTGTACGGACGGCGGCGCACCGCCTCGGTGAGATAGCCGCCTTCCTCGTAGCCGATATAGCCGGGGGGCGCGCCGATCAGGCGGCTTACCGAGTGCTTCTCCATGAATTCGCTCATATCGATGCGCACCATCGCGTCCTGCGTGTCGAACAGGAACTCGGCCAGCGCCTTGCACAGCTCGGTCTTGCCCACGCCGGTGGGGCCCAGGAACAGGAAGGAGCCATACGGGCGGTTCGGATCAGACAGGCCGGCGCGGGCGCGGCGGATCGCGTCGGACACCGCGCGCACCGCTTCGTCCTGGCCGACCACGCGCTTGTGCAGCGCTTCTTCCATATGCAGCAGTTTCTCGCGCTCGCCTTCCAGCATCTTGCTGACCGGGATGCCGGTCCAGCGCGACACCACCTCGGCGATCTCCTCGTCGGTGACGCGGTCCTGCACCAGCTTGAACTCGTGCTTCTCGGCGGCCTGCGCGGCGGCGAGCTGCTTTTCCAGTTCCGGCAGGCGGCCGTACTGCAGCTCGCTCATCTTGGCGTAGTCCTGCCGGCGCTGCGCGGCTTCCAGCTGCACGCGGGCCTGCTCGATCTGTTCCTTGATCTTGGTCGCGCCCTGCAGCAGCGCCTTCTCCGACTTCCACACTTCGTCGAGGTCGGAGAACTCGCGCTCGAGTTTTTCGATATCGCTTTCCAGGTCGGCCAGGCGCTTCTTGGACGCCTCGTCGGTTTCCTTGCGCAGCATTTCGCGCTGGATCTTCAGCTGGATCAGGCGGCGTTCCAGGCGGTCCAGTTCCTCCGGCTTGGAATCGATCTCCATGCGGATGCGGCTGGCCGCCTCGTCCATCAGGTCGATCGCCTTGTCCGGCAGCTGGCGGTCGGTGATGTAGCGGTTGGACAGCGTGGCCGCGGCGACGATGGCCGGGTCGGTGATCTCCACGCCGTGGTGCACCGAATAACGCTCCTTCAAGCCGCGCAAAATCGCGATGGTGTCTTCCACGCTGGGCTCGCCCACGAACACCTTCTGGAAGCGGCGCTCCAGCGCGGCGTCCTTCTCGATGTACTTGCGGTACTCGTCCAAGGTGGTGGCGCCGATGCAGTGCAGCTCGCCGCGCGCCAGCGCGGGCTTGAGCATGTTGCCGGCGTCCATGGCGCCGTCGGCCTTGCCGGCGCCGACCATGGTGTGCAGCTCGTCGATGAACAGGATCACCCGGCCTTCCTGCTTGGACAGGTCGTTGAGCACGCCCTTCAGGCGCTCCTCGAACTCGCCGCGGAACTTGGCGCCGGCGATCAGCGCGCCCATGTCCAGCGCCAGCACGCGGCGGTCGCGCAGGCCTTCGGGCACTTCGCCGTTGACGATGCGCTGGGCCAGGCCTTCGACGATGGCGGTCTTGCCCACGCCGGGTTCGCCGATCAGCACGGGGTTGTTCTTGGTGCGCCGCTGCAGCACCTGGATGGTGCGGCGGATTTCCTCGTCGCGGCCGATCACCGGATCGAGCTTGCCGCTCTCGGCGCGCGCGGTCAGGTCGACGCAGTATTTCTCCAGCGCCTGGCGCTGGTCCTCGGCATTCTCGCTCTGCACCTTTTCGCCTCCGCGAATCTTGTCGATCGCCTGTTCCAGGTTGGCTTTGTGGGCGCCCGCGGCCTTCAATGCCGCGCCGAGATCGCCTTTGTCTTCCAGCGCCGCGAGCACGAACAACTCGCTGGCGATGAACTGGTCGCCGCGCTGCTGCGCGAGCTTGTCGGTGAGGTTGAGCAGGCGCGTGAGGTCGTTGCCGATATGCACATTGCCTTCGTCGCCTTTGACGCGCGGCAGGCGGTCCACCGCCTCGGCCACGCGCTGGCGCAAGGTGGGCACGTTGACCTGGGCCTGGGTCAGCAGCGGCGCGGTGGTGCCGCCCTGCTGGTCGAGCAGCGCGGCCATCACGTGCACCGGTTCGAGCATGTTGTTGTCGCGGCCCACCGCCATGGATTGCGCGTCGGCCAGCGCTTGTTGGAAGCGCGATGTCAGTTTGTCCATCCGCATAGATAGAACCCCGCAAAGAGAAAGATTCGGCAGCCCCCGAGGCCGCTCACTGCCGGATGAGATGCGGTCCGACCTCAACGATTCAAGTAGGTTGGGGGGAGCGCAGCGAACCCCAACGCGGCGGCACCGTTGGGGTTCGCTGCGCTCCCCCCAACCTACGTTGGTTCACGCAGACACATCCAAAGCTGATCTTCACATTCGCCCTGCTAGGCTCGTCCTGATGTCTTTTTCCCCCGCCTTCCCCCGCATGCCCGCGGCGACGCCGCTTCCGGCACCGCCCTTGCCCGGCACCGACGACCGCTGGGCCCTGTTCCTCGACGTCGACGGCACCCTGCTCGAGTTTGCCGAACGCCCCGACGACGTGCGCCTCGAGCCCGAGCTGTACGCGCTATTGGCCGAACTCTACGCCCATCTCGAAGGCGCGCTCGCGCTGGTGAGCGGGCGCAGCCTGGTCAGCCTCGATGCGCTGTTCGGTTCGCCGCCGTGGGCGATGGCCGGCCTGCACGGCCTGCAGCTGCGCCATGCCGACGGCGAGCGGCGCGAGACGCGCGTCAGCGCCAGCCGGCGCACCCTGGTGCTGCATGCGGCCGAATCGATCGCGCGCGAGCATCCCGGCGTGCTGGTGGAGAACAAGAACCTGGCCGTGGCCCTGCATTGCCGCGCCGCGCCGGCCGCGTACGAAGCGCTGCGCGAAGCCGTGCAGGCGCTGCTGCCGGGCCTGCCCGGCTACGAGCTACAGGCCGGCAATCTGGTGCTGGAACTCAAGCCCGCCGGCATGGACAAGGGCAAGGCCGTGACCGAACTGCTGGAACGCCCGCCGTTCGCCGGCCGCCTGCCGGTGTATCTCGGCGACGACCTCACCGACGAACACGGCTTCGCCGCCACCAATCTGGAGAACGGGATCAGCGTCCGCGTCGGCGAACGCGAACCCACGCTCGCCCAATACACCCTGCCAGGCCCGTCGTCGGCACAGGCCTGGCTGCAACGTGTCTTGAACGTGCTCAAGCAAGGAGTCCAACCCCATGCCCATGCCCTTGGAGGGAATGCCTGAACCCCGCACCAGGTCCGACGACACCGGACCTGGCGGCAGCGACACCCGAGCCAATCCGCAGACCCTGGCTCTGGGCGTGATCGGCAACGGCAGCGTGGCCGCGCTGATCGACGGCATGGCCCGCATCGTGTGGTGCTGCCTGCCGCGCTTCGACAGCGACGCCAGCTTCTGCGCCCTGCTCTCGCCCACCTGCGAGGGCGGCGACTGGAGCGTCGAGCTGGAACACGTGGAGCGGGCCGAGCAGGCCTATCTGCCGAACACCGCGGTATTGGTCACTCGGCTGTACGACCGCCACGGCAATGCCATCGAGATCACCGATTTCGCGCCGCGCCACCGCACCCGCGGACGCTTCTACCATCCGGTGATGCTGGCCCGGCGCATCCGGCCGATCCAGGGCAATCCGCGCATCCGCATCCTGCTGCGGCCGCTGTGCGACTACGGCGCGCGTCAGCCCGATACCACCTCCGGCAGCAATCACCTGCGGTTTCTGCTGAGCGACGTGGTGCAGCGCCTGACCACCGACGTGGCGGTGCCGCTGATCGAGCGCGGCCTGTTCTTCCACCTGGACCGCCCCGCCAACCTGGTGTTCGGCCCCGACGAAACGCTCGCCACCAGCCCCGCGGATTTCATCCACGGCACGCTGGAATACACCATCGCCTACTGGCGCGACTGGGTGCGCTATCTGTCCATTCCCTACGAATGGCAGGAGCCGGTGATCCGCGCCGCGATCACCTTGAAGCTGTGCCAGTACGAGGCCACCGGCGCCATCATCGCCGCGCTGACCACCTCGATTCCCGAAGCGCCAGGCACCAGCCGCAATTGGGACTATCGCTACTGCTGGCTGCGCGACGCCGCCTTCGTGGTGCGCGCGCTCAACCGGCTGGGCGCCACGCGCAGCATGGAGGAATACATCCGCTACGTGTTCAACATCGTCTCCGCCGAGGGCGACCACGAAGTCGGCCCGGTGTTCGGCATCACCTTCGAGCGCGAACTGCCCGAGCGCGAGGCCGAAGGCCTGGCCGGCTACCGCGGCATGGGGCCGGTGCGCATCGGCAACGACGCCTGGCGCCAGCGCCAGAACGACGTGTACGGCTCGGTGGTGCTGGCTTCGGCGCAGCTGTTCTTCGACCAGCGCCTGGAGAACCGCGGCGACGCGCGCACTTTCGAGCGCCTGGAAAGCATGGGTCGCATGGCACTGCGCATGGCGGAGGAGCCTGACGCGGGGCTGTGGGAATTCCGCGGCCGCGCTGCCGTGCACACCTATTCGGCGGCGATGTGCTGGGCTGCCTGCGACCGCCTGGCGCATATCGCCACCGAGTTGGGCCTGACCGATCGCGCGCGCTACTGGCACGACGAGGCGGTGGCGCTGCACGAGCGTATTTCCGCGCGCGTCTGGAACGAACGGCTGGGGCATTTCGTCGACGCCTACGACGGCGAACACCTGGACGCCAGCCTGCTGTTGCTGGCCGATATCGGCTTCGTGCGCGGGCGCGATCCGCGCTTCATCGCCACCGTCGATGCGATCGGCAAGGCACTCGGCCGCGGCGATTATCTGTTCCGCTATATCGCGCCGGACGACTTCGGCACGCCGGAAACCAGCTTCAATATCTGCACCTTCTGGTATATCGAGGCGCTCGCGGCCACCGGCCGCAAGCGGCGCGCGCGGCAGATGTTCGAGCACATGCTGTCGCAGCTCAATCCGCTGGGCCTGCTGTCGGAGGATCTGGCGCCGGGCACCGGCGAGCACTGGGGCAATTTTCCGCAGACCTATTCGCTGGTGGGCCTGGTGCAGACCGCGATGCGCTTGTCGCGCCGCTGGGAGGACGAGCTATGAGCGTGGTGCCGTTACGCACCGGCCGCCTGATCGTCGTCTCCAACCGCGTCGCGTTGCCCAAGCAGACTGCCACCGGCGGCCTCGCCTCGGCCATGCGCGCGGCGCTGCAGGAAGCCGGCGGCCTGTGGTTCGGCTGGAGCGGCAAGATCGCCGGCGAGACGGCGGCCACCGTGCATCACCTGTACGACGGCCCCGTGCACTACGCCACCATCGATCTGTCGCGCGACGACCACGACCATTTCTACGACGGCTTCGCCAACCGCACCTTATGGCCGCTGCTGCATTACCGGCCGGACCTGGTCGACTACAACCGCGGCCATCTGGACGGCTATCTGCGCGTCAACCGCGTGTTCGCCGAGCGCCTGGCCGCGCTGGTCGAGCAGGACGACGTGATCTGGATCAACGACTATCACCTGATCCCGCTGGCCTCGATGCTGCGCGAGCGCGGCGTGCGCAACCGCATCGGCTTCTTCCTGCATACGCCGCTGCCGGCGGCGGGCCTGCTCATCGCCCTGCCGCGCCATCGCGAGCTGCTGGAAACGCTGGCCGCCTACGACCTGATAGGCGTGCACACGGCGCGCGACCTGCGCGCGCTGGAGGAATACTTCGTGCACGAAACCGGCGCCCGCCTGCGCGGCGGCCACCGCCTGCGGCTGGGCAACCGGCGCTTCCACGCGGGCGTGTTCCCGATCGGCATCGATACGCGGCACGTGGCCGAGGCGGCGGCGAAAGCCGGCGCGCTGGACCCGATCGAAGACCTGCGCAGCAGCCTGGAAGGCCGCGCGCTGATCATCGGCGTGGACCGGCTGGACTATTCCAAGGGCCTGCCGCAGCGCTTCGACGCCTATGCGCGCCTGCTCGAACGCGTGCCGGCCTGGCACCGCCGCGTGAGCTTCCTGCAGATCGCCCCGCCGTCGCGCAGCACCGTGCCGGAATACCGGCAGATCCGCCGCGATCTCGAACGCAAGGCCGGGCATATCAACGGCATGTACGCGGCGCCGGACTGGGTGCCGATCCGCTACGTCAACAAGTCGTTTCCGCACAGCGTGCTGAGCGGGTATTACCGCAATGCCAAGGTCGGGCTGGTGACGCCGATGCGCGATGGCATGAACCTGGTGGCGAAGGAGTATGTGGCGAGCCAGAACCCGGAGGATCCGGGGGTGCTGGTGTTGTCGCGGTTTGCGGGTGCGGCGCAGGAGTTGACCGAGGCTTTGCTGGTGAATCCCGCCGATACCGAAGAGGTGGCCGATGCACTGGAGATGGCGCTGGCGATGCCGGTGGAGGAAAGGCGGATGCGCTGGCGGGCGATGATGGATGTGCTGGAGAGGCAGGACATCACGGCGTGGCGGCGCAGTTTTCTCGCAGCGCTGCGCGAATGACCCAGGTGTAGGTTGGGGTGAGCCGCAGGCGAACCCCAACGTTGCGGCGTGTTTGGAGGTACCGGCGTTGGGGGTCGCCGGCGGCGACCCCCCCCCAACCCCCG